>JABWBN010000145.1 GCA_013360485.1 Burkholderiaceae bacterium | reverse complement strand
GAGTGCATCGCCCACCGCGGCAACGCTCGCGCCGCCGCAGGCGGCCAGGGCGAACGCGATGCCTGCCGCGCGCAGCAGCCCGGGTAACGGCAGACGGGTGGTCACGGTCGGACCGACCTTCAGCGCACGCCTTCGCCGGCCAGCGCGTCAGGCGTGAACACGCTGTCGGCATGGCGCGGCTTGATCGCGTACTGCGAGTTCTTGGCGTTGTAAAGGTTGCCCAGGAAGGCCTGCCCGGACACCAGGTCGTTGAAGCCGAACGACCCCACCGGCGTACCGGGCAGGTCCGGCGCCACGAAGGTCTGCGCCCACAGCGTCTTCCACAGCTGGCCGTTGGCATCCCAGCGGTCGCCGAGCACGCAGATCCAGGTGTCCTCGTCGCAGTAGTAGCGGTTCTTCGGCGCCTGGTGGCGCTGGCCGGCGCGCAGGCTGGCCTCGACCACCCACACGCGGTGCAGTTCCCAGCGCACATGGTCGGGGTTGAGGTGGTGCGCGCCGATCACCTCGGCATCGGTCTTGGGCTGCAGCAGCTTGTTGCCGTTGTACGGAATGATCATCTCGCGCTTGCCCACGAGCTTCCAGTCGAAGCGGTCGAGCCTGCCGTTCCAAACCTCGATCTCGTCGAAGCTCATCACCCCGGCGGTCGAAGGCGTGGGCGTGTCGCAGCACGGGTTGGGCAGCTTGCGCACGCGGCGCTGGCCGGTGAGGTACACCCAGGCCTGATCCTTGCTGCCGTCGATGTTGACCCGGCCGACGATGGCCTCGCCGGCGCGGATCGGCGGGCCGGAATTGATCAGCCGGATCATCCAGTACTCATTGGCCTTGGCGAACTGCTCGGGGCTGCCGTCCTGGAAGTAGTAGGGCACCTGCTGGTCGGCGCGGCCCTCGGTGGTGAGCACCGCCTTGCCGTCGGCCGTGAGCTGGTACTGGTTGACCTGGAATTCCCACGAGGCGCCGCGCCAGCGCAGCATGTGGTTCCACATCACCTCCGCACCGTTCTTCGGGATCGGGAACGGGATGCCGCCATACGCGCCCTCGACCACGTCACCGTTGAGCTTGGCGCGGGTGGCGTTCTTGAAGGTGTGGTCGTAGACCCACTGCGGCGCCGCCGCGGTGCGACGCGTGGGATAGACGTCGATGCGGTACGTGTCCGGGTACTTCTTCAGCATCGCCTTCTGGCCATCGCTGAGCTTGTCCGCGTAGGTTTCCAGGTTCTTGGCGGTGATCGAGTACAGGCGCTTGTCGTCCTTGAACGGGTCGCCGCGGCGGCCACCGGGCTTGTCGCCGGCGATCGGCGTGGTGTGGCCACCGGACCAGGCCGGGATCGAGCCGTCCTTGTTGCCGGCCTTCTCGGCACCCAGCGGCGTGAGTTCACCTTTGAGCTTGGCTGCTTCGTCCGCGCCCACGGCGGCCAGTGCAGGCAGTGCGAACGCGGTCACCAGTGCCGCGAGCAAGGGCTTCATGTTCATGGCGTGTCTCCGACTTCGGGGTGTTCAGAACGTGCGCCGCACCGACAGCGCCAGGTGGTTGCGATCGGCCAGCGGGTTGCCGTCACCGTAGCGGGCGTGGCCGCCGGTCAGCAGCGGCGCGTAGTCGACGAAAGGAACGGCCTTGCCGATGTAGTGCGTGTAGTTCACCGCGAACTGCCACACGCCCAGGTAATTGCCTTCCAGGCCGACGTTGGCGCTGCCGGTGCCCTGGGCACCCCAGCCGGCTCCGGTCACCGCCGAGTTGCCCGACACCATGTAGCGCAGCCCGACGGGCACGCTGATGTCCAGCCCCGCCAGCGCCTGCCGATAGCTGGGCGTGAAGATCACCTGCAGCGCCGTGGCATCGCGCGTGCGGCCCTCGTCGAGCACATGATCGGGGTCGTTCTTGGACACCACGCGGTTCCATGCCAGCTCGGCCACGAGGCTGGATTCGCGGGCGATGAAGCTCGGCCCGAAGGTCGCCAGCGTCGACAGGTTCAGGTGCGCGGTGCGGCCGGTGGCATGGCGCGGCTGCAGCACGCCGATGCCGCCCGGGTAGAGCATGTTGCTGCTCCACAGCGGCATGTCGTCGCGCACCGAGGCTTCAAGGGCGAGGTTGAAGTCACCCACCGAGTGCGTGGCACTGACGCCCACGGTCTTGACGTTCTCGGGGAAACGGTAGAACCAGCGCCCCGGCAGGGTGCCGTAGGGGCTGGGCTGCGCGGCCGGGTTGAGCCAGCCATAGAGCTGGCCGCTCTTGTCGTGGTAGCGCGCGAAGTAGAAGCCGAGGTCGGTTTCGTCCAGCCGCCACTTGAGTTGCATGCCGAACTGGCCGCTGTCCCCGGCTTCTTCGTCAGCGCCCGCAACCAGCGCGAAGTTGCCCAAGCCCGGGATGTTGGCGAACTCGGGCTGCTTGGAACCCCACGGAATGTTGGCCGTCGAGAAGTAGCTGCCCGCAGGTGCGAGGCGATCGGCTTCCCATCGGAACTGCACGTAACCGCCGATCGACAGCTTCGGTGACAACTGCAGCTGCGCCGACAGTTGCGGCACGGGGCGGATGATTTCCTTGAACTGCGCGTTGGGCGAGGCCAGCAGCTTGTCGATGTCCACCGGGCCCTGCGCCCGTGCAATGCCGTTGTCGCCGAAGAACAGGCTCTCGCCGTACTGCAGCGCGTGACGGCCCAGACGGGCGGTGAGCTTCACGCCATCGCCCAGGCGCCAGCCACCGAACACGAACGCATCGAGCAGTTCGCCATCGCCACCGGCGGCACGACGGGTGTCATCGGGAAAGCGGTCGTACGGCGTCTGCCCGATCGTCGGGTCGTTCGGGGCTTGCGTCTTTCGATGCAGCCGATCGTCGTACCACGCGGCGGCGCTCAGGCGCATGCCGTAGTCCTTGCGCCAGACGGCATCGAACTCCGACAGCAGATCCAGCCGTGCCGACACCAGGCCGCGCTTGCGGAAGTTCTGATCACCGGCGTTGAAGTTCAGCGCCTGCGGAAAGCTGAAGCTGGCCGGCGCCGGCGCGGGCGCTCCTGTGGGAACCTGCCGAAACGAGTCGGCCAGTGCCGGATCGGCCTGCTCGGTGCGGACCTTCAGGCTGCCGCGCACGCTGTTGTCCCAGCGCACCGACCAGTCCGGGTTGCCGGTGTCGATCTCGAATGCCTGCGCGCCGCCAGCCAGCATCGCTGCCGCCGCCAGCACCGTCAGGCGCGAGCCTGTCGCTCTGTTCATGCCTCGTCTCCTCGTGTCGTGTCCATCAACGGCGGCCACCACCCACCCTGCGTGGCATGGCGCCGACCCAACTCGGGCGTGCGGCTGTTGGCCGCCGTCGCACGTCGCGCCGGCAACAGGCCTGCTTCAAGGCCCATGCACGACACGCGAAGCGCGGCATCGGGTTGAAGCGTACGGAGTCCCGGCGCCGCTGAAAAACGACTTGTGTGCATGCGTCCCATGGACGGCGTCGATGAATCGCGGGTTATCCCGAGTCACACGCCGCGGCGTGTCACCGTCGCGGCACTGCTGTCAGCGCTCGCCCGTCACCGGGTGTGGGTAGTGATAGGGCGGCACGAAAGTGCCCGGGTACGTTTCGTAGCGGTGGCTGGGCGGCGCGTCGGGCGGGTACTCGGCGCTCACGCCCGGCATCGGCAGGCCGGTGCGCCCCCAGCCTTCTTCGTACGGCGTGTAGAAGGTGGGGTACCAGCGCATCACCGAGATGCGCCAGATGCCGTCCTCACCCTTGGCGTACTCGTTTTCGTAGGGGCCTTCGGCCCAGTGGCCGAGCTGGCCCAGCACACCCACCTGGATGAGTGCGCGCCAGCGGCCGCGGGCGTGCCTGCCGTCGGCATCCACATGCACCAGCCCCTGCAGCTGCAGGTGGTTGTGCAGCTGGCCGCGGCTCAGGCCGTCGCCCTGATCGTGCTTGGCAATCAGCCCACCCACCAGGCGCCGGAACACGGTCTCGGCCCCAGCGCTGCCGCGATAGACGCCGCGCCCGGAGATCTCGATCTCGCAGTCGTCGCTGAACAGCGCCAGCACCTGCGTCCACAGCGCCTTGTCGACGTAGTAGCCGTAGGCGCGCTGCAGGCGCTTGACGGCCTCGGTGTCCTCGAGCAGCTGCACCCGCTGGCGCAGTGCGCGCAGCTCCTCGCGCAGCGCGGCGATTTCGGCGTCCGCACCCATGGTCATTGCCCCGCCTGCGCGCGCGCCGTGGCCAGCTCGTCGCGGCGCCGCGCAGTGGCCGCGGTATCCACCTTCCAGCTGCCGGTGTCGAGCACCACGCCGTAGACGTCGCGCGCCCGTTCGGCGCTGACGAAGCCGCTGCGCACATCGTCGAGCACGCGCGCGGGGTCGCGCCGCAGGGCGTCGCCCCAGCCACCACCGCCAGTGGTGTAGGTCTCGCAGGCCTCTCCCGGGAAGATGGGCTCGGTGACGAAGGTGCGCAGCGACCGGCGTTTGCCGTCGACGCCGGTGATGGTCATCGCCGACAGCGGCCCGCTGCCACCACCGACCACGCCCGCCGGCGCGCTGCGCTGGCCGTCGCTGTTGCCGGTCATCAGCAGCGAGACAGACTCGGGCAGCGTGCGCGCGATGAAGCGCACGTAGGCGCCGGGCGAGCCGCGGTACTCGCCCGCACCCTCCCAGTCGGGCAGCACCTCGTAGTGCGTCACGAGGTACGGCGACGAGGACTCGAAGAACTCGACATTGGGCCGCGTGAGGTTGGCGCAGGCACTCTGGAAGCCCACGCCCAGCCAGCCGTCGTGGCCCTTGACGCCGCCGCCGCCGCTGTCGCTGCCGAAGGTTTCGGTGAAGTAGTTCTGGGCATGGCCGGTGCGCGGGTCGATCACGTCGGCGCGTGTGCCGATGTTGATCGGGCAGTGGTGGCGGCCCCAGCCGCCCATCGCCCGCTCGGGCAGCGCCTGGCCCAGAGCCAGCATCGTCGCCTCGACGATCTGCGTGCCCACCGAAATCTGCGAGGCGCCCACCGTGGCCGGGTATCGCGGGTTCACCACCGTGCCCTCGGGAATCACGAAATCCACCGCCGACAATGCGCCGCCGTTTTTGGGCACGGTGGGGTCGAGCAGGTAGAACAGGCCCACCATGGCGCTGCAGATCGTTGCCCCCACCGGGCAATTGACGAAGGTGGCCTGTGCGTCGCTGCCCGAGAAGTCGAGCGTGAGGCGGTCGCCCTCGACGATGGCGTCCACCCGCACGGTGATCGGCCGGTCGGTTCGGCCATCCCAGTCGCACGAGGATTCGCCGTGATAGCGCCCGTCGGGGATGCGCGCGATCTGCTCGCGCATGCCGCGCCGCCCGGCGGCGACGATCTCGGCCATGCAGGCCTTGACCGTGGCCAGGCCGTACTTGCGGCACAGCGCGCCGACCTGCTCCTCGGCATGCGCCATGCAGCCGTTGATCAGCCGCGTGTCCATGTCCAGCTCGGTGGGCATGCGCACGTTGCGCAGCACCAGGTCCCACAGCTCCTGCTGCAGCACGCCCTGGCGGATGATCTTCATCGGCGCGACGTTCAGGCCCTCGGCGATGATGTCGTAGGCGCCCGGCCCGTAGCCACCGGGCAGGAAGCCCCCCGTGTCGCTCACGTGCGTCTTGGCCTGGAAGAAGCCCAGGTGCTCGCCTTCGAAGAAGATCGGCCGCACGAAGTTCCAGTCCGGCAGATGGCCGCCACGCACGATGTAGGGGTCGTTGGCGACGATGAAGTCGCCGGGCGAGTAGTCGCCGTGGAACTTCGACTCCAGGCCCTTGATCGCCTCTTCGGCCACCAGGGTGTGGATAGGCGCGGCACTGGCGGCCACGACGATGCGGCCGTCGGTGTCGAGGATGCTCTGGCCCAGGTCGCGCGCCAGCGCGGTGACGAACGACTGCGTCGAATACAGCACCTTCTCGCCCACCTGGGCGGTGAGGTACTGCAACTTGTTCCACACCACTGAGAAGGTGATGGGATCGATGTCGGCGCGCGTGGCGCCAGCGGGGGTGGTCATGCGCGTGCCTCCAGGACGGTGGTGACGAAATTGCCGTAGCGATCGACTCGGGTGGCGACCCCCGGCGGCAGCACGAAGGTGGTGAAGGTCTCTTCGATGATCGCGGGGCCGGCCACGCTGTCGTCGCGGCCCAGGCGGTTGCCGTCATAGACCGGCGTGCTCACCAGGCCGGCGCCGGCGAAGTGCGCCATGCGTGTGCCCTTGCGCGCCTGCTCGGCGCCGCGGCCAGCGGCGATGTCGCGCAGCACGGGTTTGCGCATGCGCGCCGAGCCCGACAGGTGCAGGCGCACGATCTCGGTGGGGTAGGCCGGGTCGCTGTGGCCCACCGTGGCCTTGTGCACCTGGTGGAATGCCGCGGTGGCAGCAGCCAGCGCGTCGGCGTTCACTGCGCCGCCAGGCAGGGGCGCGTTGCGGTCGCGGAACTGGCCCCAGTAGCGCATGTCCATCGAGCGCTGGATGACGATGTCGGCCTCGGCCACGCCCTCGCGGCGCAGGGTCTCGCGTGCCTGGGCCTCCATCTCGTCGTAGGCCGCCTGCAGGGCGGCGAAGTCCACCTGCGCCGTGGCGGCGTGGAAGGCGCGCTGCCAGTCGTGCTTCAGGTCGCAATACATCATGCCGAAGGCGCAATAGATCGGCGCGACCTTGGGCACGATGAGCTTGCGGATGCGCAGCTCCTGCATGATGCGCACGGCATGCACCGCGGCGGCACCGCCGGCCGCGCACAGCGCGAAGTCGCGCGGATCGTAGCCGCGGCGCGCGAAGGCCACATCGGTGCCGCTGGCCATGGTGGTGTTGATCACCTCGTAGATGGCGGCAGCAGCCTCCAGCACCGTGAGGCCCAGCGGCTTGGCGATCTTCTCGGCGATGGCCTGCTCGGCCAGGTCCTTGCGCAACCGGGTTTCGCCGCCCAGGAAGAACTCGGGGTCGATGTAGCCCAGCACCACGTTGGCATCGGTCACCGTGGGTTCGGTGCCGCCCTTGCCGTAGCAGGCCGGCCCGGGCGCCGCCGAGGCGCTGCGCGGCCCCACGCACAGCCGCCCGCTGGCATCGACGTAGGCAATGCTGCCGCCGCCGGCGCCGATGGCCGTCACGTCGACCGAGGGCAGCGCGAACTTCTTGCCGTCGATGATCTGCTCGCGCACGGTGTCCACAGCGCCGTCGTGCACCACGCCGACGTCGAAGCTGGTGCCGCCCATGTCCACCGACAGCACGTTTCGGTGCTCGTGGTCCAACCCCAGCGCCAGGCCCAGCGAGGGCCCGGCCGCCGGACCCGACAGCAGCAGCACCGCCGGGTTCTCCTTGACGATCTCCGGCGTGGCGATGCCGCCGTTGCTCTGGATGAACAGCAACTGCCCGCCGAAGCCGGCCTCGGCCAGCAGCGTGCCGATTCGGGTGACGAACGCGGTGACCACCGGCGCCACGTAGGCGGCGAACATCGTGGTGCTCCAGCGCTCGACCTCGCCGCTGACCGGCAGCACCGTCGACGACAGCGCCACGCACATGGCGGGGGCCTCCTCGGCGATGATCTGGCCGATGCGGCGCTCGTGCGCCGGGTTCACCGGCGAGTGCATCAGGGTCACGGCGATCGTGGTCACGCCCTGGTCGCGCAGTTCACGCACCGCGCGCCGCACATCGCTTTCGTCCAGCGGCGTGATCACCGCGCCGGTGCAGTCCACGCGCTCGGTCACCTCGGTCATCAGGTGCAGCGGGGTCAGCAGCCGCGGCGGGTCGGCATGGAAGTCGTACATGTCGACCGGGCCTTCTTTCCAGTCGGCCTTGGCCACCTGCGGAAAGGCCATGCGCAGCCGGTAGCCGCGGGTGGCGATGGTGCCCATGCGCGGGCCCGAGTGCGTGGCCACCACGTTGGTGGCCATCGTCGTGCCCAGCACCAGCGACTCGGTGCGCCCGAGCAGCTCGGCCAGTGTCAGCTCGCAGGCCTGGGCCAGCTTGCGCAGGCATTCCAGCGTGCCCTGGGTGGGGTCGTGCGGTGTCGTGTGCGCCTTGCGCATCACCGCCACGCCCTGCTCGTCGATCAGCACCCCGTCGGTGAAGGTGCCGCCGCTGTCGACTGAAATCCTGTATGCCACGCGTCGCTCCATGTGCGGCTCGATGCGCCCGCAGGAGCGGGCCATGCATCGAAGCGACGGGCGACGGCCCCCATGGCCACCACCGGTCGCTTGCGCCGTGGCGGGTTTATAGGCAGTGGCGGCCGGGCAGGGAAATGAAGAATATCGAAGCGGGGTATCCACCGCACCGATAGATGCGGGCGGCGGATGGTTCCTGGCTGTCAAGCCGGTGGCGTTTGCACCTCGTCTTGCGCCATTTCCTCCACCATCACGCGGCGCAGCCACAGGCTGCCGGGATCGCGGTCGCGCAGGGCGTGCCAGGCCACCACTTCGCACATGGGCGGCATGTCCACCGGCAGCGGAACCTCGCGCAGCGGCAGGTAGCGCGCGTAGTACTGCAGGAGGCGCCGCGGCACGGTGGCCACGCGCTGCGTGTCGACCAGCATGCGCAGCAGCGAGCCGAAGTCGGTGGCGATGACCTCCACCCGCCGTCGGTGGCCCAGGCTGCCGAGGAACCACTCGTCCAGCGAGGGCGTGCGCGGCCCGCCGAAGCGCACCGCGACATGGCCCAGTTCCAGGAAGCGCTCGAGCGTGAGCGCATCGGCCACGCGCGGGTTGCCGGCCCACACGGCGCAGGTGAAGCGGTCTTCCATCAGCACCGTGGACAGCGGGCCCAGGCGCAGGTATTGCGAGGGCAGCACGAGGAAGTCGACCTCGCCGCGTTCGAGCACCTCCCAGGGCGTCTCGGACACCGGCAACACCTCGACCGTGACCCCCGGCGCCTCGGCCTGCAGCCGCGGCAGCAGGCGTGCCATGAGCACGGTCGCGACATAGTCCGACAGCAGCAGCTTGTAGTGGCGCACGGAGGTCGACGGATCGAACTGCGGCCGCGCGCTGATGGTGGCCTCGACCTGCAGCAGGATCTCGCGCACGCCACCGGCGATGGTCTCGGCCAGCGGCGTGGGCAGCATCACGCGCCCGGTCTGCACCAGAAGTTCGTCGCCGAAGTACTCGCGCAGCCGGCCCAGCGCGCTGCTCATCGCCGACTGGCTGAGGTTCATGCGCTCGCCGGCGCGGGTGATGCTGCGCTCGGCCAACAGTGTGTCGAGCGCCACCAGGAGGTTGAGGTCCAATCCCTTGAAATGCATGCGGCCCTGCCGTTGGGTTGGGTGACAAGTGTCGAGGTATACCCGACTCCTGCCCTGCCCCGCCAGGGCTCCGTGCGTGCCGTGAGGGGCGAGCGGTCAGCCGGGGGTTGGCGACGCTGCGGGTGCAAGGCGGATGCGGGCGTCGACCGCCCGGGCGCCCTCGGGCCACACCAGCAAGGGGTTGAGGTCGAGTTCGTCGATCTCGGGCAGGTCCTGCACCAGGCACGACACGCGCTCGATCACATCGGCCACCGCCGCGCGGTCCAGCGCCGGGCGGCCGCGCACGCCTTCGAGCAG
>JABWBN010000144.1 GCA_013360485.1 Burkholderiaceae bacterium | reverse complement strand
GCAGGGGACAGGCCGCGCAGCGGCCAGGGGAGCGCGCTCCCGGCAAGCGGGCCCGCCCCGATCCGGGTTCCCCGGTCGGGGCGGGTAGCCCCTCGGGGGCGGTCGCCAGGCGACCGGGGCCCACATCCTACGGTCGGAGAAGCTCGTTGATGCTGGTCTTGGCCCGCGTCTGCGCGTCGACCCGCTTGACGATCACGGCGCAGTAGAGGCTGTACTTGCCGCCATCGCGCGGCAAGCTGCCGGAGATGACCACCGAGCCCGCCGGCACCCGGCCGTAGCTCACTTCGTCGCGCTCGCGGTCGTAGATGGGCGTGCTCTGGCCGATGTACACACCCATGCTGATCACCGAGTTTTCTTCGACGATCACGCCTTCGACGATCTCCGAGCGCGCTCCGATGAAGCAGTTGTCCTCGATGATCGTGGGGTTGGCCTGCAGCGGCTCGAGCACGCCGCCGATGCCCACCCCGCCTGACAGGTGCACGTTCTTGCCGATCTGCGCGCACGAGCCCACGGTGGCCCAGGTGTCGACCATGGCACCTTCGTCGACATAGGCGCCAATGTTGACGTAGCTGGGCATCAGCACAACGCCCTTGGCCAGGAAGCTGCCGCGGCGCGCCACCGCGGGGGGCACGATGCGCACGCCGGCCTCGCGCAGGACGTCGTCGCCGCAGTGGCCGAACTTGGGCGGCACCTTGTCGTAGAAGGCGAGGTCGCCGGCGTGCATGGGCTTGTTGTCGTTGAGCCGGAAGCTCAGCAGCACCGCCTTCTTTACCCATTGGTTCACCTGCCATTGGCCGACGCCTTGGCGCTCGGCCACGCGCAGCCGCCCGGCGTTCAGCCCGGCAATCACCTCCTCGACGGCCTGGCGAATGGCGGGATCCGCATTCGTGGGCGTGAGGTTGGCGCGGCCGTCCCAGGCCAGGTCGATCAGGGAATGCAGTTGCGGGTTCATGGCATCAGGCGGGGTCGGGATGGGGGGGAAGTGAAGGACAGCGGCTGGCGTCAGCGTGATGGGTGGCCGGGTCGATATGCCCGGGTGTAGGCCACGATGCGCTGTGCGGCCTCGACACACTCGGCTGGCTCGGCCACCAGCGCCAGGCGCACCCGCCCGGCGCCCGGGTTGGCACCGTGTGCATCGCGTGCCAGCAGGCTGCCAGGCAGCACCGTGACATTGTATTGAGCCAACAGACCCCGGGCGTACTCGATGTCGTCGCCGCCCGGCACGCCGGCCCACAGGTAGAAGGCGGCATCGGGCAGGCGCACATCGAGCACATCGGCCAGCATGGGCGTGACCTGCTCGAACTTGGCCCGGTACAGCGCCCGGTTGTGCGCCACATGGGCTTCATCGGACCAGGCGGCCACGCTGGCATGCTGCACCATCGGGCTCAGCGCCGCACCGTGGTAGGTGCGGTACTGCAGGTAGGACTTCATCAGCCGGGCATCGCCCGCCACGAAGCCCGAACGCATGCCCGGCACGTTGGAGCGTTTGCTCAGCGAGGTGAAGGCCACCAGCCGGCGGTAATCGTCCCGCCCCAGCGCCCGGGCCGCCTGCAGACCGCCCAGCGGCGGATCCTCGTCGCGGAAGTAGATTTCCGAGTAGCACTCGTCGCTGGCGATCACGAAGCCATGCCGATCGCTCAGTTCGAACAGACGTTGCCACTCGCCCAGCGGCATCACCGCGCCTGACGGGTTGCCCGGTGAACACACGTAGACCAGTTGCGCGCGGGCCCAGGTGGCCTCGTCGATCTGGTTCCAGTCCGGCGCGAAGTTGCGTGTCGGGTCGCTGTTGGCAAACGCCGTCTGGGCACCGGCCAGCAGCGCCGCGCCCTCGTAGATCTGGTAAAAGGGATTGGGGCAGACCACCGTGGCGCCTTCGCGGCTGCCGTCGATCACGGCCTGCGCGAACGAGAACAGCGCCTCTCTCGAGCCACTGACCGGCAGCACCTGGGTGTCGGGGCAAACCGGCACACCATAGCGGCGTTGCACCCATGCGGCGATGGCCTGCCGCAGTGCCGGCGTCCCCAGCGTGGGCGGGTAGGTCGACAAGCCGCAGAAGCCCTCGATCAGCGCCCGGCGGATGAACTCGGGCGTCGCATGTCGCGGCTCGCCGATGCCCAGGCCGATGGGCCGGTGCCCCGGGTTGGGCGTGATGTCGCGCGTGAGCTCGCGCAGGCGTTCGAACGGGTAGGGATGCAGCAGCGACAGGCGCGGATTCATCGGCCGATTATCGGTTCGGGCCGTCGACCGGGCGGCGACGATGCGGCGGCTACAGCCAGCCGGTGCAGCCTGGCGCACCGCAGCGGCAGGCCAGTGTTCCCTCGTGGTGCGTGGGGCCGTAGTTCACGGTGATCTCTTCGCCTGTGTCGATGGCGCGCAGGGCGTAGAACTCGACTCGGCCGTCGCGGATCGTGAGCCGGGCGTTGGGCTGGCAGCTGTGGTTGGTGAAGCGCATCGGATCCTGCGAGGCCGAAGCGTCGATCGCCCGGCGTGCGGAGATCTCGACGATCATGATGCGCTCTCGACCCTCGGCGCGGCGGCGGGCCTCGGCCACGCTGATGGTCTCACCCCGGATTTCGCCGATCTTGCGGTGCGCCGGAATGGCCTCCGCGGCAAAGACCCCGTAGCCGTCGATGCGGCTGCGTTGCACACGCACGTCGAATTTCTGATAAGAAGGGCGACTGGCGAGCACGGCGACGCCTCATCCGAGCAACCCGCGCTCAGCTGGCAGTGCGGGCAGTTCGACCGGCGCAGCCGGCTTCCAACCCTTGCGCCGGTGCTCGACAACCACGTTGGTGTAGATGCCGCCGCGCACATACCACTTCGCGGTGATGCGCAGGTATCTCGGCGCCGTGGCCGCCACGATGTCCTCGAGGATGGTGTTGGTCACCTTCTCGTGGAATGCGCCTTCGTTGCGGTAGCTCCAGAAGTACATCTTCAGGCTCTTGAGCTCGACGCAGAGCTGGTCCGGCACCATGTCGATGGTGAAGTGCGCGAAGTCGGGCTGGCCGGTCAGTGGGCAATGGCAGGTGAATTCGGGCACCTGGAACTGGATGAGGTAGTCGCGCCCGGGCGCCGGGTTGGCGAACGTATGCAGTTCCTTGCTGGGCGCCGTGGGCGGATTGGGCGGCAGGGGCCGCTCGTTGGTGCGGGGCTTGCGTGCCATGATGGTGAGCCGATCGGTTACCGAGGAGGGCCGCGATGCTAGCACTGCGGGGAGCAACGCCGGCGGCCCGTATCGATAGAATGATTCCCGGTTCGTAGGCAGTACTCAAACCGAGGCGAGGATGACACCACGACGGCAGCATGCGACCGGGTGTCGAGCGGGCGTCCAGCGCCGGCACTGGCTGCTCGGCGGTGTTTCTGTGCTCGTCGGATGCGACCACGCAGCGGTTCCGCCAGTGCCCGCCGTGCTGCACATGGGCATGGACCTCTGGGCGGGCTACTTCCCCGTGTTGCTGGCCATCGAGTTGGGCCTGATGGCCGAACGCGGCTTGACGGTCGACGTCACCATGCCCGGCAACACCGACCGCATGTTGGCCGAGTTCTCCGCAGGACGTTACGACATCGTCGGCATGGCGTTGGCTGATCTCGTCAACCTCACGCGGGGTGCCCGCGACGTCCAGGTGTTCATCCACAGCGATGAGTCTTCCGGTGGCGACAAGCTGCTCAGCCGGGCAGGCTTCGACCCCGCCCGTGACCGGGTGATCGTGGGTACCAACCTCGGCGGATTCGGCGAGCTGTTCGTACGGGAATACCTCCAGCGTCAGGGCATCGACGACGGCCGAGTGGTCTGGATGAACGTCGATGCAGCAGATGTTCCGCTTGCGCTCAAGCGACGGGAAATCGACATCGGCCACACCTGGGATCCTTACGCGGCGGCTGCGCTGGCCGATGGTGCCGTGCAGCGCTTTTCGAGTGCCCAGACCCCCGGGCTCGTGATGGATGTTCTGGTCACCCGGCACAGCGTGGTCGAGCGCCGTTTCGCAGAGCTGAAGGGATTTACCGCGGCCTGGTTCCAGGCCCAGCAGTGGTGGGCCGAGCGCCCGGCCGAGGGCGATGCACGCTTGGCTCGCCGGCTCGATCGCAGCCCCGAGTGGGTGGCCGAGTCCCGTCGCGGAATCAAGCTGGCCGACCTGGCCGCCAATCGGCGGCTGCTCGGTGCTGGCGGGCAGGCGCCGGCGATGGCTTCAACGGTCGTACGCTACAGCGACTTCTTCCTGGCGCGTGGTACGTTGACGCGGCCCCTGCAGCACGAGCGCCTGCTGCGCGCCGACCTCCTGCCGTGACCACACGCAGGTTGGTCGCCCTGACGCTGCTGCTGCTGGCCGTGTTGCCACTGGCCGTGCTGCACTTCGTGTCGTTTCGTGCCGATGTCACGCGCGAACGCATGGCGGCGGACGCCCGGCTGGAGCAGGCCGCACGACGTGCCGCCGACGGCTTGTCCGAGCGGCTCGACCGACTGCTCGACAACATGCGTGCCGATGCGGCGAATCCCGCACTGGCCGAGGCCCTTGTACGCGCGGGCAGCGGTTCGATCGATGCTCGCACCGTCAACCGCTACCTGCTGCTGGTCACCTTGCGCGAGCCGCTGTACGTGACCTCAGTGGGTTTGCTCGACAGCAGGGGACGCAACCTGGCGGACACACGGCCGGCGCTGATCGGTATCGACGAGTCGAACGAGCGCTATGTACGCGAGGTGCTGCAATTGGGCCATCCTCAGTGGCACGGCCCGCTGGTTCCCGTGTGGGACACGCACCCGGGGTTGTTTGCCACCGCGCCCATCAAGGGCGATGGGTCGCGATTGCTGGGGCTGCTGCGGGTGCGGCTGGAGCCCGCCTTGCTCGCACAGGCGCTGGCCCGCGGCGCATCGACGGTGCCCGACGGCGTGGCGCTGCTGGTCGATGGCGCAGGCATCGTTCAGGCCAGCACCGATCCCAGTTGGTCGGCCATCGGCAAGAGCCTAGGCGCTGCGCCCGTGCCGAGCCAGGGTGCGACCGACTTCGACCTGCGCGGTACCCCACAACGCGGCCATGCGCATGGGGTGGCACAAATGCCCTGGCGCGTGGTGATGGCGCAGCCCAGGGCGCGATACGAGGCCCCGATCACGGTGATGACGCGCGAGTTCATGCGCAATGTGCTTGTGGTGGGGCTGCTGGTCATGGTCACGGTGCTGCCGCTGGCGCGCTTTCTGGCCGGTCCGGCAGTCCGGTTGGCCGAGGCCGCGGAGTCGATCGCTGCGGGTGATCACTCGCGGCGCGCGGCGGTGGCCGGCCCTGAGGAGTTCCAGCGGCTGGGGCGCGCCTTCAACCTGATGAACGAGCGGTCGGCGCGGCAACTGCAGGCGCTGTCGGACGAGCACGACCGGCTGGCCGCCACCATCGAGGCCACGCGTGTGGGTACCTGGGAGTGGGTGCCGCGTACCGGAGAGGTAACGGCCAATGACCGCTTCTTTGCACTGCTGGGCTGGCGCCGTGAGGAAGTCGGCAAACTGAACGTGGCGTGGCTGCGCGAGCGTATACACCCTGACGATATCGCGCTCATCGAAGCTGGGTTGCGGCGGCACTTCGCGCATGAAGTGGAGATGTACGAGGCCGAGTTCCGCATGCGCCACCGCGACGGCGCCTGGGTGTGGCTGCTCGATCGGGGCCGCGTATGGGAGCGCAGCGAAACCGGCACGCCCCTGCGCATGTACGGCACGCGCCAGGATGTGAGCCAGCGCAAGCAGGTCGAGATGGCGCTGCGTGACAGCGAGGGCCGGCTGCTGGCGCTGAACGCACACCTGGAATCCGAAGTGCAGGCGCGCACCGCCGAGCTGGCTGCGGCCAAGGACGTGGCCGAGGCCGCCAGCCGGGCCAAGAGCGCGTTCCTGGCCAACATGAGCCACGAGATCCGCACGCCGCTGAACGCCATCATCGGCCTGACACAGTTGTTGCAGGCGGAAGGCCCGCGACCCGACCAACTCGACCGGCTGCGCAAGGTCGGGCATGCCGCCGATCACTTGCTGGGCCTTCTCAGCGACGTGCTGGACATCTCCAAGATCGAGGCCGAAAAGCTCACGCTGGAGAGCGACAGCGTGGCGCTGGAGCCGCTGTTCGAGCGCTGCTGCGCCATGGTGCGGGACGCGGCCGACGCCAAGGGCCTGGGCCTGCGTACGCAGTTCCACGGCCTGCCGCCGGCCGTCCTGGGTGACGCGGCACGTATGAGCCAAGTCGTGCTCAACCTGCTGAGCAATGCCGTGAAATTCACGACACGCGGTGGTGTCGTGTTGCGCGCACATCCCGTTGGCGAGGCTGCAGCGCAGCGCCTTCGCATCGAGGTTCAGGACACCGGCATTGGGCTGGACGACGACGAGCAGCGCCGGATCTTCCTGCCGTTCGAGCAGGCCGACAGCTCCACCACGCGCCGCTTCGGTGGCACTGGGCTGGGCCTGGCCATCAGCCGCCGGCTGGTGGCGATGATGGGCGGAACGATCGGTGTGCACAGCACGGCTGGCCAGGGCGCCACATTCTGGGTGGAACTGCCGCTGCGCGCGACAGGTGTTCCGGCTGTGGCGGTGGGCGCCGGGCACGACGCTACCGGCGCTCCCAGCCTCGATGGTGTGCATGTACTGCTGGCCGAAGACAACGAGGTCAACCAGGAGGTCGCGCGCGCCATCCTGGCTCACGCCGGTGCTGTCGTGGACCTGGCCGTCGACGGGCAGTCGGCGGTCGAGTTGGCGTCGCGGTGCCGCTACGACCTGATCCTGATGGACATGCAGATGCCGCGCGTCGATGGACTCGAGGCCACACGCCGGATCCGCGAGATGCCGCAGCATGCCCACACCCCCATCGTCGCGATGACGGCCAATGTGTTTGCTGAGGACCAGCAGGCCTGCGCCGATGCCGGCATGAACGACCACCTGCCCAAGCCGATGGATGCCCGCGTGATGGTGTCCACGGTGCGCCGCTGGGTCGACCGGCGTGCGCCGCGCGCGGCGTGAAGACCAGCACAGCGTCGGCCGGGGCCAGGAAGCCCGGTGGTATCATCCCGGCCCGCTCGGTTCGCCCGCGCGTTGCTGATTTTTCCTTGTAAATCAAACACTTGGATGCGTGGCCTGGGCGCCTGCCGGGGCTGCGCACGGCCCTCGCCGTTCCCATGCGACTGAACCAGATCAAGCTCTCGGGATTCAAGTCCTTCGCCGAACCCACCACCTTCCAGCTGCCGGGCCAGCGCGTGGGCGTGGTTGGCCCCAACGGGTGCGGCAAGTCCAACATCATGGATGCCGTGCGCTGGGTGCTGGGCGAGAGCAAGGCCAGCGAGCTGCGCGGCGAGTCGATGCAGGACGTCATCTTCAACGGCTCGGGCAACCGCAAGCCGGCCAGCCGCGCCAGCGTCGAGCTCGTCTTCAGCAACGAGGATGCGCGCGCCGGTGGCCAGTGGAACCAGTTCGCCGAAATTGCCGTCAAGCGCGTGCTCACGCGCGACGGCACCTCGAGCTATTTCATCAACAACCAGCCGGTGCGCCGGCGCGACGTTCAGGATGTATTCCTGGGCACCGGCCTGGGGCCGCGCGCCTACGCCATCATCGGCCAGGGCACGATCAGCCGCATCATCGAGTCGCGCCCCGAGGAACTGCGCATGTTCCTCGAGGAGGCCGCGGGCGTCTCGAAGTACAAGGAACGCCGACGGGAGACCGAGAACCGGCTGAAGGACACGCGCGAGAACCTCACGCGGGTGGACGACATCCTGCGCGAGCTCAACGCCAACCTCGACAAGCTCGAAAAGCAGGCCGAGGTGGCGCGACAGTACCGCGCGCTGCAGGAAGAAGGCACGCGCAAGCTGCACCACCTGTGGTTCCTCAAGCACCGCGACGCGGCCACCGAGCAGGAGCGGGTGCGCATCGCCGTACTCGATGCGACCAATGCGCTGGAGTCGCGCCTGGCCGAACTGCGGCATGTCGAGGCCGAGCTGGAAAGCGTGCGCCAGGCGCACTACGCCGCCAGCGACGCGTTGCACACGGCGCAGGGCGCACTGGCCGAGGCGGCGCTCGAGGTGAGCCGGCTCGAAGAGCGCATCCGCTACGTCGTCGAGGGCAGGCAGCGCGTGCAGCAACGGCTGGCGGACCTGCACAGCCAGACCGCGCAGTGGGACGACAGGCGCGCGCAGGCCGAGGCCGAACTCGAGCTGATCGACGGTCAGATCGCCGCGGCCGACGAACAGGCCGAGCTGCTCGCTGCACAGGCCGAGGAAGAAGGCCTGCGGTTGCCCGACTTCGATGAGCGCGTGCGCACGGCGCAGGGTCGCGCCAATGCCCAGCGCACCAAGGTGGTCGAGGTGCAGCAGCAGATCCAGGTGCTGGCCGCGGACAGCCGCAACGTCGACGAGCAGGCCCGCCAGTTGCGTACCCGGCGCGAGCGCATGGCCACCGAAGTGCGCGGCCTCGTTGCTCCGGATGCCGCGCGCCTGGATGAGCTGCGCTCGCGCAGTGTGGCGGCCGACGCTGCCCGCGACGAAGCCGAGGCCCGCCTGCATGAACTGTCCGAGCGCCTGCCGCAGCTCGACGAACAGCGTCGCCAGCAGCAGGCTGCGGTCAACGCCGACTCGGGCAAGCAGGCCGACCTGGGCGCCCGGCTGTCGGCGCTGCGTGCGCTGCAGGAGAAGGTGCAGACCGAGGGCAAGCTCAAGCCCTGGCTTTCCCGGCACGGTCTGGAAGGCCTGCAGGGCTTGTGGACCCGTGTGCACATCGAGCCTGGCTGGGAGACCGCGCTCGAATCCGCCCTGCGTGAGCGACTGTCGGCGCTGGAGGTGGGGCGCATCGACACCGTGCGGGCATTCGTCGCAGATCCACCCCCGGCCAAGCTGGCCTTCTACAGCCCGCCTCTGTCCGCCATCGCCAACACCCACCAGACGCTGCCGCGGCTGTCCGAATTGCTGCGCCTGGGCTCGCGCCCGGGTGACAGCGGGTTGCAGGCGCTGCTCAACGACTGGCTCGAAGGCGTGTATACCGCCGACAGCCTGGACGACGCGCTGGCCGCGCGCCCGCGCCTGACGCACGGCGAAGTGGTGATGACGCGCGAGGGGCACGCGGTGGGCCAGTTCTCGGTGGCGTTCTATGCGCCCGACTCCGAGCAGGCCGGCATGCTCGCGCGCGCGCAGGAGATCGAGAGCCTGGAGCGGCAACTGCGCGCGCAGTCGCTGATTGCCGACGAGTCGCGCAGCGCCTTGGTGCGGCTCGAAGCCGCCTATTCCGAGGCCTCGCTGGCCCTGGGCGGCGCCCGACGCGAGGCTGCCGAGTCGCAGTCGCGCGCCCATCAGTTGCACGTGGAACTGCTGCGCCTGACGCAGCAGGCCGAGGCCGCATCGCAGCGCCGGGGTCAGCTCGACGAGGAACTCGCCGAGGTGGACGCCCAGCTCGAGGCGCTCGAGGAACGCCGCGCCACCGGCGAGGCCCGCTTCGAGGAGCTCGACCTGCAACTGGCCCACACGCAGGAGCTGCATGCCGAGCTCGAGGAAGCGGTGATCGAAGCCGAGCGGCGGCTGTCGGATGCACGCGAGCAGTTGCGCGGCCTGGAGCGCCGGGCGCAGGAGTCGCAGTTCCAGGCCCGCGCCCTGGCGGCGCGGCG
>JABWBN010000143.1 GCA_013360485.1 Burkholderiaceae bacterium | reverse complement strand
GCGCCTGGGCCGCTGGCCAGGCGACCCTGGCTGGTGCTCGGCCCGAAACGCGTGGACAGCCGGCCCGAGCTGCTGAGCTCGTGCGTGGGCGCACCGTCGCCCAGGTCACCTTGCTGACTGGCGGCGCCGCTGGCCAGGCGAGTGGCGTCGTGCGGCGACTGGCGCACCTGCAGACCAACCGGCTGGACGCCGGCCGCCCGAAGTTCACCCACGATCTCGGTGTAGGTCTGGCGCATGGCATGGGCCAGCGAACGGCCGATCTCTGCCCCGAGCACCTTGCGCGTCTCGGGGCGCTCGGCCACCGCCTCGACCGCACGGATCATGGCCTGCCCGACGACCTCTGCGCGCAGAGGGTTGCGCTCGTGGTCGGCACGGCCCAGGTTCAGCAATGTGCCCATGTAGGCGTCGAGCTCGCGGATCTCCCACTCGCAGGCATGCGAGATCTCGAGGGCAAACCGGTCGGCCGAAACCTGGATCTCGACTTCGCGGTCATCGACCAGGCTCAGCGCATCCCAGTTGGTGGGGCTGGCGCCCCCGCTTTCGAGCATGCCGGCCTCGCGCGCCACACGCTGGTCCAGGGTCTCGTTGAAGGTCAGGGCGAAGATGGCGAGCTTGCGATTGAGCTCGTACTGCGCACCCAGAAGGCCATCTCGATGGAATACATTGTTCGACGACAGCGCGGCCAGCCCGAGGCTGTCGACCGTGCGCTCGGCAGCGGTGCGGGCGGCCATGCGCACGCGTTGAACGGCGCTTTCCAGTGCGGCAGGTAGTCGGGCGGGCGTAGTCAGGCTCATCGGGACCGGGAACGACAACGACAAGACGCCGCCGGGGTTGCCCGCGGCGGCGCCCTTCAACGCCCGGAAGTATGCGGCGAAAACGACCCGCCTGCGGGCCGGTCTTGATACAAGTGGTAGCGCCTGTGATGCGAATTCAACGCTTGGCCAGCGCGTCGCGGATCTCGCGCAGCAGAAGCACGTCCTCGGGCGGCGGGGCGGGCGGGGCGGGCGGTGCCGCGGGCTGCTCGCGCTTGAGCCGGTTGATCTGCTTGATCATGATGAAGATCACGAAGGCGAGGATGATGAAGTTCAGCGCGATGGTCGCGAAGCTGCCCCAGGCGAACACGTTGCCCACCTTCTGGGCATCGGCCAGGCTGGCGCCTGCTGGCACGCTCCCCGACAGCACCACGTACTTGTTCGTGAAATCGATGCTGCCGCCCAGAATCAGGTTGACCACCGGCATGATCAGGTCCTTGACTGCCGAATCGACGATCTTGCCGAATGCGCCGCCGATGATGACGCCGACCGCCAGGTCGACGACGCTGCCCTTCATGGCAAATTCCTTGAACTCGCTGGCAAAGCTCATGAGGTCTCTCTCCTTGTGTTTAAGGTCGCAATGGGCCGGCGAACGCAGCCGGTGCGAGTATTGCCCAGCTTGACCTGAATGAACACGCATGCGGATCACGGCTGTGTCGGGCGGAAACCCGTGCACACTCCGCTAGAATGCCCGGTTGCCCCTCACGTCCAATCCAAGCCCTTCATCCGAGGATACCCATGAGCGACAGCCCGGTCGACCAGAGTCGACGCACCTGGGTGGCGATCACGGCCGGCGCAAGTGCCGCAGGTGGTCTGGCCGCTGCCGTCCCGTTCGTCAGCAGCTTTGCCCCCTCTGAGCGAGCCAAGGCCGCCGGCGCCGCGGTAGAGGCCGACATCAGCGCCCTGAAGCCAGGCGAGAAGATGACGGTGGAGTGGCGCGGCAAGCCGGTGTGGATCGTCCGCCGCACCAAGGAGCAGATCGAGTCGCTGGCCAAGACCGAGCCCCAGGTGGCCGATCCGCAGTCCAAACGCAACCCGGGTGAACTCACGCCCGAGTACGCGCGCAACCCCCATCGCTCGATCAAGCCCGAGTACCTCGTGGCGGTTGGCATTTGCTCGCACCTCGGTTGCTCGCCCACCGATCGCTTCCAGACGGGTGCCCAGCCATCGCTGCCAGACGACTGGGCCGGTGGCTTCCTGTGCCCCTGCCACGGTTCAACGTTCGACCTGGCCGGCCGCGTGTTCAAGAACATGCCTGCCCCCGACAATCTCGAAGTTCCGCCGCACATGTACGTTTCGGACACGGTGCTGCTGATCGGCGAGGACAAGAAGGCCTGACCCCCGGCACACAGAGGCACACATGGCTGAATTCAAGGAAATCGCCACCGACGCGCCCATGGCCGCGAAGGTGATGAACTGGTTCGAGAACCGGTTTCCCACGGCATTCGATGCCTATCGGGTGCACATGTCGGAGTACTACGCTCCGAAGAACTTCAACACCTGGTATTTCTTCGGTTCGCTGGCAATGCTGGTGCTGGTCATCCAGATCGTCACCGGCATCTTCCTGGTGATGCACTACAAGCCCGATGCGAACCTGGCGTTCGCCTCGGTCGAGTACATCATGCGCGACGTGCCCGGCGGCTGGATCATCCGCTACATGCATTCCACGGGGGCCAGCGCGTTCTTCGTGGTCGTGTACCTGCACATGTTCCGCGGGCTCATGTACGGGAGCTACCGCAAGCCGCGCGAGCTGGTCTGGATCTTCGGCTGCGCCATCTTCCTGTGCCTGATGGCCGAGGCCTTCATGGGCTACTTGCTGCCCTGGGGCCAGATGTCGTACTGGGGCGCGCAGGTGATCGTGAACCTGTTTGCGGCGGTGCCCTTCGTCGGGGCCGATCTCGCACTGCTGATCCGCGGCGACTACGTCGTGGGCGATGCCACGCTCAACCGCTTCTTCAGCTTCCACGTCATCGCGGTGCCGCTGGTGCTGCTGGGCCTGGTGGTGGCGCACCTGCTGGCGCTGCACGATGTGGGCTCGAACAATCCCGACGGCGTCGAGATCAAGGCCAAGAAAGATGCCTCGGGCAAGCCGCTGGACGGCATCCCGTTCCATCCCTACTACACCGTGCACGACATGCTCGGCGTCTCGGTCTTCCTGATGGTGTTCTGCGCCATCGTGTTTTTCGCGCCGGAGTTGGGTGGCTACTTCCTCGAGTACAACAACTTCATTCCGGCTGACCCGCTGAAGACACCGCCCCACATCGCGCCGGTGTGGTACTTCACGCCGTACTACTCGATGCTGCGCGCCACCACCGACCCGATGGTCACGGTGCTGTGCGTCATCGTCGGCCTGGCCGGCGCCGTCTCGCTGATGGCGCTCAAGGGCCGCGCCCGGCTGATCGCGCCGGTGGCAGCGATCGTGGCCATCGGGCTGCTCAAGACCTTCGATGCCAAGTTCTGGGGCGTCGTGGTCATGGGCGGTGCCGTGATCATCCTGTTCTTCCTGCCCTGGCTGGATCGCAGCCCGGTCAAGTCGATCCGCTATCGCCCGGGCTGGCACAAGGGCGTGTATGCCCTGTTCGTGTTCTTCTTCTTCGTGCTGGGCTACCTGGGCATCCAGGCGCCGTCGCCGGTGTACACACTCATCGCGCAGGTCGGCACCTTGTTCTACTTCGCCTTCTTCCTGCTGATGCCGTGGTGGAGCCAGATCGGAACGTTCAAGCCTGTTCCGGACCGCGTCACCTTCAAGCCGCACTGAGCCAGGACCGCCACATCATGAAAAGACTCATCGCGACGTTGCTGGCGGCCCTGTGCCTGGCTGGCCCCGCCTTGGCCAGCAGTGAAGGGCCTGCCTGGGACAAGTTTCCCAAGGAACGCATGAACGACATGGCTGCGCTCCAGAATGGCGCCAAGCTGTTCGTCAACTACTGCCTGAACTGCCATTCGGCGGCCTACATGCGCTACAACCGCATGCGCGACATCGGCCTGACCGACGACCAGATCAAGAAGAATCTGCTGTTTGCGTCCGAGAAGGTGGGCGACCTGATGACGGTCTCGCTCAACCCGAAGGAGGCCAAGGAGTGGTTCGGCGCCGTGCCGCCCGACCTGTCGGTGATCGCCCGCTCGCGCGCGGGCGCGCAGGGCTCGGGCGCCGACTACCTGTACACCTACATGCGCACGTTCTACCGCGACGAAACCCGCCCGACTGGCTGGAACAACCTGGTCTTCCCGGCCGTGGGCATGCCTCACGTGCTGTGGGAACTGCAAGGCGAGCAGCGTGCCGTCTATGCCGAGCAGGAAGACCCGCACGACAAGACCAAGAAGGTCCATGTCTTCAAAGGCTTCGAGCAGACCAAGCCCGGCGCCATGAGCAAGGCCGACTACGACAACGCCACCGCCGACCTCGTGGCCTTCCTTCAGTGGATGGGCGAACCTGCCCAGAATTCACGGGTGCGCCTGGGCGTGCTGGTGATGATCTTCCTGGCGGTGTTCACCGTGATCACCTGGCGCCTGAACGCGGCGTACTGGAAAGACATCAAGTAGCCCGTGTACCGATCGACCCGGTGCTGCCGGGTCGCGCGCGCAGTGGTAGCCTAGCCGGTTCCACTGCGCTTCCTGTTTTCGAGACCTGCATCCTTTGCTGCCTGGGAGCCCGCCGCCATGATGGTGCTTTATTCCGGAACCACCTGCCCCTACTCGCATCGCTGCCGGTTCGTGCTGTTCGAAAAGGGCATGGACTTCGAGATCCGCGACGTGGATCTGTTCGCCAAGCCCGAGGACATCGCGCTGATGAACCCGTACAACGAGGTGCCCATCCTCGTCGAGCGCGACCTGATCCTCTATGAATCGCACATCATCAACGAGTACATCGACGAGCGCTTCCCGCATCCGCAACTCATGCCGGGCGACCCGGTGGCGCGAGCACGGGTGCGCCTGTTCCTGTTCAACTTCGAGAAGGAACTGTTCGCCCATGTGAACACGCTCGAGGCACGCAGCGGGGTCAAGGCCACCGACAAGCAGCTCGAGCGCGCGCGCTCCCAGATCCGCGAGCGCCTCACACAGTTGGCGCCGATCTTCCTCAAGAACAAGTACATGCTGGGCGACGACTTCTCGATGCTCGACGTGGCGATCGCGCCGCTGCTGTGGCGGCTCGACTACTACGACATCGACCTGTCGAAGAACGCCGCGCCGCTGCTGAAGTACGCCGAACGCATCTTCTCGCGCCCGGCCTACATCGAGGCGCTGACGCCGTCCGAAAAGGTGATGCGCAAGTAGCATCCACGCCATGGCAGACGCCGAACAGGGCAGCTCGACGCGGCCCTACCTCATCCGGGCCTTGCACGATTGGTGTACCGACAACGGCTATACGCCGTATATCGCCGTGCACGTCGACCACCGCGTGCAGGTACCGCACGAGTACGTGAAGAACAACGAGATCGTGCTCAACATCGGCTTCGAGGCCACCTCGGGGCTGCAGCTGGGCAACGAGTTCATCGAGTTCAAGGCCCGGTTCGGCGGCGTGGCGCGCGACATCGTGGTCCCGGTCGACCACGTCGTGGCCATTTATGCGCGGGAGAACGGGCAGGGCATGGCCTTCCCGATGCCTGCTGAGCAGGGTACGGCGACGCCCCCCGCCGCCGCCGGCCCCGATGCAAATGCCCGGGGGCTGCGGCTGGCCCACACCGAGTCCGCCGCCGAGCCTGCAGCGGATGCGCCCGCGCCCCGCACCGGTTGGGCCGACGAGACACCCCCAGAGCCCACGCCCCCCGGAGGCGGAAAGCCCGCGCTCAAGCGCATCAAGTAGCACTGGCCTCGGTGCGGCTTGCCGGCGCACCTGGCCATACAATCGCAACCCGCCCGAATGCGGCTCGTCGAGCGCATCGCGGTCACCGCCGGCTTAGCTCAGTTGGTAGAGCACCCGCCTTGTAAGCGGAAGGTCGTCCGTTCGATTCGGACAGCCGGCACCACCGTCAGCGCGAGATTCGGCACCGAATCGCTCGCGCTACTTGTGCTTTCGCGCCTGTCAGACCCTTTTGGCCGGAGTCCAGATCGGGCGATCAGCCGCCGGCCACGATGCGTACCCGCAGCGCGCGCTGCGGCCAGCCCGCCGCCTCCAGCGCTTCGACCAACGCGGGCAACTGTTGGCGCAGCTTGGCCGCAGCGGCTGGATGTGGCACCAGCAGTGCCCAGCCATCGTCGTCGAGCGGCCCGGCCCGCACCAGTTCGCGCAGCGGGGGAGCCAGGCTGGGACGTACCGTGTCCAGCCGCGCCTGAGATTCGCGCAGACGGGCCGCCAGCCGACCGAGTGGTTCGCTGGACCCGAGTGCGGCGTCGATCGGCACGGCGTATGGTGATGGGCTACCCATGGTGACAGTTTATGCCGCCGACACCGGGCCCTCCCGCTTGCGGCGCGGCGCCACAGCGCGTAGCCTGCGCGGCCTGTAGGCATGCCGGGCGGTCCCACTTGGTCGGGACGACCCAACTTCGCAGTCGGTAAAGGGCGATACACATGCAGATCATGATCACCCAGGGGACGCTCGCACGCACCCGGGTTCTGCAGTTCAACCGCATGCAACTGGTGGGTGCCGTGGTCGCGCTCGTGGCCACGCTGGTGCTGCTTTCCGGAGCGGTTTACCACTTCGTGTTTCTCAAGGCCGCGCGCGAGGGCTGGCCGGTGGTGAGCCATCTGGTGCGCCCCATCGTCAGCGTCGAGCTGGCACAGCGTGAACGGTTCATGCGCGACAGTGTCGATGCCATGGCTCAGAAGGTCGGGCAGATGCAGGCCCGCCTGGTCAAGCTGGAGTCCATGGGCGAGCGGGTGTCCAACCTGGTTGGCGTCGACCCCGGCGGCTTGCGTCCCTCGGCAGCGTCGAACCCAGCGCCGGCAGTGGCGTCGGCTCCGGCAGGTCAGGGTGGGCTGTACTTGCCGTTGGCCATGCCCCGCCTGGAGCAGCTGCAACAGGAGCTGTCGCACTTGGACGAGCGTGCCGATCTCAGCACCGACTTGCTCACGCTGATCGAGTCGCGCCTGCTCGAGTCACGGTTGCGTGAGCTGCTCATTCCCAGCGTGGCGCCGGTGGGTGGCCCCATCGGATCGGGCTTCGGCGTGCGCCCGGACCCCATCACCGGGCGCGCGGCGTTGCATTCGGGGCTTGACTTCCCCGCACACCAGGGTACTGCGGTCGTGGCGGCTGCTGGCGGCGTCGTACTGGCGGTTCAATGGCACCCGCAATACGGCCAGATGGTCGAGATCGACCATGGCAGGGGATTGGTGACCCGTTACGCCCACCTGTCGAAAGCGCACGTGCGCGCCGGCGACCTGGTGCGTCGCGGCCAGACGGTGGCCGAAGTGGGCAGTACCGGTCGTTCCACGGGGCCGCATCTTCACTTCGAGGTACTGGTCGAGGGCTCGCCCCAGGATCCTGCCCGCTTCCTCGGCGATGCGGTCAGCACCGGCGCGCCGCTGCGTGGGGCGACAGAGGGCGGGTGATAGACTTGCACGCTTTTCGGTAGCCTGCCGGCGCGGCTGCTCCCGAGCCCGGAGTCGGCCGTCACCGGCATTCCGCGCGGGGCACTTCCCGAGCCGGCCTTGGTGCGCTGCGCCCGGCAACGCGCCCCTGGTCCACCGGACAGCCCGACAGCTGCCGCTGATCGCGCCGGGCACGCACACCTTACGCGGCGACCGCCGGCAGCGACCGCCGCTACTCCACACGCTCCCGCATGTTGCCCAAGCTCCTCACCACGATTTTCGGTAGCCGCAACGAACGCCTGCTCAAGCAGTACCGGCGTGTCGTCGAGAAGATCAACGCGCTCGAGCCGCAGTTCGAGCGGCTTGACAACGATGCCTTGCGCGCCAAGACCGATGAGTTCCGACAGCGCCTGGCGCAGGGCTCCACGCTGGATGACCTGCTGCCCGAGGCCTTTGCCGTGGTGCGCGAAGGCGGCAAGCGCGTTCTGAAGATGCGCCACTTCGACGTGCAGCTCATGGGTGGCATGGCATTGCACGCCGGCAAGATCGCCGAGATGCGCACGGGTGAGGGCAAGACGCTGGTGGCCACGCTGCCGGTGTATCTCAATGCCCTGACCGGCAAGGGCGTGCACGTGGTCACCGTCAACGACTACCTCGCTCGGCGCGATGCCGAGTGGATGGGTCGGCTGTACGGCTTCCTCGGCCTGACCGTGGGCGTGAACGTCCCGGGCATGACGCGCGAAGAGAAACAGGCCGCGTTCGCCGCCGACGTCACTTATGGCACGAACAACGAGTTCGGCTTCGACTACCTGCGCGACAACATGGTCTACGAGGTGGTCGACCGGGTGGCGCGGGGCTTGAATTACGCCATCGTCGACGAGGTCGACTCCATCCTGATCGACGAGGCCCGCACACCGCTGATCATCAGTGGCCAGGCCGAAGACCACACCGAGATGTACGTGCGCATCAATGCCGTCATCCCGGGCCTGAAGCGGCAGATCGGCGAGGCGGATCCGCGCACCGGCGAAGGCGTGATCGAGCCCGGCGACTTCACCCTCGACGAAAAGAGCCACCAGGTCTTCCTCACCGAGGACGGTCACGAGCGCGCCGAGACGCTGCTGCGCGAGGCCGGCCTGCTGGTGGAAGGCGCGAGCCTGTACGACGCGGCCAACATCACGCTGATGCACCATGTGTACGCGGCGTTGCGGGCCAACCACCTGTACCACCGCGACCAGCACTACGTGGTGCAGAACGGCGAGATCATCATCGTCGACGAGTTCACCGGACGCCTGATGACCGGTCGGCGCTGGAGCGACGGCCTGCACCAGGCGGTCGAGGCCAAGGAGGGCGTGCGCATCCAGAGCGAGAACCAGACGCTGGCCTCGATCACCTTCCAGAACTACTTCCGGATGTACGGCAAGCTCGCCGGCATGACCGGCACCGCCGACACCGAGGCCTACGAGTTCCAGGAAATCTACGGTCTGGAGACCGTGGTCATCCCGCCCAACAGGCCCACGGTGCGCCAGGACGAGCTCGACCTCATCTACAAGACCGCCCGCGAGAAGTACGACGCCGTGATCGCGGACATCCGGGCCAGCCATGAGCATGGTCAGCCGGTGCTGGTGGGCACCACCTCGATCGAGAACTCCGAGCTCATCTCGAAGTTGCTGGCGCAGGCCAAGCTGCCGCACCAGGTGCTCAACGCCAAGCAGCATGCCAAGGAGGCCGAGATCGTCGCCCAGGCCGGTCGCCCGGGGGTCATCACCATCGCCACCAACATGGCCGGCCGCGGCACCGACATCGTGCTGGGCGGCAACGTCGAAAAGCAGGTTCAGTTCCTCGAAGCCGATGAAGCCGTCGCGGCCGACGACAAGGCGCGTCGCATCCAGCAGCTCAAGGACGAGTGGGCCGGGCTGCACGAACAGGTCAAGGCCGCAGGCGGGCTGCGCATCATCGCCACCGAGCGGCACGAGAGCCGTCGCATCGACAACCAGTTGCGTGGCCGCTCCGGCCGCCAGGGCGACCCGGGCCAGAGCCGGTTCTACCTGTCGCTGGAAGACCCGCTGATGCGCATCTTCGCGGGCGACCGGGTCAAGGCCATCATGGAGCGGCTGAAGATGCCCGATGGCGAGGCCATCGAGGCGGGCATCGTCAGCCGCAGCATCGAGGGTGCGCAGCGCAAGGTCGAGGCGCGCAACTTCGACATCCGCAAGCAGCTGCTCGAGTACGACGACGTCGCCAACGACCAGCGCAAGGTCATCTACCAGCAGCGCAACGAGCTGCTCGAGAGCGAGGACATCTCCGACACCGTGCGCGCGATGCGC
>JABWBN010000142.1 GCA_013360485.1 Burkholderiaceae bacterium | reverse complement strand
GAGCAGCTCGCCGTCGTGCTCGCGCTGCAGCGCCCAGGCGTCGTAGGGCACGGGCGAGACCTTCAGGCGCTCGGCGTGGGCCTGACGGTGCTGCGGTGGCGAGCCGCGCAGCTCGCCCACTCGCTCGGCGAAGTGCTCGGCCCCGAGCTGCAGCGCCACCACACCGGCGGGCAGCGCCTCGCCCTGCTCGGGCAGTTCGGTCGTGACCATCACCCGCGTGTCGTCGATCACGTGATAGCCCCAACGCTCGAGCCGTGCATCGAGATCGGCCGGCTGCGTGAAGGGCGTCAGGCGCACGAACAGCGGCAGCCCGACGGCATCGAAAACTTCCTGGCACAGCGCCAGGCGCCGCTCGACCGACAGGCGCCCGTGCGCGACCGCGTTGACGCAGCGCGCACGCTTGGCCTTGCCCGGTGAGAACCGCACCAGCCAGCCGTCGACCCAACGCTGCTGCGGCGGTGCGCTGGCGTTGAGGCCGGCGTCCTCGACACGAGACAGCAGCGACTCGGACCAACCGTTTTCGAGCATGGCCTCGGAGCTACATCGATTGCACGCGCCGCACCAGTTCGCGCGCAAACTCGATGTAGGCTTGCGCGCCCTTGGCCGCGGGATCGAATACCACGCCCGGCTGGCCGTAGCTGGGGGCCTCGGCCAGGCGCACGTTGCGCGGGATCACGGCGTCGAACACCTTGTCGCCGAAGTGCGACTTGAGCTGATCGCTGACTTGCTGCTGCAGCGTGATGCGAGGGTCGAACATCACCCGCAGCAGGCCGATGATCTGCAGGTCGCGGTTGAGGTTGGCATGCACCTGCTTGATGGTGTTGACCAAATCGGACAGCCCCTCGAGTGCGAAATACTCGCACTGCATGGGCACGATCACGCCGTGTGCGCTGCACAGGCCATTCAGCGTGAGCAGGCTCAGCGAGGGCGGGCAGTCGATCAGCACGAAGTCGTAGTCGGCACCCACCGCATCGAGTGCCTGGCGCAAGCGCTCGTTGCGGCGCTCCAGGCTCACCAGTTCGACTTCGGCGCCGGCCAGTTCGCGGTTCGCGCCGAGTACGTCGTAGCCACCGGTCTGCGAGCGCTGGCGCGCCTCGGCAATGGCGGCCGACTCGAGCAGCACGTCATAAACCGACAGCGGCATCGCCCGCTTGTCGATGCCCGAGCCCATGGTGGCATTGCCTTGGGGGTCGAGGTCGATCACCAGCACGCGCTGGTCGACGCGCGCCAGCCCGGCGGCCAGGTTGACCGTGGTGGTCGTCTTGCCGACGCCGCCCTTCTGGTTTGCAATGCAGAAGACTTTCGCCATGGGCTCGAAGTATCGCCGCTGCGCCGCCCGTCGCGGTCAGCCCGCACCTGGGGCGGCGTCGGCCTCAGGCGCGGGCGTGGGGCCGCAACCACACGAGGCAGCGCTGGGCGGCGAGCTCGGGCACCCGCAGTTGTTCCACGTGGAACACGGTGACATCTGCCGGCAGTGCCGCCACTTCATCGTCTGGCGCGCGACCCTTCATGGCGAGCCACACGCCGCCGGGCGCCAGCAGGTGGCGCGTGAGGGTCACGAAGTCGGCGAGCGAGGCGAATGCGCGCGACACAATGAGGTCGTAGCCGGACGCACCTGGGGCCTGTGCCGGGTCGAGCGCCTCGACTCGACCATGCAGGGCGCGCAGGTTGCGCACCGGCACCTCGGCGGCCACCTGGCGCACGAAGCTGGCTTTCTTGGCCACGGCGTCGACGGTGCTCACCTGCCACTCGGGCTGCATGATGGCGATCACCGCTCCGGGCAAGCCGCCGCCGCTGCCAACGTCCAGCACGCGCAACGAGCGTCCTGCCGCGTAGCGGCGCAGCGGCGGCAGCACGGCCAGACAGTCCAGGACATGGTGCGCAAGCATCTCCTGCGGGTCACGCACCGCCGTCAGGTTGTAGACCCGGTTCCAGCGCTGCAGCATGGCCAGATGAGCCTGCAGCTGAGCAGCCGCGGCTTCGTCGAGGGCAAGGCCCAGGGCCTGAGCGGCGCGCAGCAGCCGTGCGCGCGTTGGGTTCGACGCCGGCTCGTTCATCGCGGGCCCTGAACCTGGTCACTTGCGGCAGCGTCTGCATCCGGGGCCGCTGCGACGGCGCCGAAACCCCGGAACCGCCCCTTCTTCAGGTGCACCAGCAGCAGCGAGATCGCCGCCGGTGTCACGCCCGATACGCGTGAAGCCTGCCCCAGCGTCTGCGGGCGGTGGCGCGAGAGCTTCTGACGCACCTCGTAGCTCAGGGCAGTGACCTGCGCATAGTCCAGGTCTTCCGGCAGGCGCAGGTTCTCGTAGTGGGCGGCGCGCTCGACCTCCTCGATCTGCTTGTCGATGTAGCCGGCGTACTTAGTGGCGATTTCAACCTGTTCGATCACGGCATCGGCCAGCGCAGCACCCAGTTCGGCACGCCGGGTTTCACGTGAAACATCGCTACCGCGACCGGCCAATTGCAGCACTTCGGCCACGGTGTCGTAGCCCACGCCGGGCCGGCGCAGCAGGTCCGACAGGTTGTACTCGCGCTCGATCGCCTTGCCCAGCAGGCGCTCGGCATCCGCTGCCGCCAGGATGCCGGGGTGCACCCAGCTCGACCGCAGGCGCTCGAGCTCGCGCGCCACCGCCTCCTGCTTGCGCTCGAAGGCCGCCCAGCGGGCGTCGTCCACCAGCCCCAGGGCCCGGCCGCGGGCGGTGAGCCGCGCATCGGCGTTGTCTTCCCGCAGCTGCAGCCGGTACTCCGCGCGGCTGGTGAACATCCGGTAGGGCTCGCTTACCCCCTTGGTGATCAGGTCATCCACCAGCACGCCCAGGTAGGCCTGGTCGCGCCGCAGCAGCAGCGGCTCGCGCCCGAGCACCCGGCAAGCGGCGTTGGCGCCGGCGTACAGGCCCTGCGCCGCCGCCTCCTCGTAGCCGGTGGTGCCGTTGATCTGACCGGCGAAGTACAGGCCGGTGATCGCCCGGGTCTCGAAGGTGGCCTTCAGTGCGCGCGGGTCGAAGTAGTCGTACTCGATTGCGTAGCCCGGCCGCAGGATGTGGGCCTGCTCCAGCCCCGCCATCGAGCGCACCGCCGCCAGTTGGATGTCGAACGGCAGCGAGGTCGAGATGCCGTTTGGATAAACCTCGTGCGTCGTCAGTCCCTCGGGTTCGAGGAAGATCTGGTGCGAGGTTTTGTCGGCGAAGCGGTTGACCTTGTCCTCGATGCTCGGGCAGTAGCGCGGCCCCACCCCCTCGATCACGCCGGTGAACATCGGGCTTCGGTCGAAGCCCGAACGGATGATCTCGTGCGTGCGCTCGTTGGTGTGCGTGATCCAGCACGGCATCTGCGGCGGGTGCATGGCGGCGTCGCCCAGGAAGCTGAACACCGGCACCGGATCATGGTCGCCGGGCTGCTCGGCCAGCCGCGCGTAGTCGATGGTGCGCCCGTCGATGCGCGGCGGCGTGCCCGTCTTCAGCCGGGCCTGTGGCAGCTTCAGGTCCTTGAGCCGTGCCGACAGCGCCACCGCCGGTGGGTCGCCGGCGCGCCCGGCCGCATGGTGGCTCAGCCCCACATGCACCCGACCATCGAGGAACGTGCCCGCGGTCAGCACGACGGCGCGTGCGCGAAAACCGATGCCCAGTTGGGTGACGGCACCGGTCACCCGTTCGCCGCGGCCGTCGCTCTCGACGCTCAGGTCGTCCACGGCCTGCTGAAACAACCACAGCCGCGGCTGGTTCTCCAGCCGACGGCGGATCGCCGCCTTGTACCGCACGCGGTCGGCCTGCGCCCGCGTGGCGCGCACGGCCGGGCCTTTGGACGAGTTCAGGATGCGGAACTGGATGCCGGCTTCGTCGGTGGCCAGCGCCATCGCCCCGCCCAGCGCATCCACTTCCTTGACCAGATGGCCCTTGCCGATGCCGCCGATCGACGGGTTGCAGCTCATCTGGCCCAGGGTTTCGATGTTGTGCGTCAGCAGCAGCGTGTCGCACCCCATGCGCGCAGCCGCCAGCGCCGCCTCGGTGCCGGCATGGCCGCCGCCGACGACGATGACGTCAAACTCCTTCGGATACCACATGGGGGATGCTCGCTGTGCGATCGAACCCGCGATTGTAGGAAGCCCCACTCGCACGCAGCGGCGCCCTGGCGCTCGACCGACAATCGGCCATGGATTGCCGCCCCAAATGTGCCGCCTGTTGCATTGCACCATCCATCAGCTCGCCCATCCCCGGTATGCCCGACGGCAAGCCCGCCGGCGTGCGCTGCATCCAGCTCACGGCCGATGACCGTTGCTCGCTGTTCGGCGATCCACGCCGGCCCGCCGTGTGTCGATCACTGGCGCCGTCGGATGCGATGTGCGGCACAGGCCGTCAGGCTGCGCTGGCCTGGCTCGATGCACTGGAGGCGGCCACCCGGCCCATGCCCGCCAACCACGCCGGGACCGCGCCGCCCGCATCTTGACAACAGCTATTGATTGACCGAATTCGATAGTTCGAACTGATCTCATTGCCATGACCGACGCTTCATCCACACTGAGCCGCTTGCGGCCGCTATACCCGGCTGTCGATGCGCTGCCACCAGCCTTGGCGCTCGATGTGCTGGAATCGCAGGCACGTCAGATGCGCGTTCCGGCGGACACGGTGTTGTTTGAGGAGGGCGCCCCGTGCCAGGGGTTCCCGTTGGTGCTGGACGGCGAGGTGCAGGTGGCCAGGGGTTCACCCCAGGGCCGATCGATCGAGCTGTACCGGGTCGTGCCGGGTGAGCTGTGCGTGGCCTCGACATCGTGCCTGTTCGGCCATGCGAGCCTGGTCGCCCACGGCCGCGCCGTCTGCGACACCGAACTGGTGGTGCTGGCGCCCACGGGCTTCGAGCGCTGGGTTGCCCATGAGCCATTTCGCCGGTTCGTGTTCGCGGTCTTCGCCGATCGCCTGGCCGACCTGATGGCCCTGGCCGAAGCAGTGGCCTTTCAGCGGCTGGACCAAAGGCTCGCTGCCGCCCTGCTCGGGCACGGCAGCGCCCTGGCCAAGACGCACCAGCAGCTCGCCGATGAACTGGGAACGGTGCGCGAAATCGTCACGCGCTTGCTGCGGCGCTTCGAGCGGCAGGGCTGGATCGCCCTCGCGCGCCAGCACATCGAGATCCGCGATGCCGGTGCGTTGCGCCAGCTGGCCGCCGGACCGACGTGACCGTCCGCCGCGCGGGCTTCAGGGGCGAGCGCGGCGACAAGACGACGCCGGCCCGAATGGCTTGGTGACTGCAGTCACCGACGATGCTGGGGTTACGCGCGCACAGTTGGCGCCATCAACCTTGCCAACTGGAGAAGACCATGAAGTTCAATGTCGGCGGCGTCGACCGCACGCTGCGCGTGCTGGGTGGCCTGACGCTCATGGGCCTGGCGGCCCTGGATGTGATCGGCCCATGGGGCTGGATCGGCGTGATCCCGCTCGCCACGGGCGCGATGGGCTTTTGCCCTTTGTATCGCCTGGTCGGGCTGAACACCTGCCCGATGCGCAAGGCGTGACTCCCTGAGCAGTTGAACTACTTCCCCAGGTCGGGCGGCAAGAGCCGCCACTCGTGGGAAGGTAGCGCGCTCCTGGCCCTTGGTCAGGCCCAGCTGCCGCCACGCGGCGTGCACCAACTTCCGCCGCGCGGGGTGCACCAGCTGCCGCCCCGCGGCGTGCACCAGCTACCGCCACGGGGCGTGCACCAGCCACCGCCTCTGGGCGTTGCGCAGGCGGAAGACTTAGCAGTGGTGATGCGATCCATTTTCGAGGCTCCGTCGGTGAAGCTTGGCGACCGCCAAGCACGGGCCTCATTCCACGCACCTCAAGCCGGGAGCGCAACTGTAAAGTCTGACAGGGCGCGTCGGCGGCGACCCGGCCTCGGATCTGCGCAACCGGCGCCGTGCTTCAGCTGATCAGTCCCAGCTGCAGCGCCTTGAGCACCGCCTGGTGCTTGCTGACGCACGCGAGCTTGCGCATCGCGTTTCCGAGATGCAGCACCACCGTGCGCTCGGAGATGCCCAGGATGGTGCCCACCTCCCAGGCGGTCTTGCCCTCCATGGTCCAACGCAGCACCTCCAGTTCGCGCGGCGTCAGCGCGGGCCGCTGCGGGCGCGCAGCATCGGACACCAGCACGCGCATCGCCGTGTCGAGAGCGCACACCGCGAACAGTTGCAGGTCGGCCACCATGCGCTGCAATGCGGTGGGATCGCCTGGCAGCGCCCGATCCCGGTCGACCCCGATCTGGAAGTGCCGGCCCTCGGGCAGATGCAGCGCCACGGCGATGCCGGTCTGGTAACCAAAGCGCGCCTGCTCCTCCCAGAGCTCGCCCGCTCCACCGGTGGTATACGTGCTCTGGTCCCAGATGATGGGCACGCTGCTGCGCTTGCAGTGCTGCAACACCGGATCGCGACGGGACGCACCCACATCGAAGAAGGCATCGCGGTAGGCATCCGGCGTGTTGTCCACCGTGATGAACTCGCTGGTTCGCAACGTGTGGTCGATGACCACCATCGCCGATACCGTGCTGAACCCCAGCTGCTGCGTGAAGCGAACGACTTCGTCCCGGAAGTCGTCGCGACTCCGGGATTGCAGCACCGATGCGTAGCCACCCTGCAGCATGTGTGACGTATTGCTTGACTGCCAGTTCGCTCTAGGGGTCCCTGGCAAGCCTTACAGATGCGGATTCTGCACCGCTGGACGAACACTGCGGGCACCCCTCATGCAAGGAGACCCCGATGTATGCCGCATCCGTCACCATCTGCCCGTCCTGGAGCCTGCGCGCCTGGCCACCGATGTTCTGGAGTGCCAGCGAAGCACGCACACTGCCCCTGAAGCATGTGAGCACACACGTCACGTCTTTGGGCGCCCGCGGCCGTTGCCCCGCCGGCCAGACCCTGTGGGCGGGCCAGATCGACGACATCGACGCCGGCCTGGCCTGGGACTGGGTCCAGGTTTCGCATGACGTGGTGGCCATGGCCGATCCGATGGCGGTGGTCACCAACCTGCGCCTGCTGGGCCGCGAAGGCGAGGTGCTCACGGCGTTCGAGTCGGCTTTGCACCTCAATGAACTGGTGCATGCGTTGCCCTGGCAAGCCGCCGTGGCATCGGCCCTGAACGGCCGACCGAACTGACACCCGCGCGGCGGCCGCCCCGATTCAGCGCAGCGCGGCAGTGCGCAGCTGGCGGGAGATCCAGGCCAGCGCCAGCGCTGTGACCACCGCCGCCACCCCCAGCGGCACGAGCAGGTCGGGCGCCGTCATGGCCTCGCCCTTGAGCACGCGCACCATCAGCGTGATCTGCGCCAGCGCGGGTGTCCACAGGTGCCACGACTGCTCGCCCTCCTGGTTGAAGATGGTCACCAGCGGCAGCAACGACACGACGAGGATCACCACCGTGTTGTTGGCCTGCGCTTCCTTGTAGCTGCGGCAGCGGATGGCCACCGCCATCAACACGGCCGACAGCATAGCCGCGATCGGTGTCAGCAGCGCGACGAACAGCACCGCCTCGCGCAGGCCGAACTGGAACATCGCCGCCAGCGTGGGGCTGCGCAACAACCACTGCCCGGGCAGGAAGCTCAGACACGACAGCACGGCGATGAGCATGCCCACGCTGGCCACGGCCGCCCACTTGCCCAGCACCAGCGCCGCAGCCGGCGCCGGGTTCATCAGCAGCGGCTCCAGCGAGCCGCGCTCGCGTTCGCCTGCGGTGGTGTCCAGCGCCGCATTCAACGCACCGTAGAGCACGGCCATCAGCACGAAGAACGGCAGCATGCCGGTGAGTTGGGCCGCACGCGCCAGCGGATCGGCCAGGTCGCGCGTCTGGATGTCGAAGGGTTGCATCACCGCCGGCGCCACGCCGCGCAACGCCAGCTGCAGCGTGGCCTGCTCGCGCGCATAACCCAGCAGCAGCAGGCGCAGCCGGCCCACCCCGGCCTGGGCGCGCGTGTTCGCGCTCGAACTGACGATCTCCAGCGTGGGCGCCCGACCGGCCTGCAGGGCAGCCTCGAAGTCCTCGGGCACCACCAGCACCGGATGCCCCAGGCGACGGGCGACCAGCGCCTGCTCATGGCCCGACGGTGCCTCGCGCAATTGCTGGTTCTGTCGCAGCAGGTAGTTGCGCAGCCCCGGTGCATGCGCCATGCCCACGGCGACCACCTCGCGCGCCTCGGCGCGCTCTTCCATGCTGGCCACCAGCGCCGACAACGCCACCAGCACCAGCGGCCCGATGGCCACCGACGACAGCGCCACCATCACCAGCGTGCGCCGGTCGCGCAGGGCATCGACCAGCTCTTTCATGAAGACCACCCACGCCGCCCTCATACCCCGCCCCCTGTGAGGGCATCGGCATCGGGGCCGAACGCCAGGGCCACAAAGCAGGACTCGAAGTCCTGGTGCCCGGTGCGCGCCAGCAACTCGGGCACGCTGCCCTCGGCCACCACCCGGCCCCGGGCCACCACCACGACCCGGTCGCACAGCCGCTCGACCTCCTGCATGATGTGCGTCGAGAAGACGATGCACTTGTCGTGGTCATCGCGCAGGTGCCGCAGCGTCTCGCGCAGACCGCGGGTGGCCAGCACATCCAGGCCGTTGGTGGGTTCGTCGAGCACGATGTGCTTCGGGTCGTGCACCAGGGCGCGCGCAAGCGCCGTCTTCATGCGCTCGCCCTGGCTGAACCCTTCGGTGCGCCGCTCGAGCAGGGCGCGCAAGTCCAGCAGGTCCGCCAGATGCTCGACGCGCTCGTGCGCATGCGCGGTGGCCATGCCCTGCAGCCGCCCGTAGTAGACGATGTTCTCGCGCGCCGTCAGCCGTGGGTACAGGCCCCGGGCATCGGACAGCACGCCCATGCGCGCCAGCGCCGCCTGCGGCGCACGCGCGACATCGATGCCATCGACATGGATGCGCCCACCGTCGGGCGCCATCAACCCGGCCAGCATGCGCAGCGTGGTCGTCTTGCCGGCGCCGTTGGGACCGAGCAGTCCGGTGATGCAGCCATCTGCCGCATGCAGGTGCAGCCCGGCCACGGCCTGCACCATGCGCGCACGCCGGCCGCGACCCTGGACGAATCGTTTGGACAGGTCCTGGATCTCGATCACGGCCGGCCTTTGCTGGCTGCCGACGCAAAGGGCATCGGTGCGGCGCGCCATGGCGCGATGGTGGCATCGGGGCGCGGCACCGCGGCGGCACACCCGGTGTCCAGCGCCAGCGCCTGTGCGGGTTGCTCGGCGTCGATGAACCGCTGCACCAGGTCGGCGACGCATGGCAGCGCGGTCACCCCGTGTCCTGCGTGGGCCACCACCACGTGGCGTGCCTGCGGACCCAAGGCCCGGGCCGTGCGCTCACCATGGGCGGGCGGCGTCGCCGGGTCGAGCCCGCCGGACAGCAGCAGCACCGCAGCCGGAGTCGGGCCGACGCGATAGAACGCCTCGGGCACCTCCCCGCGCGGCCACTGGGCACAGATGCGCGTGTACATCTGCGCAAAACCGTCGCCGAAGTCCCCGTGTGCAAGAGCCGGTGCGCTCGCCAGGCGGGGTACGTCTTCCGCGCAGACCACGGAGAAGTGCATGCCGCCGGCCATCGCGCCGCTGGCACCCAGCGCCGCCGCCAGGCCGAAGAGCCCCTCGAACCGGCCGTCGGCCGCGTCGGCCA
>JABWBN010000141.1 GCA_013360485.1 Burkholderiaceae bacterium | reverse complement strand
CGCCAGCCGCACCGCACTGCCACCGCCGTGCACCCGCTGCACGCCGTAATTCAGCCGGACGGCCGCCCCGGGCGTGCGTGCGTACTCGAGCGCCAGCGCGCGGATGGTCTCGGCAGGTACGCCGCACACAGCAGCGGCGCGCTCGACCGGCCAGGCCAGTGCGCGTTCGCGCAGTCCCTCGAAGCCCGACACATGGCGAGCGATGTAGTCCGCGTCCAGGGCGTCGTCGGCGATGATCGCGTTCATCATGCCCAGGGCCAATGCGCCGTCGGTGCCCGGCAGCAACGCGATGTGCTGGTGGCACTTGTCAGCGGTCTCGGTGCGTCGTGGGTCGATGCACACCAGCCTCGCACCGTCGCGCTTGGCCTGCTGCGCGAAGGACCAGAAGTGCAGATTCGCGGTGATCGAGTTGCTGCCCCAGATCAGGATCAGCCGGCTGTGCGCGAAGTCCTCGACGTGCATGCCCAGCTTGCCGCCGTAAGTGACTGCAAGCGCCTCGCCCCCAGCGGTGGAGCATATCGTGCGCTCCAGCCGCGATGCCCCCAATCGGTTGAAGAACCGGCCGGCCATGCCCTCGCCCTGGACCAGACCCATGGTCCCGGCGTAGCTGTACGGGACGATGGCCTGGGGATCGCGCGCGGCAATGGCACCCAGCCGGCTTGCCACCTCGGCGAGCGCGACATCCCAGCTCACGGACTCAAACAAGCCGCTGCCCTTGGGACCGGACCGACGCAACGGCTGCAGCACGCGCTCGGGATGGTAGGTGCGCTCGGAGTAGCGCGACACCTTGGTGCACAACGCACCGTGGGTCGGCGGGTGGTCGGGGTCGCCCTGGACCCGCACGACCCGGCCGCCTTCGACGGTGACGCGCAGGGCGCAGGTGTCGGGGCAGTCGTGCGGGCAGGCGCCCTGCACGACGCGGGTCTCAGGCGCCTTCGCAGTGACGGGGTCGGCGGGGGTGTTCACGGTCGGGCTTTCCTCGGCCCATGCCGGCGCACGGCGCCGGACACCGATGGGCCGCGTCTCAGAACTATGGCACAGCCGACCCCGGCCCGCGAAACCGAGGGAGTTGCCCGGCGAAGTGCCTGGCCCCGCGTGGCCATGAGGCCGACGCCACCCGCAGCCTGCAGACTCGAAGGCCGGGGCGTAAACTGCCACCCCCGACGAAGGAGCCCTCGGCAATGCGCCTGATCGATTCCATCGTGGCCGATGCGTCGGCCATCACGGCCCTGCGGCGCGACATCCACGCCCACCCGGAACTGTGCTTCCAGGAGCAGCGCACCAGCGACCTGATCGCCCGCAGCCTCACCGAGTGGGGCATCCCGGTGCATCGCGGGCTGGGCACCACCGGCGTGGTGGGCATCGTGAAGAACGGCAGCTCGGCGCGGGCGGTTGGACTGCGCGCGGACATCGACGCGCTGCCGATGACCGAGCACAACACCTTCGCCCATGCCAGCCGCCACCCCGGCCGGATGCACGCCTGCGGCCACGATGGCCACACCGCCATGTTGCTGGCTGCCGCGCGTTACCTGGCCCGCCACCGGCATTTCGACGGCAGCGTTTACCTCATCTTCCAGCCTGCCGAGGAAGGCGGCGGCGGCGCCCGCGAAATGATCAAAGATGGTCTGTTCCGGCTGTTTCCCATGGAAGCCGTGTTCGGCGCACACAACTGGCCCGGGCTCTCCGTTGGCCAGTTCGCGCTGCGCAGCGGCCCCTGTTACGCGTCGAGCAACGAGTTCCGCATCACGCTGAAGGGCAAGGGCGCGCACGGCGCCATGCCGCATCTGGGCATCGACCCGGTGCCGGCGGCCTGCCAGATGGTGCAGGCATTCCAGACCATCCTCACACGCAACAAGCGGCCGCTGGATACCGGCGTCATCTCGGTGACGATGATCCACACCGGCGAGGCAACCAACGTGATTCCGGACCAGTGCGTGATGGAGGGAACGGTTCGCACCTTCACCACCGAAGTGCTCGACCTGATCGAGCGCCGCATGCGCGAGGTTGCGCACGCCACCGCGTCGGCATTCGAGTGCTCATGCGATTTCGAGTTCATGCGCAACTACCCGCCCACGGTCAACCACGCCGCCGAAACCGACTTCGCGCGCCGCGTGCTCGGCGAACTGGTCGGTGCAGACAACGTGGTCGAGTTCGAGCCGACCATGGGCGCCGAGGACTTCAGCTACTACCTGCTGGAGAAGCCCGGCTGCTACTTCATGATCGGAAATGGCGACGGCGCGCACCGCGAAGGCGGACACGGGCTGGGGCCCTGCATGCTGCACAACCCCAGCTACGACTTCAACGATGACCTGATTCCGCTTGGGGCGACCGCTTGGGTACGGTTGGCCGAGGCATGGCTGGGACAAGCCGTATGAGCGACAGCCATCCCATCGAGGCGTGTTTCGCGCAGAACTATGCGCAGGCGCGCCGGCTGTTCATGGATGCGGCCGATGCCGCAGGGCTCGACGTGCACAGCCATGTGCATCCGCTGCTCGGCCGCGACGGCGAAACGCTGGCCATGGACGTGGCGCGAGCGGGCCCGGTCGACGCACCCGCAGTGCTGATCCTGAGCAGCGCCTGCCACGGCGTGGAGGGCTACTGCGGCTCGGGCGTCCAGGTCGCCCTGCTGCGCGACCCCGACTTCCTGGCCACCGCCCGGCGCGCGCAGGTGACCGTGCTGTGGGTCCATGCCCTCAACCCGTACGGGTTCTCGTGGTGGCGTCGCGTCACCCAGGAGAACGTCGATCTCAACCGCAACTTCGTCGACTTCCACCAGCCACTGCCGGAAAACCCGGCATATGACGAGATCGCTCATCTGCTAGTGCCGACGCAATGGCCACCGCCAGCGCAAATCGAAGCCACCATCGAGCGCTACATCCAGGAGCGGGGCGTGACGGCCTGGCAAGCTGCGGTGTCGGCGGGGCAGTACCGGCACCCGCAGGGGCTCTTCTTCGGCGGCCATGACCCGACCTGGAGTCACCAGACGTTGCGCCATGTGCTGCAGGAGCACGGGCAGCGCTGCCGGCGCCTGGGTTGGATCGACCTGCATACAGGCCTGGGGCCCAGCGGCCATGGTGAACGCATCTTTGCCTGCCGCGACGAGGCAGCCGCGCTCGAACGCGCCCGCCGCTGGTGGGGGCCGCAGGTCACGTCCATCTACGACGGCAGTTCCACGTCAGCGCTGCTGCAGGGCCTGATGTGGTTGGCCGCCTACCAGGAGTGCCCCCAGGCCGAGTACACGGGCATCGCACTCGAGTACGGCACCGTGCCCGTGGCCGAGGTGCTGGACGCGCTGCGGGCCGACCAATGGCTGGAGAACCACCCGGAGATCGGCCTCGGCATGGCCGATGCCATCAAGCGCCGCGTGCGCGACGCGTTCTACACCGATACGCCGCTGTGGAAGCGGCAGGTGGTCGAGCAGGCTCGCGAAGCGGCGGGCCAGGCCGTGACGGGACTGGGCGGCTGAATGCGGAGCGCCGGCCAACCGGCGCGCCGCCGCTCGATCGCGGTCAGGCCGCGACGTTCAGCACACTGCCCACGGCCCCGCCGGCCGGCGCTGGCGCCGGAGCGGGCATCGGCACAGGGTCTGTGCCATGGCCGCGGGCGGCCTTGACGGCCTCGACCACGATGGACTTGGCCGCATCCAGATCGCCCTTGGCGAGCGCCTTGCCAAGTTCCGAGAATGCGCTGTCCTTGGGCCAAGTCGCGCCCTCCGGCGCGGCCTTGACGATGGACACGTAGGCCTGCTGCGCGGCCTTGGCATCCCCCGTGCGCACCGCATGGACCAGGTCCTTTGCGTTCTGTACCTGGGGGTTCGATGCGCTGCTGACCATCAGGCGGCTGATGCCAGCTTGGGCGTTGATGTTCGATATCGCCATGTCGAGCTCCATGCGAAATGCCGACCGGGACGCATCTGGTGGCGCCGCGACCGTCGGCGGGTTGCGACAGGCTGCACTGTGCATGCCGGGCGCGATGGACCATCGGTCGATCAGACCGGTGTTGACCCGCGTATTTCGCCTGCTCGAGATCGCGAAGATGCCTGCAGCCGCTTGCGCACCGCCGCAGCCGCGTCCTGCAGTGCCCGAACCATGGCCTCGCGAAGTGGATTGGGCGGGCGCAATCCTGGCAAGACCAGGCCGACATGGAATGGCACCGAGACCGAGAGCGGACGCAATTGCAGCCCAGCCCCGGCTTGCTCCAGGGCTGTGAGTGGGTTGACGATGGCCATCCCCAACCCCTGGCGCACGAGCGCGCACACGGCCACCGCACTGCCGGCCTCGAGCGCCAACGTCCGTGGCACCCGATGCCGTTCGAACAGCGCATCGATCTGGGCACGGTAGGGATCCTCCGGCGCCAGGCTGACAAAGGCATGACCCGCGAAGTCAGCTGGCCTCAGGACCCGGCGCGCCAACAACGGGTGCCCCGCCGGCAACACCGCCACCTCATCGGCCTGCAGCAAGGGCATTCGGGCGGTGCCCGGTGGTGCCTGAGTCTGCTCGATCAGCCCCAGGTCGAACGCCTGCTCAGTCAGCCGAAGCTCGAGGGTCGGCGACTCCAGCGGTGTCACCGCCACGCTCGCTTTCGGATGCGTCGCCATGAAGCGTCGGACGGCCTCGGGCAGCAAGGCGTCGGCCAGGGCCGGCAGGCAGGCCAGTTGCAGCCGACCCTGCGTGAACTGGCGCAGGGCCACCGCCGCCGCGACAACCCGTTCCAGCCCGGCGAAGGAGCGCTCGACCTCCTCGCGCAGCGCCGCGGCCCTCACGGTCGGGCGCAGCCGGCCGCGCACGCGTTCGAACAGGGGGTACTCCAGCAGTTGCTCCAGTCGCGCCAGCTCGCGGCTCACCGTGGGCTGCGAAGTGTGGAGCACTTCGGCCGCCCGGGTGACGCTGGTGGTGAGCATGAGCGCTCGGAAGACTTCGATCTGGCGGTGCGTGAGCTTCATGCCAATGCATATCAGGATTGGATGGATGTCGAACGATACGCTATTGGACTGAATGAGTCTGTCGCTTCATCATTGCCGATATGAATCCGTTCGATCCCGCCCTTCTGCGTGCCCTGGCACGCACCCACGGCACGCCGCTGTGGGTCTACGACGCCGCCACCATCCGCGCGCGCATCGCCGAGCTGCGTGGCTTCGACACCATTCGCTACGCGCAGAAGGCCAACTCCAACACGCACCTGCTGCAACTGATGCGTGCCGAAGGCGTGGTGGTCGATGCCGTCTCCCTGGGGGAGATCGAGCGGGCCCTGGCCGCCGGCTACACCGCCCGCGGACCCGGCGCGCCCGGCATCGTCTTCACGGCTGACGTGATCGACCGCCCGACGCTGGCCAGGGTGGTGGCCGAAGGCATCCCCGTCAACGCCGGTTCGATCGACATGTTGCGCCAGATCGGCACAGCAGCGCCCGGCCATCCGGTGTGGCTGCGCATCAACCCCGGCTTCGGGCATGGCCACAGCAACAAGACCAACACCGGCGGCGAGCACAGCAAGCACGGCATCTGGCATGCCGATCTGCCCGACGCGCTGGCCGTCGTTCGGCAACTGGGCCTGCGACTCGTCGGGCTGCACATGCACATCGGGTCGGGCGTCGACTACGGACACCTGCAGCAGGTCTGCGATGCGATGGTGACGCTGGCCGACCGGCTGCTGGGCATCCCCATCGACGCCATTTCGGCCGGCGGCGGCCTATCGATACCGTATCGCGCGGGCGAGCCTCGCATCGACACCGCGCACTACCACGCGCTGTGGCATGCCGCGCGGCTGCGCATCGCCGAGCGGCTGGACCGGCCAGTTCATCTCGAGATCGAACCCGGTCGCTTTCTGGTGGCCGAATGCGGCGTGCTGCTGGCCGAGGTGCGCGCCACCAAGACCATGGGCACGCGCCACTTTGCGTTGGTGGACGCCGGCTTCAACGAGCTGGTGCGGCCGTCGATGTACGGCGCCCACCACGAGATCAGCGTGCTGGGCGTCGACGGCGCCGACGGCCCGCCGCGCCCCTTGCGGCCCACCGTGGTGGCCGGTCCGCTGTGCGAGTCGGGCGACGTGTTCACCCAGGGCGATGGCGGCATCGTGCTTGACCGCGAACTGCCGCAGCCCCGCGAAGGCGATCTGCTGGTGTTCCACGATGCCGGCGCGTACGGCGCCAGCATGTCCAGCAACTACAACTCGCGCCCGCTGGCCGCCGAGGTGCTCGTGGACCACGGCGTACCGCGCCTGATCCGGCGACGTCAGACGATGGCCGAACTGCTGGCCCTCGAGCGCGACCTGGGATAGGCCAGGCACTGCGGCATCCCCGATCCGCACAAAAGCGCAGCCCAACGTGTTGGCGATCACATCGCCAACCCTGCAGGGGCCGCGACACTCGCCGGCCTCATGTTCCACCTGTTCGAGCGCCTGGTCGATCCGTACCCCGAAGCCGTGCCGGCCACGCCGCCGCGCGGTTTCTTCGCGTTCATGTGGGCCTGCACCGCGGGCATGCGGCGATACATCGCGGCGATGACGCTGTTCACCGCCGGCATCGGTGCGTTCGAGGCGGTACTGTTCGCGATGCTGGGCGGCATCGTGGACTGGCTGAGCCACGTGCCGCGCGAGCGGCTGTGGACCGACGAGCGCGCACGGCTGCTGCTCCTGGCGGGCATCCTCGCGGCCAGCCTCATCATGGTGGCCTTGCAGTCGACGCTCAAGCAGCAGACGCTGCAGGGCAACTTCCCGATGCGGCTGCGCTGGAACTTCCACCGCCTGCTGCTGCGCCAGAGCCTGTCGTTCTACCAGGACGAGTTCGCCGGACGCATCGCCACCAAGGTGATGCAGACCGCACTGGCGGTGCGCGACACCTGGATGACGGTCTGCGACATCCTCGTGTTCATCGTCATCTACTTCGTCACGCTGCTGGCGGTGGTGGGCAGCTTCCACCTGGGCATGCTGCTGCCCATGCTGGGCTGGCTGGCGCTGTACCTGCTGACCCTGCGCCACTTCGTGCCTCGGCTTTCGCGCGTGTCCAAGGTGCAGGCGGACGCCAGGTCGCTCATGACCGGGCGCATCACGGACGCCTATACGAACATCGCCACCGTCAAGCTGTTCGCGCACGACCGGCGCGAGGCTGCGCATGCGCGCTCGGCGATGCAGGAGTTCCTCCAGACCGTGCACGCGCAGATGCGGCTGGTCACCGGTTTCGAGATCGTGATCCACGCGCTGAGCATGTTGCTGATCCTGGCGACGGCCGGCGCCGCACTGGCGCTATGGATGCGCGGCGAAGTGGGTGTCGGTGCGGTGGCCGCGGCCACCGCGATGGCGCTGCGCCTGAACGGCATCTCCCACTGGATCATGTGGGAGATGGCCACGTTGTTCGAGCACATCGGCACGGTGCAGGACGGCATCGGCACGCTCTCACGCCCACCGACCATCACCGATGCGCCCGACGCCCGTCCACTGCGCGTCGAACGCGGCGAGATCCGTTTCCAGGATGTGAGCTTCGGCTACGCCAGCGGCCCCCGCGTGATCGAACACTTCGACCTGACCATACGGCCCGGCGAAAAGATCGGGCTGGTCGGTCGCTCAGGCGCGGGCAAGAGCACCATCGTCAACCTGCTGCTGCGCTTCCACGATCTACCGGCGGGCTGCATCCGCATCGATGGCGCCGACATCGCCCATGTCACCCAGGACAGCCTGCGCGCGCAGGTCGGCATGGTCACGCAGGACACATCGTTGCTGCACCGCTCGGTGCGCGACAACATCCTCTACGGTCGCCCCGATGCCGGCGACGAGGCCATGGTGGCGGCGGCCCGTCGCGCCGAGGCGCATGAGTTCATCCTGGGCCTGACCGACCCGGCCGGGCGCCATGGCTACGACGCCCACGTGGGCGAGCGCGGCGTCAAGCTTTCGGGCGGCCAGCGCCAGCGCATCGCGATCGCCCGGGTGATGCTCAAGAACGCGCCCATCCTGCTGCTGGACGAGGCCACCAGCGCGCTGGACAGCGAGGTCGAGGCCGCCATCCAGGCCAGTCTCTATCGACTGATGGAGGGCAAGACGGTGGTGGCGATTGCGCACCGGCTGTCCACCATCGCCGCCATGGATCGCCTGGTGGTGATGGACCGGGGTCGCATTGTGGAACAGGGTGACCACCGCACGCTGCTGGCCCGTGGCGGTCTTTACGCGCGCCTGTGGGCGCACCAGAGTGGTGGCTTTCTCGGAGAAGATGACGAGGAGCCAGTGCAGGCTCGCCCGGCACTCAGCAGCCCGTGATGCGGAACTCGACGCGCCGGTCCAGCGCGTCGCTCGCGTCGTCGGTGCCGGTACCCACCAGGTTCTGTCGGTAGCCCACGCCGCTGGGCTTCATGCGCCCGGCCAGAGCCGGCGCCTCCTGCTCCAGGCGACGCTGTATGGCTGCGGCGCGCTGCTCAGACAGCCGATCGTTGTAGGCCTCGCTGCCGGTTCGGCTGGTGTGGCCGATGACGTCCATGCAGACCTGACCCACGGCGGCCTGCCGCGCGATCTGGCGCAGCCACAAGTTATAGGGCCCGCTGATCTTCGGGTCGGACCAGAACTCGGTGCTGTTGGGATTGAACAGGAACTTCACCCCCAGCGCCCGGTTGGCCAGGCCCAGTGCCACCAACTGGCCAAACGCCTGCTCGGCCTCGGCGGTGTGGCCGAGCTTCCAGTTCGTGAGGTAGACGCCGTTGAGCGCCCGCATCTGCTCGCCGGCGGGATCGCGAGCGGCATCGCGGTACAGCCCGAGTGCCTCCTGGTAGCGTGCGGCATCGTAGGCGCCGGTGGCTTCCTGGATGGTCGCCACGGCCGACACCCGCTGCAGGTAGGCCGCGTCAGCGGGCTGCCCGGGTGCGGCCTGCGTCGTGCGCAGGTAGCCCTCGACGACGTGGTCCTTGAGCAGCAGCACCGGTGTGTCGCGGTAATACGGCGTCGGCGTGGTGTCGAAGCCCGCGTCGCGCGCTCGCGACGAGGCTTGGGCAACGACCACGCCACTCTTCAGGTCCAGCAGGGCCAGATGCAGCTGGAACACCTGCCGATCGGCTTCATGCCGGGTGATGCTGCCCACCAGGAGCATCTGCGCACGGGCAACACTGGTGCGCCTGAAGGGCAGCACGTCGAATTGCGTATGGCGCGCGCGCAGGCGGTCGGCCACCAGTTGGTCAAATCGGTGCGTCAGCGCCGTCTGCTGGCCGGTGGCCGCGTCGAGCGACGGATCCAGCAGCAGCGTGCGCTTGGTCAGCGACTCGATGCGCGCCAGGAAGGCGGGCAGCTTCTGCGTCTGCGCGGCCAGGCTGTCGGTGGCCACCGCCACCGCCTGGTCCAATGGCAGTGCATCGAGCCGGGCGGTGGGCGCTGGAGGGTTCGTCTGGCACGCAGACAGGCACACCATCCAGGCGACTGCCAGGGTGCGGCGCATCGCCTGGGCCGTCCAGGCCCGGTCGCTGGAGGGGGCCCGCAAGGCGTCGGTCCACGTCGTCATCGCCCGCACTCCTCCTTGAGTGTGCGTCGATCTCCGGCCGTCAGCGGCTCACCGATCGACACGCGTTGGATGATCTCCGCGCAGCGTGCGCTCGTGGGAATTCTAGGCGCCGCAGCGCTGGAGGCGCCACCTCGATGCGCCGGATCGACACGCCCGGCAGCCGGACGCGCACCCGCATGTCCCGATGACGGGCCGGCACGCGACGCGCCGGCACTGGTCGACGAAGGCGCTCGCCCCCATGGCGCCTGGGCATCGGGTGTTCCGGTCGAGGGCGTGGCGCCGGCGTCGGGCTCGACCA
>JABWBN010000140.1 GCA_013360485.1 Burkholderiaceae bacterium | reverse complement strand
TGCGTTCGCTACTCACCGAGTTGATGTTCGACCTCGCCAGGACCCCGAGCCTCACTGAGCGCATGATCCGGCGGGGCTGCGCTTTGTGATGAATCAGGTCGCTACAAGGAGCAGCAGAGATTTCAGATTTCGCATTGGCCGTCCAATGTTCATCGAGCTGGCGCTTGTTTCAGTACGTTGATTCCTCTTCGAGGACGCCAGGCTGTACCGTATTCGTCGTTCGCAGGTTTGCTGGACATGCCGCAGACGTTCGCCCGCGCGGCGATGCGCGCCCGCAACCGGGCCAAACTCGTCAGAACACCCGCTCGCGCAGCACCTGCATCAGGTATTGGCCATAGCCGTTCTTGAGCATGGGCTGGGCCTGGGCTTCGAGTTGGGTGGCGGTGATCCAGCCGGAGCGGTAGGCGATTTCCTCGGGGCACGCCACTTTCAGGCCCTGGCGCTTTTCGAGGGTGGCGATGAACTGGCCGGCTTCCATCAGGCTGTCGTGGGTGCCGGTGTCGAGCCAGGCATAGCCACGGCCCATGATCTCGACCTCGAGCTGGCCCTGTTGCAGGTACTGGGCGTTGACGCTGGTGATCTCGAGCTCGCCGCGGGCCGAGGGGCGGATGCCGGCGGCGATGTCGCACACCTGCTCGTCGTAGAAGTACAGCCCGGTGACGGCGTAGTTGCTCTTGGGTTCGCGCGGCTTTTCCTCGATGCTGAGGGCGCGCCGCTGGGTATCGAAGGCCACCACGCCGTAGCGTTCGGGGTCGTGCACATGATACGCAAAGACCGTGGCCCCGTGCTCGCGCGCAGCGGCGTTGCGCAGCAGGCCCTGGAAGTCGTGGCCGTAGAAAATGTTGTCGCCCAGCACCAGGGCGCTGGGGTGGTCGCCCACGAACGGGCGGCCGAGGATGAAGGCCTGCGCCAGGCCGTCGGGGCTGGGCTGCACGCAGTAGCTCAGGTTCAGGCCCCAGCGGCTGCCGTCGCCCAGCAGGGCCTCGAAGCGCGGCGTGTCCTGCGGGGTGCTGATGACCAGGATGTCGCGGATGCCCGCGAGCATCAGCGTGCTCAGAGGGTAGTAGACCATCGGCTTGTCGTACACCGGCAGCAGCTGTTTGCTCATGGCCAGCGTGGCCGGGTGCAGCCGGGTGCCGGAGCCGCCGGCCAGGATGATGCCCTTGCGTGTCTTCATCGTGCGTGCCTCGTGCCTGCGCCGGGTGGTTCTCAGGGCGCGTTGCCGTAGTGGGTGCGGATCCAGTCGCGGTAGCTGCCGCTTTGCACGCCGGCCACCCAGTCGGCATGCTCGAGGTACCAGCGCACCGTCTTGCGGATGCCGCTGTCGAAGGTTTCGGCCGGGCGCCAGCCCAGCTCGCGCTCGATCTTGCGCGCATCGATGGCGTAGCGGCGGTCGTGCCCGGGGCGGTCGGTCACGTGGGTGATGAGCCGCGTGTAGGGGCCTGCAGGGTCGGGTCGCAGTTCGTCGAGCAGTGCGCAGATGGTGTGCACGATCTCGCGGTTGGGTTTTTCGTTCCAGCCGCCCACGTTGTAGGTTTCGCCCACCCGGCCGCGCGCCAGCACGGTGCGGATGGCGCTGCAATGGTCGCTCACGTAGAGCCAGTCGCGCACCTGCAGGCCGTCGCCGTAGATGGGCAGCGGCTTGCCGGCCAGGGCGTTGACGATCATCAGCGGGATGAGCTTCTCAGGGAAGTGGTAGGGCCCGTAGTTGTTGCTGCAGTTGGTGGTGAGCACCGGCAGGCCGTAGGTGTGGTGCCAGGCGCGCACGAGGTGGTCGCTGGCGGCCTTGCTGGCCGAGTACGGGCTGTTGGGCTCGTAGGCGTGGGTTTCGGTGAAGGCGGGCGCCGCGGGCGCGAGCGAGCCATAGACCTCGTCGGTGCTCACATGGTGGAAGCGAAAGCGCGCGCGCTCGTCGTCGGGCAGGGCGCTCCAGTGGCCGCGGGCGGCTTCCAGCAGGGTGAAGGTGCCGGTGACGTTGGTGCGCATGAATTCGCCCGGGCCGTGGATGCTGCGGTCGACATGGCTCTCGGCCGCGAAGTGCACGATGGCGCGGGGGCGATGCTGCGCCAGCAGGCTGTCGAGCAGGGCGCGGTCGCAGATGTCGCCGTGCACGAACACATGCCGCGCGTCGCCCTCGAGGCTGGCCAGGTTGGCGGCGTTGCCGGCATAGGTGAGGGCATCGAGGTTGACCACCGTCTCGCCGGCGGTGGCGGCATCGGCGAACCAGTCGAGCACGAAGTTGCTGCCGATGAATCCGGCGCCGCCGGTGACGAGTATGGTCATGCTGCCTGTCCTTTGGAATGGCGCCTTTGCGCGGGGGTCGTTCAGCTTTTGCCGGGGGTGGTGGCGCCGGCGGGTGCGCGACCGTAGGTGTCTTCGTAACGCACGATGTCGTCTTCGCCCAGGTAGCTGCCCGACTGCACCTCGATGATTTCGAGCGGCACCTTGCCCGGGTTGGCCAGACGATGCACCTGGCCCACCGGTATGTAGGTGCTCTGGTTCTCGGTGAGCAAGATGACGCGGTCGCCGTTGGTCACCTCGGCGGTGCCCGACACCACGATCCAGTGCTCGGCGCGGTGGTGGTGCATCTGCAGGCTCAACGAGGCACCGGGCTTGACCATGATGCGCTTGACCTGGAAGCGCGGGCCGGAGTCGATGCTGTCGTACCAGCCCCAGGGCCGGTGCACCTTGCGGTGCAGCGCATGCTCGCCGCGCTGCTCGGCGCCGAGCTGGGCGACGATGTGCTTCACGTCCTGGCTGCGCGAGCGGTCGGCCACCAGCACGGCATCGGGCGTCTCGACCACCACCACGTCGCTCAGGCCCACCGCGCCCACCAGCCGGCTGGTGGCATGCACCAGGGTGTTGGTGGAGTCGCGCACGATGGCGTCGCCCACGCTGGCGTTGCCGCTGGCGTCTTTGTCGGACACCTGCCAGACGGCTTCCCAGGCGCCCAGGTCGTTCCAGCCGGCATCCAGCGCCACCATGCGGATGTCGATGCCGCTGCCGGGGCATTGCTCCATCACCGCGTAGTCCACCGACTCCGCGGGCACGGCTTCGAATTCGGCGCGCGCCGGGCGCACGAAGCGCGCATCGGTGCTGCGGCCGTCGTAGGCCTGGCGCACGGCGCCGGCGATGTCGGGCCGAAAGCGCTCGAGCGCGGCCATCCAGGCCGAGGCCTTGAGCACGAACATGCCGGCGTTCCAGTAGTAGCCGCCCTCGGCCAGGTAGGCCGCGGCGGTGCGGGCATCGGGCTTCTCGACGAAGCGCGCCACCTTGGGTGGTGGCTCGTGCGCCGCCGCGGGCGCGCGGCCATCGCCTTCGATGCGGATGTAGCCGTAGCCGGTTTCGGGCCGATCGGGCGTGATGCCCAGGATCACGATGGCACCCTGTGCGGCACAGGCCACCGCGCGCCGCAGGGCGTGGTCGAACGCTGCGGCGTCGGTGACGGTCTGGTCGGCCGGGGTGACCACCAGCACCGGGTCGTGGCCGTCCTGCAGCGCCTGCAGCGCCGCCAGGGTGAGGGCGGGGGCGGTGTTGCGCCCGACGGGCTCGAGCAGCACCGCCTGCGGCTCGACCTGTACGGCGCGCATCTGGTCGAGCACGAGGAAGCGGTGCTCCTCGTTGCCCACCACCAGCGGCGGCACGAGCGAGATCTCGGGCCCGGCGAGCCCCTGCAGGCGCTGCACCGCCTGCTGGAACAGGCTGGCCTGGCCCGACAGCACCAGGAACTGCTTGGGGTAGCCCGAGCGCGACAGCGGCCACAGCCGCGTGCCGGAACCGCCGGCCATGATGACGGGTTGCACCAGGGTGTTCATGCGTCGTAGCCCCGTGGGTTGAGCGATTGCCAGCGCCAGCTGTCGGCGCACATGCGGTCGAGATCGAGTTGTGCCCGCCAGCCCAGCAGCTGTTGGGCCTGCGCGGGATCGGCCCAGCAGGCGGCGATGTCGCCCGGCCGGCGCGCCACCACGCGGCAGGGCACCGGGCGGCCGCTGGCGCGCTCGTAGGCCCGCACCACCTCGAGCACGCTGTAGCCGCGGCCGGTGCCCAGGTTGACGGTGAACGACTGCGGATGGTCGAGCAGGCGGCGCAACGCCGCGACGTGGCCCGCGGCGAGGTCGACCACGTGGATGTAGTCGCGTACGCCGGTGCCGTCGGGCGTGGGGTAATCGTTGCCGTACACGCTGAGGTACTCGCGCCGGCCCACGGCCACCTGAGCCACATAGGGCATGAGGTTGTTGGGCGTGCCGCGCGGGTCTTCGCCGATGCGCCCGCTGTCGTGCGCACCCACGGGGTTGAAGTAGCGCAGGCAGGCGGTCTGCCAGGCGGGGTCGGCCGCGCCCAGGTCGCGCAGGATGGTCTCGCCCATCAGCTTGGTCTGGCCGTAGGGGTTGGTGGCCGACAGCGGTGCGTCCTCGCGGATGGGCAGCTCGGCCGGATCGCCATACACGGTGGCGCTGGAGCTGAACACCATGCGCCGGCAGCCGTGGTGGCGCATGGCGCGGCAGGTGGCCACCAGGGCGCCGATGTTGTTGGCGTAGTAGGCCAGCGGCTCGGCGGTGGACTCGCCCACCGCCTTGAACGCAGCGAAATGCACCACGGCGTCGATGCGGTGGCGCTGGAACACCGATTCGAGGTGGGCCGCATCGCACACGCTGCCGCGCTCGAACACGGGCACCTGCCCGCACAGCTCCTGCAGGCGCTGCAGCACCACCGGCGAGCTGTTGGAGAAGTCGTCGGTGCCCACCACCTGGTAACCCGCAGCCAGCAGGGCCAGCCAGGTGTGCGAGGCGATGTAGCCGGTGGCGCCGGTGAGCAGCACGGTGGCCGGCCCACGCGCAGCGGAGTCGGTGGGGTGGGCGGGCGCCGTTCCCGTGAAAGGTGCGATGTCGGTCATCAACCGGGGATTGTGGTTCAAGTCGGGCATCGAGCCGACGGCCCGGCGTCCACCCTTTGCAGGAGCACTCCCCCGAACCGGGGGCTGCCTACAATCGCCCGATGATCCAGACCCTCAACGCGCTGCTGGCGCCAGCGCTCATGGAGCGCCTGACCCTGGTGGTGAACCATGTGCTGTCGTCCGAGCCGCAGGCCATGGCCCGCTTGCTGCCCCACCGCGGCCGCCTGCTGCGCCTGGAGTTGCAGGGCTGGCCGACATTGCTGCCGCCACCGCCCGTGCTGGCCTTTCGGGTCACGCCGGCGGGCCTGGTCGAGTGGTGCCCGGGCGACGACCTCACGCCCGAACTGCGCGTGAAGGTGAATGCAGCCAATCCGGCGGCGCTGGCGCTCGACGTGGTGGCCGGGCGCCAGCCGCCGGTCGACATCGAAGGCGATGCGCAGCTGGCCACCGATGTCGATTGGCTGCTCAAGAACCTGCGCTGGGACGTGGCCGCCGACCTTGAACGCCTGTTCGGACCGGCCGTGGCCCACGAGCTGCACCGGCTGGGTTCCATGCTCGCCCACGCATTGCGCAGCGCGATCGAGGGCGCGAGCTCAGTGGCCGGACGCATGCGCGGCGGACGATGAAGCCGCCCGCCGGGTGCATGCCGGGTTGAGGCGTCCTTGGGCCACTTCTTTCGCGCCCTCACCATCGTCTTCACCGTGCTGCGCTACGGTGTGGACGAGCTCGCGCTGTCGGGATTCCGCCAACGCTGGGTGCGCGTGCTGGTGCGGGTGGCCACCCTGGGCCGCCGGCTCGATGCGCCGCGTGGCGTGCGGCTGCGGCAGGCGCTGGAGCGGCTGGGCCCCATCTATGTGAAGTTCGGTCAGGTGCTCAGCACGCGCCGCGACCTGCTGCCGCTGGACGTGGCCGACGAACTGGCCCTTCTGCAGGACCGGGTGCCGCCGTTCCCCAGTATGCAGGCCATCGCGCTGGTCGAGCGCGCCTTCGGCCGCCCGCTCGATGCGGTGTTCAGCCAGTTCGATGCCGAGCCGGTGGCCAGTGCCTCGATCGCGCAGGTGCACTTCGCCGTCTTGCGCAACGGCCGCGAGGTCGCGGTGAAGGTGCTGCGCCCGGGCATGCTCGCGGTGATCGAACAGGACCTGCAGCTCATGCGCACGCTGGCGGGCATGGTCGAGCGGGTCTGGGCCGACGGCAAGCGCCTGAAGCCGCGCGAAGTGGTGGCCGAGTTCGACACCTACCTGCACGACGAGCTCGATCTCGTGCGCGAGGCCGCGAACGCCGCGCAGCTGCGCCGCAACATGGACGGCCTGGGCCTGGTGATGGTGCCCGAGATGGTGTGGGACCTGTGCACCCCCACCGTGCTGGTGATGGAGCGCATGAAGGGCCTGCCCATCAGCCAGGTCGATCGCCTGCGCGAGGCCGGCGTGGACATCCGCAAGCTCGCCCGCGACGGCGTCACCATCTTCTTCACCCAGGTGTTCCGCGACGGCTTCTTCCATGCCGACATGCACCCGGGCAACATCCAGGTCAGCGTCGAGCCGGCCACCTTCGGCCGCTACATCGCACTCGATTTCGGCATCATCGGCACGCTCACCGAGTGGGACAAGGAGTACCTGGCGCAGAACTTCCTGGCCTTCTTCCGGCGCGACTACAAGCGGGTGGCCGAGCTGCATGTGGAAAGCGGCTGGGTGCCCCGCGAAACGCGGGTCGACGCGCTGGAGGGGGCCATCCGCGCGGTGTGCGAACCGCACTTCGACCGGCCGCTCAAGGACATCTCGCTGGGCCAGGTGCTCATGCGCCTGTTCCAGACGTCGCGTCGCTTCAACGTCGAGATCCAGCCGCAACTCGTGCTGCTGCAGAAGACGCTGCTCAACATCGAGGGCCTGGGCCGGCAGCTCGATCCCGAACTCGACCTGTGGAGCACCGCCAAGCCCTTCCTCGAAAAGTGGATGAACCAGCAGGTGGGCTGGGCCGGGCTGCTCGAGCGGCTGCGCAACGAGGCGCCGCGCTATGCCCAGATCGCGCCAGAGCTGCCGCGGCTGGTGCACCAGGCGCTGCTGCACCGCCAATCCCGCGATCCGGCGCTGTCTGAATTGCTGGCCGAGCAACGGCGCACCAATCGGCTGCTGGCGGCCATCGTCTATTCGGGTGTGGGCTTCGCGCTCGGTTTGCTGGCCGCGGCGCTGTTGGTGGTCTGGCGTCCCTGGTAGGGCCTGGGCAGGTCTCTGGCGGGAGCCGTCTACACTCCCGCCCGGACGGGCCGGGCGCCCGTTGCCGTCGTTAACACCGCTTGCGGAGCCTGCCGTGCTGATCACGTTCGTCGCCCTCTACCTGCTCATCACCATCGGCATCGGCCTGCTGGCGTCGCGCCGGGTCCACAGCTCGAAGGACTACCTGGTGGCTGGCCGCAGCCTGCCGCTGTACATGAACGTGGCCACGGTGTTCGCCACCTGGTTCGGCGCCGAGACCGTGCTGTCGGTTTCGGCCACCTTCGCCAAGGACGGCCTGAGCGGGATACCCGGTGACCCGTTCGGCGCCGCGGCCTGCCTGGTGATCGCCGCGCTGCTGTTCGCGCGCCTGTTTTACCGCATGAACCTGCTGACCATCGGCGACTTCTACAAGCTGCGCTACGGCAAGGCGGTGGAGGTGCTGACCAGCGTCGCGATCACGCTGAGCTACCTGGGCTGGACGTCGGCGCAGATGACGGCGCTCGGCCTGGTCATCCATGTGCTGTCGGGTGGGGCGCTGGAACTCAACCAGGCGATCATGATGGGCGCGCTGGTGGTGATGATCTACACCATCTTCGGCGGCATGTGGTCGGTGGCCTTCACCGACCTGTTCCAGACGGTGGTGATCGTCATCGGCCTGACGCTGGTGGCCATGCTGGTCAGCGACTCGGCAGGCGGCATGGGCAAGGTGGTCGAGCATGCGGCCGCCGAGGGCAAGTTCGCGTTCTTCCCGAGCGATGCGCCGGGCTGGTGGGCGATGGCCGGGGCCTTCTTCGCATTCGCGTTCGGGTCGATTCCGCAGCAGGACGTGTTCCAGCGCATGACCAGCGCCAAGGACGAGAAGACCGCCGTGCGCGGCACCATCATCGGCGGCCTGGTGTACTTCGGGTTCGCGTTCGTGCCCATCTTCATCGCCTACGCGGCGCTGGTCGCTCATCCGGAACTGGGCAAGCTGTTCGGCGACGAGGATGCCCGGGTGATCCAGCGCATCCTGCCCGACCTGGTGCTGGGCCAGATGCCGACCTGGGCGCAGGTGATGTTCTTCGGCGCGCTGCTGTCGGCCATCCTGTCCACGGCCAGCGGCGCGCTGCTGGCGCCCACGGCCATCTTCACCGAGAACGTGCTGCGCCCGTTCGCGCCGCACATGGGCGACCGCCAGTTCCTGTTCACGCTGCGCATCATCTTAGTGACCTTCACTGCCGGGGCGCTGCTGTTCGCGCTCAACAGCAAGAGCACCATGTACGAAATGGTGCAGAACGCCTACAACGTGACGCTGGCCGGTGCCTTTGTGCCGCTGGTGGCCGGCGCCTACTGGAAGCGGGCCAACACCCAGGGCGCGCTGCTGTCCATCATCCTGGGCATCGGCAGCTGGCTGGCGGCGTCGCAGGTGGCCGCTGATGCGATGGTGCCGCCCAACCTGGTGGGCCTTTTCGCGTCGGCCGTCGGCATGGTGATGGGCTCGCTCGCGCCCAGCCTCGTCGCCAACAAGGGCCACTCGATCGAAGCGAGCCTGCACCATGCCCAGGCTGCCGCCGAACGGGCACACCATGGCGGACACGGGCGCTCCCACCTATAATTTCGCGTTTTGCGTCAAGGGTTTAGCCATGCCCATCTATGCCTACCGCTGCTCCGCCTGCGGCCACGAGAAGGATGTGCTGCAGAAGCTGAGCGATCCCGTGCTGTCGGTCTGCCCGTCCTGCGGCGAGTCCACCTTCGCCAAGCAGCTCACGGCCGCCGGCTTCCAGCTCAAGGGCTCCGGCTGGTACGCCACCGATTTCAAGGGTGGTGCGAAGGCGCCTGCGCCCGCCGCCGACAACTCACCGGCCAAGACCGAACCGACCAAGACCGAGCCGGCCGCCGCTGCGCCCGCCACCCCATGTGGCGGCTCCTGCGCCTGCCACTGACCCGCGCGCTGCCGCATCGGCGCGCTGCGTGCGCGTCGGCATCGGCGGCCCGTGGCCGATCGCGCCACCCCTGATGCCGCAACCGCGAGCCACCCCGTGAAGAAATACCTCGTCGCCGGACTCCTGGTCTGGATGCCGCTGGCGGTCACCCTGTGGGTGCTGCTGTGGCTGCTGGGCGTGATGGACGGCATGTTCCTGTGGCTGCTGTCCATCTCCGAGAAGGTGCTGCCGCTGGGCGCCGGCGACATCATCGAACAGTTGCGGCGCATTCCCGGCATGGGCGTGATCGTGATGGTGGCGGTGCTGGTGGGCACCGGCGTCTTCGTGGCCAACATCTTCGGGCAGTGGTGGCTGCGGCAATGGGACCGACTGCTGCACCGCATTCCCATCGTCAAGAGCATCTACAGCTCGGTCAAGCAGGTGTCGGACACCCTGTTTTCGAGCAACGGCAATGCGTTTCGCGAGGCGGTGCTGGTGCAGTTCCCGCATGCGGGCGCCTGGACCATCGCCTTCGTCACCGGTCGCCCCAGTGGCGAGGTGGCGGGCCATCTTGCCACCGAGCATGTGAGCCTGTATGTGCCGACCACGCCCAACCCGACCTCGGGCTACTTCCTGCTGGTGCCGCGTTCGTCGGTGCAGCCATTGAAGATGAGCGTGGACGAGGCGCTGAAGTACATCATCTCGATGGGCGTGGTGTCGCCCCCCGCACCCGCCGTCCCGGCGCACACGACGCTTCCGGCCCCGCCGGGGGAGGCCGACCCCAATCGGGTGGGCTGAGCGCCGCAGGCAGGCGCCCAGCCCGGAGGG
>JABWBN010000012.1 GCA_013360485.1 Burkholderiaceae bacterium | reverse complement strand
CCAAAAGAGAAATCGGATCCTATCATCATTCCGGCGAAAGCCGGAATCTATCTTAACTCTTTGTCTTTTCATGGGTTCTGGATGCCGACTTTCGTCGGCCTGACGATTGTAAAACCGTATTCTTTCTTAGGATCGGTATTATCGTTTGCCATTCCCGCGTAGGCGGGAATCCAGAGCCAAAGAGAAGACTGGATGCCCGCCTACGCGGGAATGACGAATGAAAATCCACCTACTTTCCTGGAGTTGGTTTGAAACGACCTACGTCTTCGTCGCGGCGAGAACCTTGAGTAGGCGGCGGTAGCGGGTCATGTCGTCGTCAGAGTGGCTTCCATAACGCAAGCGGTAAAAAACGTCCGTCGCTTCGAGAACGGCTTCGAACGATGCGCCGCCCCCCTTGACGACGTGGCGCGCGAATTCCTCAGGCGTTTGCGTCGCTTCGCGGCTATAGCCATGCCGCGCGAGCACGGTCAACAGCTCGCGGTACAGGTCGGACTGCTGGTGCAACTTCATCCCGTTTTTTCCCGATAATCCCGCGCGAACCCGCTCGCGCACTTCGAGCGTGCGCCGCAGCCGGAAGACGAAGGGCGCCGCAAGCAGGGCGAGAATCACGGCGAGCATCAACGTGCGCGCCCAACCCTCGCGTGGTGTGAGCACTTCGGGCAAAAGCGTAAAGATCGCGTCGCGGCCCGATTCGAGCGTTTCCACGAGCGTTGCAAGCGCGCCGGTAAAGATCGCGGCGAAGGCGTCGCGCACATCGTCCGAGAAATCCTTCACCGGGTCTTTGCCTTCGAGTACGGCGCCGGGCGTAGAGCGCGCGTCGGGCTTCTTGCCCGGCGGCGGAGTATTGGCAGCGTCAATATTGGGAGGTTGCGACGACGGGTTGTGATAGCCTGCCGCGGTGGGGTCGTAGACACGCCAGCCGCTGTCGGCAAACCACACCTCGACCCAGGCATGGGCGTTGCATTCTTTGATCTCCCATTGCAGTTTTTCGTCCGGGGCTTTCTCCGGCGCGTAGCCCGCGCACATGCGCGCGGGAACGCCGAGGTAGCGCAGGACGAGCACCATGGCCGTCGCGAAGTATTCGCAATGCCCGCTGCGTTGGGCTTCATCGCAAATAAACCGGACGATGGCGTCGGGTCGACGGGCTGCGAGGCGGGCGCACAGGTGCCGCCCGACGAAGCCGGTGCCGCCGGTCACCACCCAGGTGGGAGACTCGTTGTTCGTCATCATGGCAGTTCGGTGTTGACCGGGGGGCCGCCCTCGCGCGGACCGATGCGCGGGCCCAGTCGCGGCTTGAGCGCCGCGTCGGGTGAGCGCATCAACAGGGCGTAGACGACACTGTTGGCCAGTACCTTCTTGATGTAATCGCGCGTTTCGTCGAAGGGTACGGCTTCGGCCCACGCGGCGGGCTCGAGCGTCGGGCCTTCACGCCAGCGGCGTGGTCGACCCGGGCCGGCGTTGTACGCGGCGGCAGCCAGCGGAAGCGAGCCTGACAGGTCGTCGAGCACCATGCGCAGGTAGGCAGTGCCCAGCTTCAGGTTCAGCTCCGGCTCGAACAGCTGCTCCGGCTGTTGGGGGCGCAGCTCGGCGCCGGTCTTGCGAGCCACCCATCGCGCGGTGGCGGGCATCAGCTGCATCAGGCCCGATGCGCCGGCATGCGAGCGAAGCTGTGCCATGAACCGCGTCTCCTGCCGGATCAATCCGAACACGAATGCCGGGTCCAGCGACTGCGCTGCAGCGGCCTCGAGGATTTCGGACTGGAACGGCATCGGAAATCGCGTGGCGAGGTCGATGGACTCGCGCGTGCGGTCGCTGGTGTTGATGCACAACTGCCAGTCGGCCTCCTCGCAGGCCCAGCGAGCGGCGGCGAGCAGCTGGCGATCGTCCATGCCTCGCAGGCTGAAATTCCACTCGCGCCTCGCTTCGTCGCGCAGGCCGGAACTGGCCAGCACCATGGCTCGGGCAAGGCCTGGATGGGCGCGTGCGGCCTCGCGTTCCACTGGCGTGTTGGGTGGTGGTACCGAAGCCAGTGCGGGAGCCTGGCCAAGGTCCTCCAGCGCCAGTTGGCCGTAGAAGTGCAGCGGACTCGCAATGGACTGCAGCGCAAGCCTGGCCTGCTCGATACTTGATTCGCCTGAAGTGGCAGAGCTGCGGTCCGCGGTTGCGATCTGTGCACGGGCTTTCCAGTACACCCATGTCGGGTCGGCCTGCATGGCCGGCGGCATCGCTGCAATGGCTTGGGTCAGCAGGACCCAGCCGTCGCGCCCGGGCGTTGCCCGCAGCGCCGCACGCGCTGCCCAGGCCAGCGTGTCGTCGCTCCAGCCGGGGGCGTCGACATCGTTGCGCGGGACCCGTGCCCAGGCCCGTCGAAAGTGCGAGGCGGCATCGGCCGACATCCGAAACGCGGCGCGGCGCCCGGCGTACGCCCAAGCCCACGCCGACTGCTCCCGCGTCAAGCCACTGCTGCGTGTCTCGAGCAAGCCGGCTGCAGCGTCGGCATCGTTGGCTGCGACGCGCAGTATCGCCAGCAGCCGCAACTCCTGGCGGGCGCGATTGGGACGCCGCTCGGCTCCGCGCAGGTAGCGCGCCGGTTGGTTCAGCGCTTCACTGAGCTCACGGGCAGGCACGTTGCCCAGCAGTCCGACGGCCGTGCGGGCCAGCGCGGGGCGCTGCGCTTCGATCGACAGCCGGGCCTTGCGCCAGACGTCGTCGGCCCCCAGGATCCGGCGATCCACCAGCGCCGTGGCCAGCATGGTGCACCCTTCGTCCGCTTCGCGCTGGGCGAACCAGGCCTGGCGTGCGGCTTCGCGCACGTCGCGGCCCCGCAGGTGCTCGGTGAGCAGCCACCAGCAGGTCACCTCGCGGTCGTCGTTCATGCGGAACCGCGGGTACTCGCGCGAGATGGCAGCCCAATCGCGTCGGCGTCCCAATTCGAGCAGCCAGTCGTTGCGCAGGCGGTCCTCGAGGTAGCTGCCGCGCCAGCGCTCGAAGAACGCGTCGACTTCCTCTGCCTTGGCCTCGGTCAGCCGGCTGCCCAGGTCCCAGTACTCCACCCATGGCAACAGCGGGTGTCCCGTTGCCTGAGCAGCCTCGCGCATGGCGGCAAGTCGAGGGCGGTCACGCTTGCGGGCGGCCTCGCGGGCCTCGGCGGCGACGAACTGGCCGGAAGTGGGGATCGGCGGCGCGGCGTGGGCCGCTCCCGGCGCTGTCAACGCGGCAGCGGTCACGAACGCACCCAGGTGGCGCCACAGCAGGGGCAGGACAGGGACAGGCGTGTGATTCATCTTGGGGTGCCCGCAGTCGGCGCCGCGACGCTGTGGCGGGTGTCGGGTCCGCGGGCGCAGGCCTCAGGTCGGCGCGCGGCGATAGGGTTCGTCGGCAGCCACGAAGTCGTGCTCCTGCAGCGCCTCACGCACCCATGCCGCCACGCCGGGGCTGGCGTGCAAGCGGTCGATGTAGGCCCGCACGTCGTCCGGCACGGGCAACCCATAGGTGCGGATGCGGGTGGCCACGGGAGCATAGTACGCGTCGGCGATGGAGTACTCGCCGAACAGCCAGGGCCCGCGGTGATCGGCCAGCGCCTGCAGCCACATGGCGACAATGCGCGCCAGGTCCACCCGGACACCGGGCTGTTCGCTCATCAGCCGGGCACCTACCTCGGGCAGCGACGCCTCGATGTTCATCGGGCAGTGGGTGCGCAGCGCAGTGAATCCCGAATGCATCTCCGCGCACACACTGCGGGCGCGGGCACGGGCATGCGCATGGCGGGGCCACAGCGCCTGGGTCGGGTACTTCTCGGCCAGGTACTCGGCGATCGACAGCGAGTCCCAGACGGTCAGCTCACCGTCGATCAGCACGGGCACGCGCGCGGTTGGGGACAGCCGCGAGGCCGCCAGCTTGAACTCCGAGCCCGTCTCGAAGCCGCCGCCGAAGCGCAGCATCAGCTCGTCGAATGCGATGCCGAACTGGCGCATCAGCACCCACGGTCGCATCGACCATGACGAGTAGTTCTTGTTTCCGATGCACAGGCGCATGTCGATGTCTCCAGTGGGGCAGCCGCCATCGTAGTGCACGGCATCCGGCCGTGCAGCGCGTGTGCACCGTCGGCGGTCCGGCACGCTTGTGCTGCTGGTCATTAACGCCGCTGGGACGGTTCGCGCCGACCGCGGGTTTGCACGGGCAGATCCGTCGAGGCGACCTCACCGATCGCCTGCCGCGTGCGCGCAGCCTCTGTCCGCACCCATTGCGCAAAGGCCTGAAGCGCCGGCCGCAGCCGTGCCTGAGGCATCAGCACCAGCCAGTACGCGGCCTCGCCGTTCATGCGGGCGCCGGGACCGAACGGCTCGACGAGTTCGCCGCGCGCCTGCAGGTCGTGCACCATCGGCAGGCGCGCCAGGGCGATGCCCTGCCCAGCAAGTGCGCCCTGCACCTGCTGGTGGGTGAAATTCAGGTACACCCACCGGCGGGGCTCGAGTTGACCTTGGCCGTGCAGTTGCAACCAGCGCCGCCAGCTCAACGAGTAGGCACTCGGCCGATGGTCGTCCTCTTCGAGCAGCGCGTGCCCGGCCAGGTCCGCCGGCTGCGACAGGGACGGCGCGGCGCCGCTGCGCACCTGTTCCATCAGGCGCGGGCTGGTCATCGGCGCCAGCACGTCGTTGAACAGTCGCTCGGCGTGGGGCGGCATGTTGTGCGTGTAGTCGTAGCGCAGCAGCATGTCGACCTCGGGGTCGTCGAGGTCGACCAGCCTGTCGGTGGCCGATAGCCGAATGTCGATGTCCGGATGGTCTCGCTGGAATTGGGCCAGCCGAGGCATGACCCACAGCGTGGCGAAGGACGCGAACGTGGATACGGTCAGATGCTGTCGGCCCCGGGCGACGCGCAGTTGCCGCACGGTGCGGTCGATCTGCTCGAGCGCAGGCGCCGCCGCTTGCAGCAGGGCCGCGCCAGCGCTGGTCAGTTCCACGAACCGCGTGCCGCGATTGAACAGCGGCAGCCCGACTTCGACCTCCAGCGCCTTGATCTGCCGGCTGACTGCGGATTGAGTCAGGTGCAACTGCTCCGCCGCGCCGCTGAACGACAGGCGCTGTGCAACCGCCTGGAAGGTGCGCAATCCGTCGAGTGCAATTGGCCTGTGAGGGTGCTGTTTCATGCGAATACGGCATCAATGAAGGGTGTCGTCGTCATTGGAGTATCGCAATCTTAACTGGCAATATGCGGGTCAACCCTGAAGGATTTGATTATGAGTTTCGAACATCAATCAATCAGACCAGTGCGGCTGGGTACGCATCACAAGCCGATCGAGTTGGCGCGTGCGTCGCGGGTGGTGGTGCTGCACGATGGCTGGCTGTCGGTGCGTCAGGGGCGAGCCTGGATCACGCGTCAGGGTGAACCCGACGACTGGGTCGTCGAGGCCGGCAAGCGGCTGCCTCTTGTGGCTGGCGCTGATCTGTTGGTCGGGCCATGGGATGGCAGCGAGCCGGTCACCGTGAGATGGGAGCGTGTCGAACCCGATGCCGCCGCGGCGACTGGAGTGCTGCGTCGCGGTGCTGCGCGTGCATTGCACGGACTGGCCGCGCGCCTGAGTGCCGCAGCGCACGCTGTCGAGGCCGTGGCGCGACGTGCCCAAGGCGCTGGAACAGAGTTCGACCGCTGCGCCGCTTGAAATCAGTATGTCGAGGGTGGGTGCGCGCACGCGGTGATTGCGCCAGAGGCGACAATGCGCGTCCATGAGCGGCGAGCTTCCCTTCAGCCTCGAACCCACACGCGACAAGCGCTCGCTGCGCAAGCAGCTTCAAGCCGAGCGCCAGGCCATGCTCGACCGCCACCAACGGGCGGTCCACCTGCAAGAGGTGCTGCGGGTGTGGCTGGTCGGCCGGCCCGAGTGCAGCATCGGCGCCTATTGGCCGATCAAGGGGGAGTTCGACGCGCTGCCGGCCCTGTTCCGCTGGAGCGAGGCCGAGCCCGACCGGCGCATCGGGCTGCCGGTGATCGACCGCGACACCCGACAATTGCGCTTTCACGTCTGGTACCCCGGTTGTCCGATGGAAGAAGATGCCTACGGCATCCCGAAGCCCAAGGACACTGAGGCCTTCGAGCCCGATCTTCTGCTCGTGCCCTGTGTAGGCTTTGGCCCGGGTGGCGTACGGCTGGGCTACGGCGGCGGGTTCTACGACCGCACGCTGGCCGTGTTGCAGCCCCGACCCTACACGGTGGGCGTCGGCTACGCCCATGGCTATCTTCCGTGGCTGCACCCCGAACCGCACGATGTCCCGCTGAACGCCGTGCTCACCGAGGACGGCCTGGCCTGGCAGCGGCCAGACTGAGCCCGGGTGTCCCTCAGGCCGCCGACAGCAACTCCGCCGGCAGGCGATGGTTCTGCCCGCCCCGCTGTGCGATTTTCAACGCGCCCACCTGGTTGCCCAGGCGCACGCACCGCTCCAGTGGCCAGCCCTGCAACAAGCCGTGCAGCAGGGCGCCGCGGAAGGCGTCACCGCAACCGGTGGGATCGACAACAGCGTGGGCAGGAACTCCGGCCACGTGCGTGCGCTGTCCGCCTTGCCACAGCTCGCAACCGTCGGCACCCAAGGTGACGATCACGCCCCGGAGGTGGGGCTCGCGCGACAGGTCCTGGATCGTGGTGCCCATGCGTTCGCACAGCATGCGGCCCTCATAGTCGTTGACGGCCACCCAGCGGGCCAGCGACACGAACTGGCGCAGTTCGGTGCCGTCGAACATCGGCAGGCCCTGGCCGGGGTCGAACACGAACGGGATGCCGGCAGTGGCCATCTGCTGCGCATGCGCCATCATCGCCTCGCGGCCGTCCGGCGCGATGATGCCCAGGCGGATGTCCGGCCGCTGCGGTGGCACTGGCGTCGAGTGGGCCAGTTCCATTGCGCCGGGGTGGAATGCGGTGATCTGGTTGTTGTCCTGGTCTGTGATGATGATGGCTTGCGCGGTGTAGGTTTCACTGCATCGCCGCACCAGCGAGGTGTCGGCGCCCCACGCTTGCAGGCGCGCCAGGTACTCGTCGCCATCGTTTCCGACTGCCGCCATCACGACCGGCTTCTGGCCCAGCAGGTGCAGCGTGTAGGCGATGTTGCCGGCGCAGCCGCCGAACTCGCGGCGCAGTGTGGGCACCAGGAACGAGACATTCAGGATGTGCACCTGCTCGGGCAGGATCTGCTGCGCAAAGCGGCCCGGGAAGTTGGTGATGGTGTCGAAGGCCAGCGAGCCGCAGATCAGGATGGACATGGCAGGTGGGTACGCCCCGGCGCAGCGGGGGAGGTGGTGGGGTCGCAGCGGGGAGCTCGGCTCAGGGGTAGAACAGCTCCACGGTGTAGCCGCTGATGCGTCTTTCGCCCGCGGAAAGCGTGGCTTGCAGGGGCAGTTCCTGGCCGGCTGCGAGCACCGGTGGCAGCCCGAGGTCGGCGCCCTGCAGAGCCTTGCGGGCGATCAGGGCGCCCTGGCCGTCGGTCAGGCTGAGGTCAAGCGCCGGCGTCATCACCTCGGTGTCTGCCCTGTTGCGCAGCACGACGGTGAGCCGATACAGCGAAGCGCCCTCGAGGCGCGTCAGGCCGCTGGAGTCGACCGACAGTCGGTCGATGCGTCGCAGCGGCGTGATGCGGCAACCTGCCCACTCGCACCAGCGGGTCAGCGCGGGCGCCGTTGCCGGAACGTGGGCGGCAAGCAGGTCGCGCCACGCAACCGCGGCCTGTAGCGCAAGCAACAGCGCCAGTGCCAGCACGCCCGTTGCCACCGCGACGCGTACGCCAGGTCGGCGCCAGTAGGCCGCCCGCTCTGCCGCCCTCAGGAATTGGGGTGTCGGGGCTGTGCCCGCTGCGGCCTGGGTATCGGCCGGCGTGTCCAGGCCGCCCACATGCACGATTGCAGCCGGCGACCCATCGGCCACAGGTGCTGTGTCGGGTAGGTCGATGACCCCTTGCGCAGCACCGATGGCGGGGTCACTCGGCCTTTGCAGAAGCGCGCTTGGTTGTGGCTCGTTCTGGCCCTCATCGGGGTGCGAGTCGGGACCATAGGAGGAAGGCGCCGAGGTCGACGCCCAACGGTCGTCATCGGGGGGCGCATCGCCAGCGACACTTGCTTCGCGGCGGGCGGCCTGGGGCGCCCCACCGGCGGCGCTCCGGGCGGTGGTGGCCGATCGGTAGACCGGATCGGCCTCGATCTCGCAAAGGTTCTCCAACGCGTTGAACACCGCGGAGCACCGGCCGCAGCGGACCCAGCCCTCCGATACCTTCAGCTGATCCTCGACGACACGGAACACCGTGCCGCATTCGGTACAGCGTGTGGCGAGGCTCATGAGGCGATCATGCCACGGCAGCCGCTGCCGGCCGTCGGGCGGTCATCAGGATCCAGCCGTCTTCTGTGTCCGCCACCTCCAGTGCCAGCCACGGCGCATAGGCCTGCACGAGCTCGTCGGCCTGCCGCTCGAGTATGCCGGCCAGCGCCAACTGCCCATCTGGCTTCACGTGGCCAGCCAGCAGCGGCGCCAGCAGCTTCAGCGGCGTGGCCAGGATGTTGGCCAGGACGGTGTCGTATACACCCCTGGCCAGCTCGGGACGGCCGGTGCGAACCTGGGTCGCGCCATTGGCCAGCGCATTGGCGTGCGCCGCTTCGACGGCGGCATCGTCGATGTCCACGGCGTCGACCTGTGCCGCGCCGTGCAGGGCGGCGCCGATGGCCAGGATGCCTGAGCCGCAACCGTAGTCGAGCACGCGCTGCGATCGAATGCCGGGCTGCGCCGCGATCCAGCGCAGGCACATACGGGTGGTCGGGTGGGTTCCGGTGCCGAACGCCAAACCTGGATCGAGGCGGATGATCCGTCGGGCTGCGGCTGGCGCCTCATGCCAGCTCGGCACGATCCAGAAGCTGGGCGTGATCTCCACCGGCGCGAACTGCGACTGCGTCAACCGCACCCAATCCTGCTCGGCCACCTCGCGCAGTGCGGCGATCTGCAGTTCTGCCGCCCACTGCTGCGCGCGCAACAGCGTGGCTGCGTCGGTGGCCTGCGCCTCGTTGTCGAACAACGCTGTGATGATGGAGTGCGCCCAGCCGGGTCGCGGGGCGGGCAGGCCGGGCTCGCCGAACAGCGCGTGCTCGGCATCGGTACCGGCGTCCGCATCCTCCACCGAAACCGAGAGCGCCTCGAGCTCCTCGGCCAGCGCCTCGGATACGGCATCGACGAGTGCCTCAGGTACGCGCAGGACCAGTTCGAACATGGTGATCGGCCATCAGCGCTTGTGTTGCGCGAGCCAGGCTTCCAGGTAATGGATGCTGGTGCCGCCTTCGACGAACTTCGCGTCGGCCATCAGTTCACGGTGCAACGGAATGTTCGTGTGGATGCCTTCGACCACTGTTTCCGACAACGCTGTGCGCATGCGCGCAAGCGCCTGCTCGCGCGTGTCGCCGTGCACGATGATCTTGCCGATCATCGAGTCGTAGTTGGGCGGTACCGCGTAATTGGTATATGCATGCGAATCGACACGCACGCCGGGACCGCCAGGCATATGCCACATCGTGATGCGCCCGGGTGACGGCGTGAACTTGTAGGGATCCTCGGCGTTGACCCGGCACTCGATGGCGTGGCCGCGCAGCAAGATGTTGCGCTGGGCGAAGGGCAATTTCTCGCCTGCGGCCACCCGGATCTGCATCTGCACGATGTCGATGCCGGTGACGAATTCGGTGACCGGGTGTTCGACCTGGACCCGGGTGTTCATCTCGATGAAATAGAACTCCCCGTTTTCGTAGAGGAACTCGAAAGTGCCGGCACCGCGGTAGCCAATCTTCTTGCAGGCGGCGGCGCAGCGGTCGCCGATGCGCTCGATCACGCGGCGCGGCACGCCAGGCGCCGGTGCTTCCTCGATGATCTTCTGGTGGCGGCGCTGCATGGAGCAATCGCGCTCGCCCAGCCATACGGCGTTGCGATGCTGGTCGGCCAGCACCTGGATCTCGATGTGCCGGGGGTTCTCGAGGAACTTCTCCATGTAGACCGCCGGGTTGCCGAACGCGGCGCCGGCCTCGGTGCGTGTCATCTGCACCGCGTTGAGCAGCGCGGCCTCGGTGTGGACGACGCGCATGCCGCGACCGCCGCCACCGCCTGCCGCCTTGATGATGACGGGATAGCCGACCGTTCGCGCAGCCTGGATGATGGCTCGCGGGTCGTCGGGCAGCGCGCCTTCCGAACCGGGCACGCACGGAACGCCGGAGCGGATCATGGCCTGCTTGGCCGAGACCTTGTCGCCCATGATCCGGATCGACTCGGGCGTCGGACCGATGAAGGTGAATCCACTTTTCTCCACCCGCTCGGCGAAGTCGGCGTTCTCCGACAGGAACCCGTAGCCGGGGTGGATCGCTTCGGCATCGGTCACCTCGGCGGTGGAGATGATCGCCGGCATGTTGAGATAGCTCTGAGCCGAGGGCGCCGGCCCGATGCATACCGCCTCGTCGGCAAGCTTGACGTACTTGGCCTCGCGGTCGGCCTCGGAGTAGACGACAACGGACTTGATGCCCATCTCGCGACAGGCCCGCTGAATCCGCAGGGCAATCTCGCCGCGGTTGGCGATCAGGATCTTCTTGAACATCTCGTCTGGCCGCGCGTCACTCGATGATGAACAGGGGCTGGCCGAACTCGACCGCCTGACCGTTTTCGACCAGGACACGCGTGACGGTGCCCGAGTGGTCGGCCTCGATCTCGTTCATGATCTTCATGGCCTCGATGATGCACAGCGGCTCGCCTTCCTTGACAGCCTGGCCGACCTCGGCCAGCGGCTTGGCGCCGGGGCTGGAGGCACGATAGAACGTGCCGACCATCGGGGACTTGACCACATGCCCGGTCTCGACCGGCGGGGATGCCGGAACTGCAGCGGCAATGGGTGCCATGGCGGTGGCCGGCGCCGGAGCCGCATGTGCGGCCGCGGGTGTCGCGGCATGGCTTGGCGCCGCGACTTGCGGCTCCGATTTCACGATGCGCACCTTGCCATCGGCTTCGGTGATTTCGAGTTCGGAGATGTTCGACTCGGAGACGAGATCGATCAGGGTCTTGAGCTTGCGCAGATCCATACGGGCGCTCCACGGAATGTCGGTCTGGGTGCACCAAGCAGCCTCGAAAAGCGCTCATCGTGCATCAAAGGGCCGCGATTGTGGCACAGGCTGCCGCGCCGTGGATCAATTGGGCGGACTCTCCGGTGTAAACACCAATTTCCGAAATTAGGCCTCAATGCCAGCGCGATGAGCGATGAATTCGTCAAATTGGGTGCAAATGACAAATTTCAGGCGCGCAGCGTCGCGGCCCACTGTTGAAGCTCGCCCAGATGCGTCTGGCCCATCTTTCGGTGACGCAGTTCGCCGCGCGCATCGAACATCACACTATACGGCAGTGCGCCTTGCAGATTGCCCAGCCGGCGGATGATGTCGGTACCCTCCAGTCCAGCCAGCGCGATGGGGAAGTCCAGCTTCACTCGGCCGAGGAATTCCCGAACGGACTCGGGGCGGTCGACGGCCAAGCCGAGTACACGTCCGCCCTGCTGGGCGAACTCCAGCGCAAAACGGTTGATCTCGGGCAACTCGGTGATGCACGGCGGACACCACGTGGCCCAGAAATTGATCAGAAGTGGTTTTCCTTGCCACTGCTCCATGACCAGTTCGCCGCCCTCTGGGCGTTCGAATCGCAGTAGCCAAAGGCGATTGGCATCGGGCGCTGCCAATGCCGGGGCCGCCGGTACCGAGTGTCGACGCCAGGCCGACCATGCACCGGCCAATGCTGCCAAGGCGCCGACGCCACCGATGATCCAGGCGCGACGGTCGCCCGTCATGGCTGAGCGGCAGCTGAGGCGGCAGCGGACATGGCCCGGACAACGGCATCTGCGTCACCTCGCCAGGCTCGGCCACGGCTATCGGGCTTGAGCGCGCCTCGCAGGGCATCGTGATCGTGCACGAAAAGCAGCACCGTGACGGGCTCGCGCCACTCGGTGACCCGGCTGGCCAGCCGAAGCAGGGAGATCTCGCCACCATGACCGTCGGGCAGGGCACCGGTGTCGAAATCGACGCCAAGGTTGATCAACGCGATTTCGGCCGACTTCGGGTCATCGCAATACAGGTCGATGTGCAGTGCCGACAAGCGGTTGGCGGTGCCGCGCCATGCAGCGCCGGCCAAGTGGGGCCGGAAGGCGCTCAAACGCTTCATCCACTGCAGAGCGAGTGTGCGCATCACGCACAGATCGTGCGCCTGTTCAGCCGCACAGAATATTTGAATGTGAGTGCGAACTTCGTCTTCGATTTTCTCGTTGTTGGGCATGGCCACGCCTCGACCGTCGGTCAAGCCCAGCGTGCGCGCAGCTTTGCGGCGGGCCTGGCCGTAGTCGAGCCCTTCCTCGACCACGAGGCGGGCGGCGCTGGCCGCGATCTCGGCGGTGACAGAAGCGTCCATGGCGCGATTCTAGGAAGTGGGAGGCGCGCCTGCGTTGTCCGCACCCATGGCGCACTGTCGATCGCTGGGCGATGGGCTCCGGCGCACTCGAGGTTCTCAGGGCAAGTCGACGTCGGGCATGCGCGCGAGTACCGCATGGGCGCGGGCGCTGACGAAGGCCGAGTGGGGGTGGCGACCATATCGCTTGGGCGCTGGTAGCAGCACGGCCAGACGGGCTGCGGCAGCGCCGTCGAGTTGTGCGGCATCCATCCTGTAGTAATGCCTAGCCGCGGCCTGGGCGCCGAAAACGCCCTCGCCCCATTCGACTTGGTTGAGGTAGATCTCAAGTATGCGGCGCTTGTTCAGCAGCAGTTCCAGCGCCCAGGTGATGAGCAGTTCCTGCCCTTTGCGCAACAGCGTGCGCTCACCGCTCAAGAGCAGGTTCTTGGCCAGTTGCTGGGTGATGGTGGAGCCCCCGACCAGCTTTGCCGGCCGCTTGCCGGGCCGCTGGGTGCGCTGCGTGTTCTTGGACCAGGCACGCTCGATGGCCTCCCATTCCACTCCCGAATGCTCGGTGAACCCGGCGTCCTCCGCGGCAATCACCGCGCGCCTCAGATGGTTTGAGATGGCCGTGTCGTCGACCCATTGCTGTCGCCATGCAAATCTGCCGGCCTGCACGAGCCGCCAAGCCTCGCTGCGCTGAAAGCTGGTGGAGTGAGGATCCACGACTGCCATCAACGCGACACGGACCGCGAAGGTGACTTCCAGAGCCAGCGAACACAGCGCGATGAGTGCTCCCAGTCGCACGGCGGAACGCAACCAGGGAGACGCTGATCGGGCCATGGCAATGGCGTTCGAACGCAGGTGTTGACGCTGTTCGCGAGATCAGCTCGAGCTGAGCCGAAGCCGCAACGCCGCCAACACCGGCTCGGTGGCTGGCCGAACGCCGCGCCACAGGTGAAAAGCCTCGGCAGCCTGTTCGACCAGCATGCCGAGCCCATCGCGCCCCTTCGCGCCATGGGCTTGCGCCCAGTCAACGAACGGCTGCGCCGCTGCACCGTACATCAGGTCCACGGCCCATGCGCCCGGCGAAAGCACCCGAGCGGGCACCGGGATGGCGGCGCCAGTCAAGCTGCTCGCGCTGCAGTTGAGCACGATGGTGTAGCCCGACCCGGCCTCGGCGACCCCGCCGGCGCGCAGTTCCACGGCGTGCGACTCTGCCAGCGCCGTGTGGCGGGCCACCAGATCGTGGGCCTTGGAGGCTGTTCGATTGACAACCTGGATGGTGCGCGGCCGGGCCTCGATGAGTGGCCCCAGCACGCCGCAGGCCGCACCACCCGCGCCGATCAGCAGAATCCGACTGTCCGCCAACGTGATGCCTGCGTTGATCGCGAGGTCGCGCACCAGGCCGACGCCATCGGTGTTATCGGCGAACCACCCCGACTCGTCGAAGCGCAGCGTGTTCGCCGCTTCGGCCAGCCGTGCGCGCGCGCTCACCCGGCTTGCAAGCGCCATCGCCTGCGACTTGAACGGAATGGTGACGTTGCAGCCGCACGCCCTGCCGACGCCTGCGGTTGGGTCGCCACTTCGCGCGAACGACCCGACGGTGACGTCGAACGCGCCTTCCGGGCAGTCGATGCGCCCGTAGTCGATGACCTGCCTGGTCTGGCGGGCGAACTCGGCATGGATCCACGGCGACTGGCTGTGGGACACGGGATGGCCGATGACCGCATAGCGATCGGGAAGAGTCATGGGGCGTTCGTGCTCAAAGTGGTGGCGAGGCCTTCCTCGCGGGTGAAGCGGAATCGCGACGTGACGACAATCTGGTCGGCCTGCTGGCGCATGGCCGAACTGAAGGAGCCGAAGGGGCTGGCCGCGTGGACGATCGCGACGGCTCGTCGGTCGAGCAGCCGGTTGCCGGAACCACGAACAACTTCGGCATCGACCACGCGTCCGCGGGCGTCCACGGTGACGTTCATGGTCAGCTCGCCGTAGAGCTTGCGGCCGCGGTACTCCGGGAAGTCTCGCGTGCCGCGGTCCTCGATGCGTCGGCGCAACTGGTCGTAATACAGCGCGTAGACCTCCTCCCGGGTGGCCGGACTGATGTAGCGCTTCTTGGGCCGCGCATTCTCGTCGTTGACGCGCTTCTCGATTTCGGCCAGCAGCTTGAGCATCTGCCGCCGCCGCTCCTCCTGTTCGCGCTCCGATTGTGACCCGCCTTCGCGTTGAGGGTCGGGCGGCGGCAGCGTGGCAAGTTCACGACGGATCTGTGCCAGCAGTTGCTGCTGCTGATCCTGCAACCGCTCGATGCGCCTGCGGGCTTCCTCGGTCGAGTCGCCCAGTTCGACTTGGGCCGTCGCCGGCAGCGGAGATGTCGCGCGCCCCTGCGCCAGCTCGCCGCCGCCGGCCAGGGCCGCCTGGGCGATGGCCTGCGCAGTGGTCGGCGCTTCGTCGCCTCGGGCGTTGACCAAGGTGACCTCGAGTGGCGTGTCGGCAAACACCCGGTTGAAACCCTCAGGATCGACGAAACGCATCGTGAGCAGGGCCGCGTGCAGCGCAAGCGAAAACAACAACGCCGCGTGCAGCGTTCCCAGCCGTTGCCAGCGCAGCCGCATGGTGACAGGTCAGGCCGGCGGCGCCGCCGTCACGGGCTCGCCGTCGGCCAGGTCGATGGCCAGGGCCAACGGCGAGACGGCCTGCTCGTCCTCGCCATCCTCGCTGTCCTCAGCGGCAACAACGGAAGGCTGGTCCTCGATACGGGCCAGCAGCGCGGCATGCAGGTCCAAGGTCAGCAAATCGATTCCGGTGAGGCGCACGCGCACGCGGGTGCCCCGCGGCAGGCTCTCGCAGCCCAGCGCACGGAACACCAGAGGCAGGCTGTCGGCGCGCACCAACCCTTCCTTGAGGACGGCGGCATCGAGCTCCGCCACTGCCTGCTGCTCGAGCCAGCGCAGTGCCCAGTACCGCTCGACGCCGTGCTGGAAGTCACCATAGGCGGCGTAAGCCGCGTCGAAGGACGAGATGACCGAGAACAGGGTGGCGTCTCGCGGTCGGAACGGTGCGGCCAGAGCCGCAGTGCGGCCGTGGCGGGCGCAGGCGATGATCTGCCACTGGTTGACGAGGTCGACGTAGCGGCGCAGTGGCGAGGTGGCCCAGGTGTACTGCGCCACGCCCATGCCGGCATGGGGTGCGGGCTTGACACCCATGCGCACCTTGATGCCCGGGGCCAAGCTGGCCTGGCTGCGGTAGATGCCGGGCACGCCCAGCTCCGCCAGCCATCCGCCCCAGTGGCTGTTGGCAAGGATCATGGCCTCCGAGACGATCAGGTCCAGCGGCGCGCCGCGCCGCCGCTCGGTGATGACAACGGTCTCGCTGCCATCGGGCTCGCGGCCCGAGTCACCGCCGGGCCGCTGCAGGCGAAAGTTGTAGTCGGGGCGGTTGAAGGTCTCGGGCTTGCCGCGCACCTGTTCGCGCCGGGCCTTGAGCTGGCGGGCCAGCGCGAAAGCGAAGGCCAGTTCCGCCGCGAACGGGTACTCGGCCACGGCCTCGCCGGTGAGCGAGGCCTCGGTGACGACATCGTCGAGCTGGTCGTGGCGCAGGTTGGCGGCGATCGGCACGCGCTCGAGCCGGGTCTGCACCTCGCGCACTTCGAGGCTGGACTCGTCGATCGTGAAATACGCGCTCACAGCCGGACAATCGCGGCCCTCGATGAGGGTATAGGCCTGCACCACATCGTCGGGCAGCATGGTGATCTTCCAGCCCGGCATGTAGACGGTGGACAGCCGTTCGCGCGCCACCTTGTCGACCGGCGAATCCGGGGTGATGGCCAGGCCCGGGGCGGCGATGTGCACGCCGAACACCACGGTGCCACTGCCCAGCCCGGTCACCGACAGCGCGTCGTCGATCTCGGTGGTCAGTGAGTCGTCGATCGAGAACGCCTGCACCGGGGCGAGTTCCAGGCGGCCTTCAGGTGCAGGTGCCGACAACGCGGGGAAGCCCGTGCCGCGCGGGAACTGCTCGAACAGAAAGCGCCGCCAGTGGAACTGGTAGGGTGAATCGATGGCGCCCGCGGCCTTGAGCAGATCGAGCGGCGCGCGCTGCGAACGCCGTGCCGCCTCGACCACGGCCTTGTACTCCGGCGCATTCTTGTCGGGCTTGAACAAGATCCGATAGAGCTGCTCCTGCACCGGTGCCGGGCAGCGGCCGGCCTGCAACTCGGCGGCCCAGGCGTCGATCTGCGCGGCCACCTGCTGCTTGCGTTCGATGGCCAGCAAGGCCGCTTGCACCACGTCCTGGGGCGCCTTGCGGAAGCGCCCCTTCCCAGCGCGGCGAAAGTAGTGCGGCGCATCGAACAACCGCAGCAGCGCGGCGGCCTGCTGCTCGGCGCCCGCGTTGGCATCGAAATACTCGCGTGCGAGGTCGGCAAAGCCGAACTCGCCCTCGGGCGCGAATTCCCAGGCCAGGTCGAGATCGATCTCGCCGGCCAGCGCGTGGGCGCGTTCCATGAGTTGCGCCGGTACCGGCGCGCCGAAGCGAAGCAGCACGTGGGCAGCCTTGACCTTGACGCGCTTGCCCGAGTCGAGCTCGATCGTCAGCGAGGCATCGGTGTCGGACATCACGCGGCCGGCGAGAAACTTGCCAGCGTCGTCGAACAGGGCGTAGTTCACCGCGCCGATTGTCCCATCGTGAGCCACCGCCGGACCCAGGGCAGGTGTTGCTCGAAGTCCGACAGTGCGTGATCGCTGCCTTCGAGCAGCAGCATGTCGGCACCGGCGTAGCGGGCGGCCATCTCGCGCCAGTCCAGCAACTCGTCGCCCCGGGCGATGATGGCGCCGTAGCGCTGCGGCCGCGCCAGCGTTGCCGGGCACAGGCTGCGCAGTTCGTCGATGTACTCAGGGCGGAACTCGAAGTGTTCGTCGGGCCGGTGGTACTGTGTCTGCAAGCCGATGTACGCCTGCAGGTCACGCGCAGGGTCGACCGCCGGGTTGAGCACGAGCGCCCTGCAGCCTCGGGCCTCGGCCAGAGCGGTGGCGTAATAGCCGCCGAGTGAGCTGCCAATCACCGCCATGCCCTCGGCGGGCCAGCGATCGCTCAACTGGCGGATCAGGTGCCAGGCTTGGGCGGGCGATGGGGGCAGTTGTGGACATGCCCAGTGCACCTGGGGTCGTGGCTCGCCCAGCCAGCGCTCGAGCATGCGCGCCTTGAACGACGCGGGCGAGGACCGGAAGCCGTGCAGGTACAACACGTGATTCAGAGCAGGCGCGCCGTGCCCTGTTGGGTCGTGTGCCGACGGATCGCGCGAGCCGGGTGCGGGCTGCGTCATGTGCGTGCCAGGGCCTGCAGCAGCCGTCCGTGAAGGCCACCGAAGCTGCCGTTGCTCATCGCCAGCACATGGTCGCCCGATCGTGCGACTTTGACGATGGCCGCCACCAGTGCATCCACGTCGTCGGCCACCACCGCGCGCTCGCCCATCGGCGACAGCGCTTCGCGCGCGCTCCATCCGTAGGGCCCTTGCAGGCAGAAGGCGATGTCGGCCTCCTCCAGGGCCCAGGGCAACTGGGCCTTCATCGAGCCCAGCTTCATGGTGTTGCTGCGCGGCTCGAACACCGCCAGGATGCGCTGCAGCCCGACCTTGCGGCGCAACCCATCGACGGTCGTGCGCATGGCGGTGGGGTGGTGAGCGAAGTCGTCGTAGACCGTCACGCCGGCGACCTCGCCCACGCGCTCGAGGCGGCGGCGCACATTGCGAAATCCCGCCAGTGCGGCCGAGGCGGCTTGCGGGTCGATGCCCACGTGCTCGGCCGCGCCGAGCGCCGCCAGGGCGTTCAACTGGTTGTGCTCACCCAGCAAGGGCCACTCCACGCGCCCGACCTTCAGGCTGCCCCGCAGCACGTCGAAGGCGTGCGGTTCGCCTCGGGCGCGCAGGCTGCCGGGCTCCTCCTTTCGGGACCCGAACCGCAGCACTTCGCTCCAGCAACCCCGGGCCAGGACGCGCCCCAGGGCGTCCTCCCGCGCGTTCACGACCAGCCGGCCACTCGCCGGCACGGTGCGCACCAAGTGATGGAACTGCGTCTCGATGGCGGCCAGGTCGGCAAAGATGTCGGCATGATCGAACTCGAGGTTGTTCAGCACCGCAGTGCGCGGGCGGTAGTGCACGAACTTGCTGCGCTTGTCGAAGAAGGCCGTGTCGTACTCGTCGGCTTCGATCACGAAGCATCGCCCCTGCCCCAAGCGCGCCGAGATGCCGAAGTTGCAGGGCACGCCGCCGACGAGAAAGCCCGGCTCGAACCCCGCGCTTTCGAGGATCCAGGCGAGCATCGAGGTGGTGGTCGTCTTGCCGTGCGTGCCGGCCACGGCCAGCACGTGCCGGCCCTGCAACACATGCTCGGCCAGCCACTGCGGGCCGCTGGTCATCGGCGCGCCGGCGTCGAGGATGGCCTCGATCAGTGCGTTGCCGCGCGTGACGACGTTGCCCACCACGAATAGATCGGGGTGCAGCTGCAGCTGCGCGGCATCGAAGCCCTCGATGAGATCGATGCCCAGCGCCCGCAGCTGATCGCTCATGGGCGGATAGACGTTGGCGTCGCAGCCGGTCACACGGTGGCCGGCCTCGCGGGCGATGGCGGCCAGCCCGCCCATGAACGTGCCGCAGATGCCCAGGATGTGAATGTGCATGGGAAGTCGCGTAAGCAGTGCGTGGCCCGGCGGCTCACGCGTCGATGCGCTGCCGTCCGATCCACTCGTCGCCAGGGCTCAGGTGCACGGGCTGGCGAACGCAGCCCGACTCGACACACAGCATGCGACGCCAGTCGTCAGGCGGCAGGTCGGGCAAGGCCGCGGCCTTGTCCGGCCCGGGGTTCCAGACCACGCGATCGGGCATGTCCTGCGCGTGTATCGACAGCCTGCCCAGGCCGCTGGCCAGGTGCAGCACATCGCGCACGGGACCGTAGATGCGGTCGATCTCGCCCTGGAAGCCCATCGGGTCGATTTCCTGGCGTCCGGTGCGGCCATCCAGGCTGTCCTCGAAAGGCGCGCCGTGCAGACCGTGCAGACGCGTGCGCGTCAGATCATCGCAGCGCAGGTAGGTGTGGAGTGCGGCCGTGAAGTCGAACGCGGTGGCGCCGGTGTTCGCCACTGCCAATTCGACCTCGAGGCACCCGCTCTCGACGCTCACGCACAGCTCGGCCTCGAAGCCGTGAGGCCACAGCGCGCGCGTGCGCTCGTCGTCGGTCAACCGCCACAGGCCCATGGCGTGGCTGCCGCGGTCGTGGCCTTCGACCCATTGCCAGGTGTACAGGCGGGCGAAGCCGTGGCGCGGCAACGGCCCGCGACGTTCGAATTGCGGAAAGATGACCGGGATGCCGCCGCGCACGGCCTGGCCCTGGCCGGCCGAGGCCAGAGGCGACAGGTACAGCCGTTCCACGTCGCCCGCCGGTATCCAGGAAACGACCTGAGCGCCTTGCATCAGCACCGTGGCCTGCGCCCCGTCTGCGCAGGACAGGCGCATGGCCGGCTGGCCCAGCACCTGAACCGACTCGATCATGCGGCGAGCGCGGCGCGCGCGGCGTCCACGGTGGTTTGCACGTCGGCTTCGGTATGGGCGGCGCTCACGAAACCAGCTTCGTACAGTGCCGGGGCCAGATAGACGCCGCGGTCGAGCATCGCGTGAAAGAACCGATTGAACCGCGGGCCGTCGGTGGCCATCACGGCGCCGTAGTTTTGCGGCAGGCCTTGGTCCGGCTCGCGCGGGAAGAAGAAGCCGAACATGCCGCCTTCGCAATCGGCCTCGAACGGCACACCGGCATCGCGAGCGGCCGATTGCAGGCCCTGCACCAGTTCGCGGGTGCGCTTTGCGAGCGCGTCGTGGAATCCGGGGCGCGCGACCTCACGCAGTGTGGCCAGTCCGCAGGCAGTCGCCACCGGGTTGCCCGACAGCGTGCCGGCCTGGTACACCGGCCCGAGTGGTGCCAACTGGGCCATGATGTCGCGCGTGGTGCCGAAGGCTGCCAGCGGCATGCCGCCGCCGATGACCTTGCCAAAGACGCTGACGTCGGGCCTGAAACCCGGAATGACCTGCCCGTACAGGCTTTGTGCGCCGCCGAGCGCTACGCGAAAGCCGGTCATCACCTCGTCCATCACCAGCAGCGCGCCATGGCGGGTGCACAGCTCGCGCAGTCGCTGCATGAACGGGACACTGGCACGCACGAAGTTCATGTTGCCCGCGATGGGCTCGATGATGACGCAGGCCAGCTGCGCACCGTGTGCATCGAATGCCGCCTCGAGCTGCGTCAGGTTGTTGTACTCGAGCACCAGAGTGTGCTGCACCACTTCGGCCGGAACGCCTGCGCTGGTGGGGTGCCCGAAGGTGGCCAGCCCCGACCCGGCCTTGACCAGCAGGGCATCGGCGTGACCGTGGTAACAGCCCTCGAACTTGATCAGCATGCTGCGGCCGGTGGCGCCGCGCGCCAGGCGGATGGCGCTCATGGCCGCCTCGGTGCCCGAACTCACCAGCCGCACCTGCTCGATGCTGGGCACCAGCGCCACGATGGCCTCGGCCAGTTCGATCTCGCGCTCGGTGGGTGCACCGAAGCTCAGCCCGTCTGCGACCGCACGCTGCACCGCCTCGAGCACCGCCGGGTGGCCGTGGCCGAGGATCATCGGGCCCCAGGAGCCGATGTAGTCGACGTAGCGCCGTCCCTCGGCGTCCCACATGTAGGCGCCCTGCGCACGGGCTATGAAGCGCGGCGTGCCGCCTACGGCGCGAAAGGCGCGCACCGGCGAGTTCACCCCGCCGGGAATGACGCGCTGCGCGCGCTCGAACAACTGCTGATTAGTGGACACGGCGAGCAGGGGACTTGGTCGGTGGTTCTTCAGTGGCGGGGGCATCGGGGGCGGCCGTGGCATCGGACTCATCTTCCGCTGGCGGAACTGCCCAGAAAAAGCGGTCGGGCATGACGCTGCCCATGCCGGGGCGGAATCCGGCGTCCAGGCTCTGGTCCATGAACGCGAGTGCTTCACCCACGGCCGCGTGCAACTCGCCGCCACTGGCCAGCAGGGCAGCCAGGGCGGCAGACAGCGTGTCGCCGGCGCCCACGAACGAAGTGTCGAACATCTCGAACTTCTCGCCGGTCAGGGCGCCCTGCGGCGATGCGAGCACGTTGTCGATGAACTGTTCGGCGCCCTTCGAACTGAGGTGGATGCCCGTTACCAGCACGTAACGGGTGCCCCGCTCGCCGGCGGCCACCGCCAGTTCGCGAGCCGAGGGGGGCCGCTCGCTGTCCCAGTCGGGCAGCAGAAAGTCGGTGAGCGTCTTGTGGCTGCCCACCAGAACCTCGGTGGCCGGGAGGATCAGCTCCTTGAAGGCCTCGAGGTAGGGCTGGGCCGTGTCGTCGTCGAGCCAGCCCAGGTTGGGCAGATACGACACCAGAGGAACGTCCGGGTAGTCCGACAGGATTTCGGCCACCGCGCTGACCCCCTCGGCGCTGCCCAGGAAGCCGACCTTCCAGCCCGTGACCGTGATGTCCTCCAGCACCGTGCGGGCCTGCTCCACCACGACGTCGGGGTCGAGCGCATGCTGGTCGAAGATTTCGGCCGAATCGCGCAGCAAGATGGCAGTGGTGACCGGCAGGGCATGCGCGCCCATGGCGGCCAGGGTCGCGATGTCGCCTGGCAGTCCGCCTGCGCCGGTGGGGTCGGCCGCGTTGAAGCACATCACGCACGCCGGTGCCGGGGATTCCGGCGCTTCGGCTTCGCCGGCCATGCCGGCGGGGGCTTCTGGGTTCATGGATCGCGAGTCAGTGGTTCCCCGGGGGCTGCCGTGCAGGCTTCACGCCAACCTCGAGAAAGAATTGAAGAATGTTGCGTATGTGCCTACGAGTCCTTGTGTTTTCGGGAACTCGCGTGGCTAAAATGTTTGCTTCATTGTAGTGATATGACCCGTCCCGTGACCGAATCGCGCACCTGGATGTGCCTGATCTGCGGCTGGATCTATGACGAAGCCGCAGGCGACCCCGATCATGGTATTCCTCCCGGCACGCGATGGGCCGATGTCCCGATGAACTGGACATGTCCCGAATGCGGTGCACGCAAGGAGGACTTCGAGATGGTGCCTGTCTGATCCGCGGCAACGAGGCCCGGGACCGATCGCGCATCATGACCCGTTACGCCGCCAAGGAGCACCGAGGGTGGATCTTCCAGTAGTCGACGCCGTGCCCGCTGCCGGAACCCGCGTGCTGGTCATCGACGACAGCAACACGATACGGCGCAGCGCCGAGATCTTCCTGCGCCAGGGCGGCCACGAGGTGCTGTTGGCCGAGGACGGCTTCGACGCCCTGGCCAAGATCAACGACCACGACCCGCAGTTGATCTTCTGCGACATCCTCATGCCGCGCTTGGATGGTTACCAGACCTGCGCGATCATCAAGCGCAATCCGCGCTTCGCACATGTGCCCGTGATCATGCTGTCGTCCAAGGACGGTCTGTTCGACAAAGCGCGCGGGCGCATGGTCGGTTCAGAGGATTACCTTACCAAGCCTTTCACGAAAGACCAGCTCTTGAAGGCCGTCCAGCAGTTCAGCGGCGCTGCCGGTGCGGCGCATCATCCACAATCCTGAGCACCCGCCTTTTCCGGTAGTAGCGGGGGAGAGCTGACATGCCTGTACAAAAGATCTTGTTGGTCGACGATTCCAAAACTGAGCTCCACTTCCTGTCCGAGCTGCTTACCAAGCGCGGCTACAGCGTGCGCACCGCCGAAGGCGGTGAGGATGCGATGCGCCGGCTCGAGGAAGACAAACCCGATCTCATCCTGATGGACGTGGTGATGCCTGGGCAGAACGGGTTCCAATTGACCCGTGCGATCACGCGTGACCCGCGGTTCAGCGCAATCCCGGTGATCATGTGCACGAGCAAGAATCAGGAAACCGACCGCGTCTGGGGCATGCGCCAGGGCGCCAAGGACTACGTCGTCAAGCCTGTGGTGGCCGACGAGTTGATCGCCAAGATCAAGCAGTTCGACTGACGATCGCCCGCCCGGCGCACCGACGACATGGCCAACAAGGAAGCACTGCGCGAACTCCAGAATCGCCTGGCCGCCCGCATGCAAGCGGTGCGCACCGAGCAGCCGGGCCAGTCCTGGCTGGCTGTCGACTGCGCCGGCCAGGGCGTGTTGTTTCCCTTGCAGCAGGCTGGGGAGATCTTTGATCTCGCCGCAGTCGTGCCGGTGCCGCATACGCACTCCTGGATGATGGGTGTGTCCAACCTGCGCGGCGGCCTGTACGCCGTGGTCGACCTCGCTGGTTTCCTGGGTCTGCGGACGCATGCGCCAGAAGGCGCGGCACGTGAACAGGGACGCTTGGTGGCGCTCAACGCCGCCCTGGGTATGAACTGCGCGCTGCTGGTCGATCGCCTGGACGGTTTGCGTCACGCGGCCGACATGGTGCGCGACGATGGCGACAGCTCGCAGCGCCCTTCGTTCGCCGCTCATCGTTGGGCAGATGCACGGGGCAAGGTGTGGCAGGAAATCGGTCTGGCCGAATTGGCCGGGCAACAGCAATTTCTGGGTATTGCCGGCTGAGTTGGCTGGCACCGAAGCACGTCACATGCCCTGCGGCACGTGAGCAGAACGAAGAGGAAACGTCATGGGCTTCCTGGACAAACTCAAGGGCAAGGGCTGGAACACGGGGGAACAGCCCCAGGCACCGCGAGGCTTCGATGAGTTGCAGGCGGCGGCCGACGGGGGTGGCGCGGACGACCCCAATCCCGACACCAGCCATCGTCACGGGCATGTGACGCTGGACATGAATGCGCTGCCAGCCGCTGCGGATTCGTCCATCATCTCCGAAGCCGCTCCGTCGGAGCTGGCGCAGGACTTCGCCGAGTCGCGCCTGACCGCGGGTGCCGACGGGGCGCCGGTGGCTGCTGCGGCGCTGCCTTTGATCGGCGACCGGCCATTGCCCGAACAGCAGCGCATCCTGTTCGGCCTCATCATCGTCGGCGTGGTCGTGTTGGCAGGTTCCGTCGGCGCGGCACTGTTGGGCGCGAGCCGCAATGCGGCGCAGGTGGGCGCCACTGGCCAGGCGCTGATGCAGTCGCAGCGTTTGGCCAAGGCCGTGTCGCAGGCGCTGGTGGGCAGCGCACAGGCGTTCCCGGAAGTGAAGGAGTCCGCAGCGGTGCTGGCGGCGAACGTGCGCGCCCTGAAGGCGGGCGGTGCCGACATACAGGCCGTACCTGGTGCGGTGCAGGACTCGGTCGAACCGCTGTTGCCCCTGATCGACCGCGCGGAAAAGAGCGCGAATCACGTGCTGGGCCAGCAAAAGACGCTGACGCAGGTGGGCGAGGCGCTGCGCACCATCAACCGGCAGTCGTCGGACCTGCTGGAGACCGCCGAGACGATTTCCTCCCTGAAGCTGCAGCAGAACGCCAGTCCGGCCGAGTTGTCGGCGTCCGGCCAGCTCGTGATGCTGACCCAGCGCATCGGCAAGAGCGCCAACGAATTCCTGACCATGGAGGGGGTCAGTCCCGAGGCTGTGTTCCTGCTCGGAAAAGACTTGAACTCGTTCCGTGAGATAGCCGAAGGTCTGCTCAACGGAAATCCGGAGCTGCGCCTGCCGCCGACGCGCGACCCCCAGACCAAAGAGCAACTGCAACTGCTGGTGAAGCAGTACGAAGAGACACGCACCCAGGCCAGCGCCATTCTTGGCAACCTGCAGGGTCTGGTGACTGCTCGTGAAGCGCAGGTGGCCGTGGTGCAGGACAGTGAGCCGCTGCGCAAGGGTCTCGAGGCCGTGCAGGAGCGTCTGGCCAACGCCGGCGGCATCGGTGCCATCCACGTGGCAGGCATCCTGGCTGCAGCGGTCCTGTTGGTGGCCGGTGGTCTGGGCTTCCTGCGCCTGTATGTGCAGGACCAGGGGCAGCGTGCTCTGCTGGCCGAAGCGCAGCGACAGGAGGCCGAGCGCCAGGAGCAGGAAGCCAAGCGCGTGAACGACGCCAACCAGGCGGCCATCTTGCGGTTGATGAACGAGCTGCAGGCGGTGGCCGAGGGCGACCTGACCCAGCAGGCCACCGTGACCGAGGACATCACCGGTGCCATCGCCGACTCGGTGAACTACACGGTGGAAGAGCTGCGCAACCTGGTGTCGCAGGTGCAGGGCACGGTGAGCCGGGTGACCGAGACCACCCAGCAGGTCGAGACGACGTCGACCGAACTGCTCGCGGCATCCGACGAACAGCTGCGCGAGATTCGCGAGACCGGTGAATCGGTGCTGCAGATGGCGGCTCGAATCAACGAAGTGTCGGCGCAGGCGCAGCAGTCGGCCCATGTGGCCCGACGCTCACTGGAGGCAGCCGAGTCCGGCCTGACGGCGGTGCAGAACTCCATCGGCGGTATGAACGCGATCCGCGACCAGATCCAGGAGACCTCGAAGCGGATCAAGCGACTGGGCGAATCGTCGCAGGAGATCGGTGAAATCACCGAGCTGATTTCCGACATTACCGAGCAGACCAACGTGCTGGCCTTGAACGCCGCCATCCAGGCGGCGTCAGCCGGCGAAGCGGGGCGGGGCTTCTCGGTGGTTGCCGAGGAAGTGCAGCGTCTGGCTGAACGTTCTGCCGACGCCACGCGCCAGATCTCGGCACTGGTGAAGACCATTCAGACCGACACGCAGGATGCGGTCGCGGCCATGGCGCGCTCCACGCAAGGCGTGGTCGACGGGGCACGACTGTCCGACGCGGCCGGCTCGGCGCTGGGCGACATCGACCGAGTCACGCGGCAACTGGCCGAGCTGATCGAGAGCATTTCGTCCCAGGCGTTGCGTGAAGCCGATTCGGCCAACGTTGTGGCGAGCAACATCCAGCACATCTTTGCCGTGACCGAACAGACTGGAGAGGGCACGCGGTCGACCGCGCAGATGGTGCGCGAACTGTCCCGCTCGGCCGAAGAGCTGAAGCAGTCGGTGGCCCGGTTCAAGATCGCCTGATTCGGCGAACGTCCCCACCATGTCGCCCACGCTGCATACCGCCGCCACCGAAGACCTCAGCACCCTGTCGTGGGTGTACGACGAGTTGCGGCGCTCTCTCGAAGCGGCGCACAAGGCGCTGTATCGCTACCTCAAGGAGGCCGAGGCCGCAGGCGCATCCGATGTCGAAGGCGTGGATCCGGCCATCCTTCGACAGGCGCGCACGCAGGTGCACCAGAGCGTGGGGGCCCTTGAACTCGTGGGTCTGGGTGTTGCGGCACAGCCATTGCGTGCGGCCGAGGCGGCGCTGGTGCGCATGGCGGCCAAGCCGAAATTGATCACGCCAGCGGCGGTGCGCACCATCGAGCAGGGATCGTTCGCCCTGCTCGACTATCTGGGAAGACGCCTTGCAGGCAAGCCGGTGGCCACGCTGGCAATGTTCGCCCAGTACCGCGCCCTCCAGGAGTTGGCGGGTGCCTCCCGCATCCATCCGGCCGATCTCTGGGCACGCGAGTGGCAGTGGCGGGAGGTGCCGGCCGATCCACAGGCTCTCGCGTGCGAGGCCGATGCCTCGGCCATCACGGAGGTCGAGGCCCAACTGCTGCCGCTGATGCGAGGCGGTGCGCCGACAGCTGCACGGCGCATGAGCGCGATCTTTGCCAGCCTGGGTTGCGGTGCCGACGCGCACCAGTCGACGCTTTGGAACTTGGCCGCAGCCTACTTCGAGGGCGTTGCCGATGGCTGCGTTCCGATCGATGTCTACGGCAAGCGCGTCGCCTCGCGCCTGCTGGCGCAGATGCGCGCCGGCCGCCAGTCCGAGCCGTCGGATCGGCTGGCGCACGACCTGCTGTTCTTCTGCGCCCAGGCGCGCGCCGATGGCTCGCAGCCGATGGGGCCGCGGCTGCAGGCCGTGCGCGCCGCATATGAGCTGACTGTCGAGCCACCGGTCGACTACGAGGTGCCGAGTCTCGGTCGGTTCGACCCGGCCTGGGTCACCCAGGCCCGCAAGCGGGTGGCCGCAGCCAAGGAGTGTTGGTCCGCAGTGGCCGCTGGCGAAATGGCGCGCCTGCCGGGGCTGAATGAGCCGTTCGCGCTGGTAGGTGACTCGCTGCAGCGCCTGTACGCCGAAGGCGAGGTGCTGTCGCGCGCCCTGCAGGCAGCAGCGGCACAAACGCTGCAGTCCGGGCGCGAGCCTGGCCCCGACTTGGCCATGGAAGTGGCGACGGCCCTGCTTTACCTGGATGCCTCGCTCGAAGACGGAGACTTCGACCACCCCGAAATGGCCCAGCGCGTGCAGAGGCTGGCCCAACGCATCGATGACGTCCGTATGGGCCGCGACCCTGGTGCGCTGGAGCGCTGGATGGAGGAGCTCTACCGGCGGGTGTCCGACCGGCAGACCATGGGCAGCGTTGTCCAGGAGTTGCGCAGTTCGTTGTCGGATGTCGAGAAGCAGATCGACCAGTACTTCCGCAGCCCGACGCGCCGCGAACTGCTCATTCCTGTGCCGGCACAGCTGTCGGCGATGCGTGGCGTGCTGTCCGTGCTGGGTCTCGACCAGGCTTCCCAGGCCGTCGTGCGCATGCGCGACGACGTCGACGCACTGGCCAATACCGAGATTGACGCCGAGCGTGGCGCACCGCTGCATGCGTTCAACCAACTCGCCGACAACCTGGGCGCGCTGAGCTTCCTGATCGACATGGTCAGTGTCCAGCCGAGCATGGCGAAGTCGTTGTTCCGCTTCGATGCAGCGACGGGTCGCCTGACGGCAACGGTTGCCCGTGCAGAGCGTGCGTCTGACGTGGCCGAGGCCCCGCTGACCGTCAGCGACGCCGACACGCTGGTCGAGCGCGCCCAGAGCCTCGTCACAGCGAGCGCCGAGCCCGACGCCGACGTGCAACGCATCACGCAGGACCTGGAGCGGCTGTCGCAGCAGGCGCGCGCGGCCGACGAACCCGCGTTGGCCGAGGCCGCGCACCGCGCCCAGGCGGCTCTGGCCCACGAAGGTACCGGCTTGAACGAGGCTGCCCGGCGACTGTCCGAGTCGATCACCGAGCTGACCGTGCCGCTCCTGGGCGCGGCACCGCCGCTGCCGATGCCCGAGCCCGTGCGCCCGGTGCCACCGGCATCCGCGCCTGTTGCGCCTGGCGACACCGGACTCGAAGAAGATCTCGAGATGCGCGAGATCTTCCTGGAGGAGGCGCGCGAAGTGATCGACGGTGCGCGTTCCTCGCTGGTCGAATTGCAGGACCGGCCTGGCGATGCGGCTGCGTTGACCACCGTGCGCCGGGCGTTCCACACGCTCAAGGGCAGTTCGCGCATGGTCGGGTTGCGCGAATTCGGCGAAGCGGCATGGGCCTGCGAGCAGCTCTACAACGCGCGGCTGGCTGACTCGGCGCCAGCCGATGGAAACCTGCGGGGCTTTTCGTCCGAGGTGCTCGATCACTTTGAGCAGTGGGTCGACGCCATCGCGCTTGGCCAGGCTGGCGCATTCCGCCACGAGCCGGTGACACGGTGTGCCGATGCGTTGCGCCTGGACGGGCGCCGACTGTCGATCGGCGAAGCGCTGACGGACGGCGCGGCGTTGGCGCAGTCGCAACCCGCTGCGGAGCCTGCGGCCCTGGCCGAGACCGTGGACCTGCTGCCCGAGTCGCCTGCGGTACCTGCGGTGGACGACCAGCCTGTCCAGGAGCAGGAAGTCGTGCCGGCCGATTCCGGCTCATGGGTGGAGTCTGGTGCGGCTGCGGTTGCGCACCCGGAGCCACTGCTGCTCGATCTGCCTGAACTCACCGAGTCGCTCGAACCCGTCATTCCGACGCTCGTCGAACGGATTCCCGACCTGCCTCAGGCGGAAGATCTCGACCTGCGCTTGCCCTCGGTGGCCGAAGCGCCTTTGCCGTTGGCGGAGGAGCCCACTCTGGCCTGGACGGCGGCGCCAGCGGAGCGCACATCTGTGCCCGCCTACGATGCCATCGAGCCCACGCAGGCCTGGCCGCGCCCGGAAGTCGAGCCCGAAGTCCCGACGTTGATCGACGTGCCCCCCAGCCCGTCGTACGAGTCGATCGAGCCCACACTGGCACTTCCGGTGTTGAGAACCGAGGACTCGGTCCCGGCAGCCGCGGCAGAGTTGCCTGTTTCACCGGCACCTGACGAATCGGCTCGCGATGGGTTTGTCCATACGCAGTTTGATTTGGCGCTGCCCGCCGATATCGAGCTTGTCGATGCGGCCGATGCCCGGCCTTCGGCGGCACCGCTGCTGGACGTCGACTTCGACGAGCCCTCGCCGGGCATTGGCGGTCCTGGGCCAGAGCCGGATCCAGGTGCTGCGCCCGTGTCCGGCGGTGCGCCGCTCGAAGAGCCAGTCGTCGTACCGACGACCGAAGGCGTGGTCGACGAGAACACGGCATTCGATCTCATCGAGCTCGATCTGCCCGAGGTCGGACCCGCCGAGGCTGTCGAGGTGCAGCCGCTGTTCGAGCCCGACTCCGTGACTGCCCAGCCCGACGTGGAAGTCATCGACATCGGCGAAACCATCGACGCCAGTGCTGCCGACGCGGTGGAAGCACCGTCGGCACCGGTCATCGACCTGCTCGAGCTTCCCTCGGATCTCGATGCTGGTGGTGCCGACCAGGCAGAAGCGTCCGAAGCGGGTGCGCCAGTCGCGCTTCCAGTCGAAGAGCACAGTTCACCAACAGCGCCGGCCGTACCGTCGCAGGCCCTGATGCTGACCAACGGCGAGGGGCTGCCAGAGATCGAACCAGCCGAACCTTCCGATCTGGCTGACCTGCACGCATCCGAGCAAGTGCCAGCTGAAGAAGAAGCGCTGGATGCAGCGTCCGCTGCTGAGGCACAAGAAGCGGCTGCCACCGCCGATGGGGCAGCGTTGCGCGGTGACGAAGCCCTGCGCCCTGCCGAAGAGGATGTCGAACAGGTCAAGGTCATCGGTGACCTGCGCATCAGCATTCCTCTGTTCAACATCTACCTCAACGAGGCCGACGAACTCTCGCGCAAGTTGGTCACAGCCCTGGCCGAATGGTCTCTCGAACCGCATCGAGCGGTGGGCGATCAGGCCGTGGCGCTCGCGCACTCACTGGCCGGCTCGTCGGCTACCGTGGGCTATCTGGGCTTGTCGCACCTGGCGCGTTCGCTCGAACACTGCCTGCTGCGCTCGCATGACCGCGGTCATGCGCGTGGTGATGAGTCGACTCTGTTCCCCGCCGTGGCCGACGAGATTCGCCGCCTGCTGCACCAGTTCGCGGCCGGCTTCCTGAAGCCTGCCGATGCCGATCTGGTCGAGCGGCTGGCGGCTGTCGAGCATGCACCGTCGGAGCCGGTGACCGGGCTCGAAGACGCCGCAGAACGCGCCCCCGAACCGACGTCGGTCCTCGGCGGCATCATTCCGACCGCCTTCGGCGACCTGGGGCAACCGGCGCTGATGCCGTTCACCCCCTTGGCGCCGACTGAACCGGAACGCGCGACGACAGTCAGGGTCGACGCCCTGGACTCCGACGAGGACATCGATGCGGTCGATGCCATCGACGATGAGTTGTTCCCCATCTTCGAGGAAGAAGGGCAGGAACTGATACCTCAGCTGCAGGCACGACTGCGCGATTGGATGCGCAGGCCTGGCGAGCCGGGCGCAGCCGCCGCATGCATGCGCACCCTGCACACGCTGAAGGGCGGCGCCCGGCTGGCCGGTGCGATGCGCCTGGGCGAAATGGCGCACCGGCTCGAGACCGCCATCGAGCACCTGCTGGCCAACGGGGATCCAACGGCCGACGCGATCGAGCCGCTGGTGGTCCGCGCCGACGTCATCGAAGCCCAATTCGACGCGTTGCGTCGTGGTGAACCTGCTCCGTCGCACCCGGCCGCGGCGGCGACACTCGATCTCGGACCGGCGACCGAGCCGGGAGCCCTCGATGCCGCACCCGAGTGGACAGCGTCGCAGCATGGTGAGCTGGACGAACTCGCGCGGGCCGCCGAGCCGTTGCCGCTCGCCGCCGTGGCTGCACAGCTGCAAACGGCTGGTGCCCATGTCGAGCCCGAGGCGGCCGCTGACTCGGCTGCGCCATCAAGCCAGCCGACGCCTGCCCCCGAGCCGATCGTCGTGCGTGAGATCGACTGGAGCCGATTCGACCGCGCGGCGGTTGCAGCTGCTGCTGGAGACGCGCCCAGGGGTACCGCTGCTGCGCATGCCGCCACGGTGCGGGTGCGCGCGCCGCTGCTCGACCGGCTGGTCAATCACGCCGGTGAGGTCAGCATCACGCGTTCGCGCATTGAGTCCGACGTCGGCCAGATCAAGACGGCGCTGTCCGACCTGACCGACAACCTCGAACGCCTGCGGGCGCAGCTGCGCGACATCGAGCTCCAGGCCGAGACCCAGATTGGCTCGCGCATGGAAGCCGCGCGTGCGGCGGCGCTGCAATTCGACCCGCTTGAGATGGACCGTTTCACGCGGTTCCAGGAACTGACGCGGATGATGGCCGAGTCCGTCAACGACGTGGCCACCGTGCAGCGCGGGCTTCAGCGCACGCTGCAATCTGCCGAAGACGAGCTCGCTGTGCAGTCCCGCCTCACGCGGGACATGCAAGAGGACCTGCTGCGCACGCGGATGGTGGAGTTCGAGAGCCAGTCCGAACGCCTGTATCGCGTGGTTCGCCAGGCGGCCAAGGAGACCGGTAAGCAGGTGCGGCTGGACATCGTGGGCGGCTCGATCGAAGTCGACCGCGGCGTGCTCGACCGGATGACCGGCTCGTTCGAGCACCTGCTGCGCAACAGCGTCGCGCACGGCATCGAGTCGCCGCAGGCGCGCCAGGAAGCTGGCAAGGATCCGGTGGGAAGCATCGTCATTTCGGTCAGCCAGGAGGGCAACGAAGTCGGTGTCGACTTCCGCGACGACGGCGCTGGCCTGAACCTGCAGCGCATCCGCGAGCGCGGCGTGGCGATGGGTCTGCTGGCCGCGGACGCGCCGGCCACCGATGCCGAACTGGCGGCCATCATTTTTCATTCCGGCTTCTCGACGGCGGAGTCGGTGACCGGTCTGGCCGGGCGCGGCGTCGGCATGGACGTGGTCCGCGCTGACGTCAACGCGATGGGTGGCCGCATCGAGACTGCTACCGCGGCAGGCCAAGGCACGAGCTTCAAGCTGGTCCTGCCGCTGACCACCGCGGTTACCCAGGTGGTGATGCTGCGGTGCGCTGGCCTGACTGTGGCCGTGCCTTCGACGCTGGTCGAGATCGTTCGCCGCATGCCGGTGGCCGAGCTCGATGCGGCGTATCGGCAGGGTACGGTGCACTGGGCAGAGCACGATGTACCGTTCTTCTGGCTCGGAGCCCTGCTGCAAGGCACGCCTTTGGGTCACGCAACTGGCAAGACCGCGCCTGTGGTCGTCATCCGCAGCGCGGCGCAGCGGGTCGTGCTGCATGTGGACGAAGTGATCGGCAACCAGGAAGTGGTCGTCAAGAACCTGGGTCCGCAGTTGTCGCGGTTGCCTGGGCTTACCGGCATGACGTTGCTGCCCTCGGGCCAGCCGGCGCTGATTTACAACCCGGTGGCCTTGGCCACGTTGTACGGCGCCACTGCGCGGGCTGCCACCGTGTCGGCGCTGGAAGCAGCGCGACGCGAGCAGGAACAGCAGGTCCAGCAGGAAGAGGCCGTCCAGGCACCGTTGGTGCTGGTCGTGGACGACTCGCTGACCGTGCGCAGGGTGACGCAGCGACTGCTCCAGCGCGAGGGCTACCGCGTCTCGCTGGCCAAGGACGGCCTGGAGGGGCTGGAGAGGCTCGCCGACGAACTGCCGGCGGTGGTGCTCACCGACATCGAAATGCCGCGCATGGACGGCTTCGACCTGGTGCGCAACATGCGGGTGGACGAGCGGCTGAACAAGCTGCCGATCATCATGATCACGTCTCGGATCGCGCAGAAGCACCGCGACTACGCGGCCGAGCTCGGTGTCAATCACTACCTCGGCAAGCCATTCGCCGAAGAGGAACTGCTGGCCTTGGTGGCAAACTACGCTCGTGTGGCGGTGCCGGCCTGACCGGCACCGCCGGTACCCGTTGCACCCCTCATGTCCAAGGTTGTCGATCATCTGGCCGAGCTCACGGGCTTTCGCGACCGCGATGTGCTCGACACCACGCTTGCCGGCGCGCTGCGCGACTTGCTTGAACCGCGCCGCGTGGCCATCCACCGTTGCGTGGGCGAAGACACCAGCGCCAGGCGCTGGCTCACCCGTGCGCGCCTGACCGCGGACGAGGCCGCCGCCACGGCCGATCCCTTGTGGGTCGAGTTCGACAGCCTGCCCAAGCTGACAGACTTCCCGGCGCGGCTGGCGGCAATCGACAGTCACGAAATGGTTGCCGTGCCCGGCGATCCGCACGTCAGCGTGTTTCCGCTGTTCACGGATCGCGACGTCGCCGGCGTGGTCGAGGTCGAGACCGCGCAGCCGCTGGATGACGAGCAGCAGCGCCTGGTGGCGAGCATCCTGCGCATCTACCGCAATTTCCAAAGCCTGCTCGACTACAGCGAGCGCGACACGCTCACGGGCCTGCTCAATCGCAAGACATTCGACGAGGCCTTCTACAAGCTGTCGTCGCAGGCCATCGAAGGGGCAACCGCCGAGGGCAGCGAAGACCGCCGGACTCGCGGCAGCGGGCAGATTCACTTCATCGGTGTGCTTGACATCGACCACTTCAAGTCGGTCAACGACACCTACGGCCACCTGATCGGCGACGAGGTGCTGCTGCTCCTGTCGCGCCTGATGCGATCGTGCTTTCGCTACCACGACCGGCTCTACCGCTTCGGCGGCGAGGAGTTCGTGGTGATGATGCGCTGCGGAGACGACGCCGACGCCGGAGCGGCATTCGAGCGGCTGCGTGCCAGTGTCGAGGCCTACACCTTCCCCCAGGTGGGTCGCATCACCGTCTCGGTGGGATATACGGCGCTAAAGGCCGGTGACACGCCCAGTTCGGCATTCGAGCGTGCCGACAAGGCCGTCTACTGGGCGAAGACTCACGGTCGCAACCAGGTCTGCAGCCATGCCGACCTGCTGCGCCGCGGCGAACTCGGCGACGACAACAAGGTCGGCGACGTCGAGCTGTTCTAGGTGCCCGACAGGCTCCTGGTCCACCGCCGTCTCAGACCCGACGCTGCCGCGCGGCTGCATAGCGCTCGAGCGTGCGCGCCCGTGCCTGCTCATGGTTCACGCATGGCGCGGGGTAGTCGCGGCCGATCTGCACACCGGCGGCTGCCAGGTCCAGCGGTCGCGCCAGCCAGGGCGCATGGATCAGGTCGTCGGGCAGGGCGGTCAACTCGGGTACATAGCGACGGATGAATCGGCCTTGCGGGTCGAAGCGCCGGCTCTGGGTCACCGGATTGAAGATACGGAAGTACGGCTGCGCATCGCAGCCCGTCGATGCCGCCCATTGCCAGCCGCCGTTGTTGGCGGCGAGGTCGTAATCGTTCAGGTGCAGGGCGAACCAGTCCTGGCCGCGCCGCCAGTCGATGCCAAGGTGCTTGGTCAGAAAGCTTGCGCACACCATGCGCAGGCGGTTGTGCATGTAGCCGCTCTGCAGCAACTGGCGCATGCCGGCGTCCACGAGTGGGTAGCCGGTACGGCCGGCACACCACGCATCGAACCATTGGTTCGCCTCTCGCCCGCGCTCCCAGGCCAGGGCGTCGTACTCCGGCCGGAATGCACGGTCCACCACATGCGGATGGTGATACAGGATCTGGTGATAGAAGTCGCGCCAGATGAGTTCGGACAGCCACACCTGGGCACCGTTCTGGCTGGTGGGAGATCGAGCGCCTTGAGGTGCGGTCATCGTGCCGGGGCCGGGCGGTGCAAACTGTGCGTGCTCCCATGCCACGCGGGCCACATGCCGGATCGACAGCGTTCCAAAGCGCAGATGCACCGACAAGTAGCTGGGGCCGCGCCTGGCCGGAAAGTCACGCGCGGCGCCATAGTCGTCGATGCGTTCAAGGAACTCCTCCAGGAGTTCGGTCGCCCCCGTGCTCCCAGTGGGAAGGCGCAGCTCGTGCAGGTTGGTGCGCTGGAAGCCGATGGCCTCGAGGGTCGGTATCGGGCGGCGCTCGGCTTCGGGTAGCGGCGCCAGCGCGGCCGCATGGTGGGCCACTGGCCACGGGCGCAGATCGTCCGGCGACAAGTGACGCAGCCAAGCCTGCTTGTAGGGCGTGTAGACGGAAAACGCGCCACCCGCGGCGGTGCGAACTTCGTCGCGCTCGAAGACCACATGGTCCTTCGAGGTGCGCAGGGCGATGCCAGCCTGGGCGAGGGCGCCACGTACCGCGGCATCGCGGTGCAGCGCTGCCGGGTCGTCGTCATGGTTGGCATAGACGGCCTGGGCGCCCAACCGCACGGCGAGCCGGGGGATGGCTTCGACCGGCCAACCGTCGAGCACCACCAGCCCGGCGCCGTCGACGCCATGGGATCGCCCCAGAGCTCCGATCTGTCCGTCGAGGTCCACCAGGCAGTCGCGTATGAACTCGACCCGCCGGTCGGCCCGTGGCAGCGGCTGCAGGATGTCGCGGTCGAACACGAACACGCACCACACCCGGCGGGCCTGGCGCAGGGCGTGGTACAGCGCGGCGTGATCCTGTACCCGCAGATCGCGCCGGAACCAGACCAATGCACACTCGATCGTGGGATCCACAGCCCCGCAGTGTGGCCGATCATTAGAATCCCTGAACAATGAGTGCGGACCGGATCAATCTCACCAACCAATTCCTCATTGCCATGCCCGGCATGGCCGATGACACCTTTGCCGGCTCCGTGGTGTACCTGTGCGAGCACACCGAACAGGGCGCGCTCGGGCTGGTGATCAACAAGCCCATAGACATCAAGCTGCGCAACCTGTTCGAGCGCATCGAGCTCACGCTGGACGCGCCAGAACTTGCCGAGCAGCCGGTGTATTTCGGCGGTCCGGTCCAGACCGAGCGGGGTTTCGTCTTGCACGAACCTGTCGGCGGCGAGGGTGGCAGTCCCTACAACTCGACGCTGTCCATACCCGGCGGCCTCGAAATGACCACCAGCAAGGACGTGCTGGAAGCCATGTCGCATGGTGGGGGGCCACGGCGCGTGCTGGTCACGCTGGGCTACAGCGGCTGGGCTGCCGGACAGCTCGAAGAGGAAATCGGCCGCAATGGCTGGCTAACGGTCGACGCCGCCCGTGACATCATCTTCGACACCCCGATCGAGCAACGCTATGGCCGCGCACTGGCGCTGCTCGGCATCGACCCGCGCATGCTCAGCCAGGAAGCTGGACACGCATGAAGTGGTTCTTGCATGTTCCATGGCGCGCGAGCGGCCAGGCGGCGCCCCGCAGGGACGTCTCGTGAATGGCACCGCGCCGGCGCCGGCTGGCGGCGACCGCGTGCTGTCGTACCTGGCCTTCGACTTCGGCGTGAAGCGCGTGGGCGTAGCCACTGGAAACACGCTGCTGCGCCGGGGCAGCCCGTTGGGCACCATCGGCGCGACCGGGGATGCGCGCTTTGCCCGCATCGGCCAGCTCATCGACCAGTGGCGCCCCGATGCCCTGGTGGTGGGCGTGCCCCGCCATCCCGATGGGCAGCCCCACGAGAACACCGCCCGCGCGCTGCGGTTCGCTCGCCAGCTGCGTGGGCGCTACCGGCTGGAAGTTCACGAGGTCGACGAGCGCTACAGCACGGTCGAAGCCCAGTCCCTGGGTGCCGCCGATGTCGACGCACAATCTGCCGCCATCATCCTCGACCAGTACCTGGGGGGACTGCCATGACCATGCTGACACTCGATGCCGAGGCGCTTTATCAGGAGTTGCGCGCCAGCGTTGGCGCGTTGGTGCGCCCCGAAACCCAACTGCTGGGCGTATGGTCCGGCGGAGCCTGGCTGGCCGAGCGCCTGCAGGCCGATCTCGGGAGGCCCGGCCGTGCCGGCGTGATCTCGAGCGCGCTGCACCGGGACGACTTCGGCGAGCGCGGCCTGTCGGCCAGCACCGATGCCACGCGCCTGCCCTACGCCGTGGATGGCGCGCATCTGCTGCTGCTCGACGATGTGCTTTACACCGGTCGCACCATTCGCGCCGTGCTCAATGAGCTGTTCGATTTCGGACGACCGGCCAGCGTCATGCTGGCAGTCCTCGTCGATCGTGGAGGTCGTGAGCTGCCCATCGAACCGGCGTATGCAGCAGCCAAGGTGAGCTTGCCGCCCCGGCAGCGGCTCTCGCTGGCGCGCACGGACGACGGCCACTTCACCTTCTCGGTCCACGACCAGTCGTGACACCCGTACACCCGCACATCCGCATGCCGGAGGCCTGATGCTCCACAAGCGACATCCCCAGCTCAACGCCCGCGGCGAACTCGTCCACCTGTTGTCCATCGAGGGGTTGCCGCGCGACGTGCTCACGCAGATCCTCGACACCGCGGGCACCTTCCTGTCGGTCAACGATCGCGAGGTCAAGAAGGTCCCGCTGTTGCGCGGCAAGAGCGTCTTCAATCTGTTCTTCGAGAATTCCACCCGCACCCGCACCACCTTCGAGATCGCGGCCAAGCGACTGTCGGCCGATGTCATCAACCTCGACATCGCGCGCTCGTCCACGGCCAAGGGTGAGAGCCTGCTCGACACCATTGCCAACCTGTCGGCGATGCATGCCGACATGTTTGTGGTGCGCCACAGCGAGTCGGGCGCACCATTCCTGATCGCCCAGCACTGCGCGCCGCATGTGCATGTGGTCAATGCCGGCGATGGCCGTCATGCCCACCCGACCCAGGGTCTGCTGGACGTCTACACGATCCGGCACTACAAGAAGGACTTCACCCAGCTGGCCGTGGCCATCGTCGGCGACATCGTGCATTCGCGCGTGGCGCGCTCGGACATCCATGCGCTGACCACCCTGGGCGTCCCGGACATTCGCGCGGTGGGTCCGAAAACCCTGGTGCCCGGCGACCTGCGCGAACTGGGCGTGCGGGTGTGTCACGACATGGCCGAAGGCATCCGCGGCGCCGACGTCGTGATCATGCTGCGGCTGCAGAACGAGCGCATGAGCGGCGCCTTGCTGCCCTCGGCGGGCGAGTTCTTCAAGACCTACGGACTCACCGAAGACAAGCTCGCACTGGCCCGGCCCGATGCCATCGTCATGCACCCCGGCCCGATCAATCGGGGTGTCGAGATCGATTCGTCGGTGGCCGACGGCGCGCACAGCGTGATCCTGCCGCAGGTCACCTTCGGCATCGCGGTGCGCATGGCTGTGATGTCCATCATTGCTGGCAATGACGCCTGATCCTGCAGACTCGGTGGCGGGGAACCCATGAAGATCCTGATCCGTAACGGCCGCGTGATCGACCCGGCCAGCGGGCGCGACGAGCGCGCCGATGTCGCCGTGGCAGCCGGCCGCATCGTCGGCATCGGCGCCGTGCCGGCGGAATTCAACGCCGCGCGCGTCATCGATGCCAGCGGCTGCATCGTTGCGCCGGGCCTGGTCGACCTGGCGGCGCGGTTGCGCGAGCCCGGACACGAGCACGAAGGCATGCTCGAAAGCGAGCTCAACGCGGCTGCCGCTGGCGGCGTGACCAGCCTGGTCTGTCCGCCCGACACCGATCCTGCGCTGGACGAACCCGGGCTCGTGGAGATGCTCAAGTTCCGCGCGCGCAAGCTGTCGCTGTGCCGGCTGTTCCCGCTCGGCGCACTCACACGGGGCCTGCGCGGGGAAGCGCTCACCGAGATGACCGAGCTCACCGAAGCCGGCTGCGTGGGCTTCTCGCAGGCCGACGCGGCGCTGCGCGACACGCAGGTGTTGCTGCGCGCGCTCCAGTACGCCGCCACGTTCGGCTACGCGGTGTGGTTGAGGCCCCACGACCCGTGGCTGGGGCAGGGTGTCGCCGCCTCCGGAGCCGTGGCCACGCGCCTGGGCCTGTCCGGCGTGCCGGTGGCAGCCGAGACCATCGCACTGGTGACCATCCTCGAGCTCGTGCGTCTGACCCGGGCGCGGGTGCACCTGTGCCGGCTGTCCAGCGCCGCCGGTGTCGCGCTGGTGCGCCAGGCCAAGGCCGAGGGGCTGCCGGTCACCGCTGATGTGAGCATCAACTCGTTGCACCTGACCGATGTCGACATCGGCTACTTCAACGCCGACCTGCGGCTGAACCCGCCGCTGAGGCAGGGCGCTGATCGCGATGCGCTGCGGGCGGCACTGGCCGATGGCACCCTGGACGCGTTGGTTTCCGACCACAACCCGGTGGACGAGGACGCCAAGAACCTGCCGTTCGCCGAGGCCGAGCCAGGCGCCACCGGGCTCGAACTGCTGCTGAGCCTGGCCCTGAAGTGGGGGCTGGACCAAGGGCTGGCTTTGCCCGACACGCTGGCGCGCGTCACCAGCGCGCCGGTGCAGGTGCTGGGCGATGCCCTGGGCTCGCTGGCCTCCAGCGCAGGGCGGCTGGTCGAGGGGGGAGTGGCCGACGTCTGTGTGTTCGACCCGGAGCAGGTCTGGCGGGTCGAGCCGGGCGTGTTGCGCAGCCAGGGTCGGCACACGCCCTTCGCTTTTGGCACCAGCGGGTGCGCATTGCCGGGGCGCGTGCGGGCCACCCTGGTGGCAGGCAGCGTCGCCCACGAGGCACCCACCGCGGCGC
>JABWBN010000139.1 GCA_013360485.1 Burkholderiaceae bacterium | reverse complement strand
CCTCCAGCTGCTTGCGGAAGCTTGCCACGAGGGCGTGGGGGCTGGTCTTGCCACCACCGTGGGCCGCGCCCATGTAGAGCCGGGAGCGGTAGAGACCGGCGGTGGAGGCATTCTCATGGGCCAGTTGCAGCAGCAGCAGCGTGGAGAGGCCAGGGGACAGCCCAAGGCCGGTATGGATGCGGCAACCGTTGGCGGCGGCCTGTTGGTCCAGGGCCAGGATGGCATCGGCGGCGGCGAGGCTGTCGTTGATGTCCACGCAGTCCACGCCGGCCTCCAGACACAGCTTGTGGGCTTTGGCGCCGACATGTTCCATCGGCCCGAGGGCGATGACGGCGAGGTCGAAGGCGCGCAACCGATCGCGCGCCTCGTCCGGCCGCTCGATATCCAGCTCGCACCAGGTCACCCCCGCCGGCAGTTCCGCCTCGCCATCCCGACGGCGCGAGGCGCTGGCAAGGCGCAGCTCGGGGTGGCGCAGCCTGAGATCCCGGACAATGCGGTGGCCGCTCTCGCCGGTGCCGCCGACGACCACCACGCTGCGCGGCGCCTGTGTGTTCTCCGTGCTCATGACTCTTCGATTTCCAGGTGGGTGGTGATGGCTGCGGCGTTGAATTGCGCCATGAACTCGTTGGCGTCGACCGCCTCGTGCAGCATGCGCACCCCAGGCGATATGCCGGCCGCCGAGGTCAGCTGGCGGGTCGCGATTCCGATCGCGGTCCCGGTGGCCCGATAGGTGTCGGCCACCTGCAGGGTGCCGCGCGTGGTGGTGCCATCGCTGTAGCGTACGGTGGCGGCGATGGCGAAGACCGGTTGCAGGCGGCGCATGTCGCGCGCCGAGGCGCGGACCAGCCACTGGGCGGCGCGGTCGATTCCGCGCGACGTGCGATGCAACCGCAGCAGCTTGGCGGCGACGCTCACCAGCGCCGAACGCGGGCCGTTGTTGGCGCCATAGACCCGCACCGAGGGGATGGCGAACTCCCGCCCCAGGCGGCCGATTTCCTCGGTGTAGGTGAGTGCGGAGGTGACCTTGCCGATCGGCGCGGGCAAGGTGGGCTTGGCGAAGGCGTGGGAGAGGCGGATACGCTGCAGCCGGCCGTCCTCCACGGCGCAGAAGCCCCGCTCGGCGCCGAAGTCGCCCAGGCTGTGGATGATGTCCCAGGCCGACGCGTAGGTCCAGGTGTCTCGGCCGACGTAGTGGCACTCCAGGTCCACCGGCTGGCGGCCGGCCCCCCGGCGCTCGATGAGATGGCGCGGGAACAGGCCGGAGAGACCTGGCAGCAGGCCGGCGTTGATGACCAGCGGCACTGGCACGGGCCGCTCCCGTTCGATCGTTTCCAGCTCGCGCAGCAAGGGGTCGTAGCCGCCCGGGTCGAGCAGCGGCACGGCGCGGTCGATGCAGGCTCGGGCGACCCGGCTGCCTGTCAGGCCGGAGGGGCCGATGCTGGCGATGACCAGGTCGTGTTCGCCGCACAGGCGAGACAGCCTCGCCTCGTCGCCGACATCGACGCTGGCCGTGGCGACCCGGCCGTTGGCTGCCGCGAGGTCCGGCGGCAGCGGATGAAGGCGGCGACCGGCCAGGGTCAGGCGGTCCTCGCCGTGGGCCAACAGATAGCGGGCGGTCTCCAGGCCGACCCGGCCGAAGCCGCCGAGAATGAGTATTCGCGCTGACACCGCTCCCCCTCAGCCCGGCAGCCGCGTCGCTGCCAGCGCGCTCAGTCGGTTGGCCAGGGCCTGCGGGTGGCTCTTGATCAGCATGTGCCGGCCGGGCAGGGTGGCGAAGCGGGCATGGGGCACGATGCCGCGCCACGCATCCGCGCCGTCGCGTATGCCCTCGTCCTCTTCCTCTTCTCCGGTCAGGATGGTCGTCGGGGTGGTAGCTGGCAGCGCTTCGCCGAACTCGTATTCCACCATCGACCGGGTCTGCTGGCGCAGCAGGGCGAGGTAGCCGTCGCGCTCGGTCGCGGTCAGGCCGTCCGGGTCGAAGCCGTAGACACGCCGCGAATAGTCGAGGATGGTCTGGTCGTCGTTGATGGCGATCCAGTCCAGCTCGGTGGTGACGCCGGGCGGGTTGGCGGCGACGATGGCCAGGTGATGGCCGGGGGCACCGGCGGCCTCCAGGCGTCTCGCGGTGTCGAAGGCCAGGTAGCCGCCATAGGAGTAACCGACCAGCACCGTGGGCAGGTCGGGCAGCATCCGGAGGTGGCTTGCGACGGTGCTGCCCAACTCGGCGATGGACGCCACGGCCTGAGGGGCTGCTGACGGTTCGGCCGGTGAGACGGCGAGGATTTCCGCGTCGGCCGGGAGGTGGCGCGCCAACTCGACGAAGGTCGAGGCATTGCCGCAGGCATAGGGGAACAGTACGAAGCGCCGGGTGGCAGCGGGCGGCGAGGCAAGCGCCACCAGCAGCGATGGGTGCTCGGCGGTGGACGGGGTCTTGGTTGCCAGGAAGGCCGCCGATTTCTCGATGGTGTCGTGGGCAAACACCTCACGCAGGCCGAAGCCCTCGATGCCCTCCTCGCGGTAGCGCACGATCAACCGCATCGCCTTGAGCGAGTCGCCGCCCAGGTTCCAGAAGGTGTCACGGATGCCGATGCTCCTGTCCCCCAGCAGTTCGGCCCAGATGGAGGCCAGCCGCTGTTCCATGGCGTCGCGCGGCGCCAGGTAGCCGGGGTTGGGGGCGCTGTCGAACATCACGGCCGGCAGCGCCTTAAGGTCTGCCTTGCCGCTGGCGCTTGTGGGGATGGCGGCGATGTGCTGGAAGTGCGCCGGGACCATGTAGGCGGGCAGGGTGTCGCCGAGGAACTCGCGCAACGCCGTGGATTGAATCGGCGAGCCGGTGGTCGAGGTGTAGAAGGCCACCAACTGGGCCGCGCCGGAGGTGTCCGAACGGGTGGTGACGATGGCCTGGGCGACGTCCGGGTGGCGCCGCAGCGCCGCCTCGACCTCTCCGGCCTCGATACGGTAGCCGCGCAGGTTGATCTGGTGGTCCTCCCGGCCCAGGAACTCGACGGTGCCGTCCTCCCGCAGCCGCGCACGGTCACCGGTGCGGTACATCATCGAGCTGTCGTCGGCGAATGGGTCTGGCACGAAGGACCTGGCGGTGCGCTCGGGCTTGCCGTGATAGCCGGCCGCCACCCCCACGCCGCCGATGCACAGCTCACCGGCGACCCCCGGCAGGCACAGGCGGTCGTTGCCGTCCACGATGTAGAGGCGGTTGTTGTCCAGCGGGCCGCCGATCGGGATGACGTCCAACTCCACCCGGTTGTCGGCGTTGACGGGAATGGGGAAGAAGCTGGAGGCGACGCTGGCCTCGGTGGGGCCGTACTCGTTGATGAAGCGGTGGCCGGGGTAGTGCTCCAGCCACAGGTTGAGGTCGGTCCGGTGGATGGTCTCGCCACCGAGCATGATGCGCATGTCCTCGACCATCGGCAGTGGCGGCAGGTCGAGGTAGGCGCGGGCGCTGGCCAGCAGCGAGAAGTGGGAGGGCGTGACGTTGAGCAGGGTGATCTTCTTGTCGCTGATGAACCGCAGCAGCGTCTCGACGTCACGGGTCTTGTCATCGTCCAGGATGTGCAGCGTGGCGCCGCTCATCAGCGGCGCCCAGTTGCTGGCCAGGGTCATGTCGAAGGCGTAGGACGTGACCAGGGCGGTGGGGCCGAGCGCGTAGTAGCCGCGCACCCAGTGCAGGAAGTTGAGGATGTTGCGGTGGCGGATCATCACGCCCTTGGGGTCGCCGGTGGAGCCCGATGTGTAGATCATGTAGGCGAGGTCGTCTGGACCAGACTCCGCTTCCGGCCGGGAGTCCGGTTGCGAGTCGATGAGGCCGCGCCCCAGCAGGGTCGTCCCCTCCGTGTTTGCCGGGGTCTGGGTCTGTGAAACCTCCTTGTCGAGCAGGATGACGCGCTCCAGTTCCTCGCCGCCTTCCAGCGCCGCGTCGAGATGGCGCGCCTGGGTGAGCAAGACCCTTGCGCCGCTGTCGCGCAGCAGGTAGGCCAGCCTCTGCCGCGGCACCTCCGGGTCGATGGGAACGTAGGCGGCACCCGCCTTGAGCACGCCGAGCTGTGCCGCCAGCATGTCGCTGGAGCGGGTGAAGAGGAGGGCCACGAACTGGTTGCGGCCGGTGCCCATCCCGCGCAGCGCGTGGGCGACGCGGTTGGCTCGGCGATCCAGTTCGGCGTAGCTGATGCGCTCGTCCTCGAAGGTCAGGGCCAGGGCGTCCCCATCGGCATCGGCGACCGCCTCGATCTCGGCCTGGATGGTGGTCGCGCTGAGATAGGGGGTCGGTGGGGCCACCAGCCGTTCGAGCTGATCCCGATGGTGCGGGAGCATCAACCCCTCTCCGGTGAAGGGCGTCTCCAGGGCGTTGGCGGTGTCGGCGGCGCAGAGGTCGTCCAGCAGGTGGCCGAACTGGTGGGCCAGGGTTTCGATGAAACCCGGATCCATCAGGTCGCGCATGTAGTTCCAGTTGATGTAGGTCTCGCCCTCGTAGTCGTACAGCACGAGGTCGATGAAGGTGCCTGGCGCGCCGGTGCGGAAGCGGGGGCGGCTGACCTTGACGCCTTTCAGCTGGCGGAACTCGCCGCCGTACACGCCGATGGAGTTGGAGAAGATCAGGTTGCTCATCGACGCGGCGGCGGCGCCATCGCGCTCGGCCAGGCGGCGTGAGAGGTCGATGGAGGAGACCGGCGAGCGCATCAGTTCCCGCGTGAAGTGCTCCACCTTGCGGGCGATCGCCATCAGCGGCTCGGCGAAGGCGGTGCGGATGCGTACCGGAAAGATGTCGATGAAGCTGCCCATCACGGCGCGAGCGCCGGTGAAGTACTGCTCGCGGTTGAACACCGGCATGTTGATGACCAGGTCGCCCTGGTTCGACCAGAGGTTGACCAGCTTGAACCAGGCGGCCAGAAGCAGCGAGTTGAGGCTGACACCCTGCGAACGGGCGATTCGGTTCAGGCTGTCAACGGTGGCCGCGTCGAGCATCTGGTAGTGGGTATCGAACAAGACCGGGTCGATGCTCGCCGGGTCGCGTTTGAACGGCAGGGTGGTCTTCGGCGGCAGGTCCGTGAAGACGCCCATCTGGAAGGCCATGTCGCGCTCGTAGCTGCGGGTGCGCTGGCGGAAGCGTTCAATCAGCACATAGTCGCGAAACTCGAGCGCGCCGTCCGGTCGCGTCCGCGCGGGGAGGCCGGCCGTCTCGCGATCGTAGTGGAGCAGCACGGCTTCGAGCAGATGCATGAAGCTGAAGCCATCCACCAGGAGGTGGTCGATGTGGAAGAGCAGACGGTGCTCGTGATCGCCGACGCGATACAGTTCGCACAGGAACAGCGGCCAGCGGGCGACATCGAAGCGGATATCGTTGAGCTCGCGCCCCCGCGCGGTCAGTCGCTGCTCCTGCTCCGGCGATGTGAGGCCGCGCAGGTCGGCCGTGGCCAGGGTGAATGGGCGGACGCGTTCCAGCACCTGCATGTGGGGACGCTCGCCGCTCTCGTCGATGATGGCCCTCAGCACGGGGTGTTCGGCGATGGCGCGGTCGAAGGCGTGCGCCAGCCTCTCCGCTTCGATCTCGCCTTCCAGGACCAGGTCGATGAAGATGAAGCAGCTCAGGCGGGACGGCTCGTTGCGGACGAAACCCTTCAGATGGAAGTAGAGGGTCTCCTGGAAGTTCATCAGGGGAAACGGGCGATGCTGCTTCTCAGGTCGCCCCAGCTCAAGCTGACGGGACAGGTTCGCGGCCATCTCCCGGATGGTATTGCCGCCAATGGACGCGTCGGGCGGCAGCTCGAACACTCGGCGGACCTCGGACAGCAGCTCTGCCATACGCTGGAGGTCATCGCACAGGCGCAACAGCGGGTGGGTGACGCCGACCTCTTCGGGCGTGGTCTCCAGGGTGTCGGCGACCACCGTGCGCAGGATCGTCTCCATCTCATTGGCGGGCGACACCACGCTGCGATCCCGGTCGATGAAGTAGGCGGCCTGTTCGCCGAAGGTGGGTCGCAGGTAGGGGAAGTTGGATTCCAGCCGCAGTTGGAACAGCTCCTCCAGGCGCCCCTGGAGCAGGGCCGCCTTGATCGAGTCGCTGCCCAGGTGGAACAGGTGGTCGTCGTCGGTGAAGCGACGCCCGTCCAGCTTCAGGACCGCTTGCCATAGCTCGGCAAGCGCGGCGTGGATCGCCTCGGGCGAGGCGGGTGGCTCCTGCGCTGTGTTCTCCGGCCCGGAGCGCGCGTCCGCGTCGCTGGGCGCGGGACGATCCGCATGGCTCCCCGCGAGCAAGCGGTCGCTCAGGACACGACGCATCACCTTGCCGCTGGAGGTGCGGGGGATGTCGCGGTTGGTCAGCTCCACCACGCGATCCAGCGCAAAGCCGGCATAGTCGGCGATGCGGGCGTTGATGCGTGCCAGCGTCAGCTCGATCTCGGCCTCCGGCAACCGGGCGGGCACGTAGAACAGGGCGATCTCGTCCCGCCTGCGGCCGGGATGCCAATAGCCGCAGATGGTGACGTGCTTGAGCACGCGCGAGGCGTCGGGGGCGCGCAGGGCGATCCGCTCCAGGTCGTAGGGGTAGTAGTTGTGGCCGTTGACGATGATCAGCTCCTTGGCGCGGCCCGTGATGTAGAGGTGGCCGTCTTCGTCAATGAAGCCCATGTCGCCGCTGTCGAGCCAGTCGTCGCGCAGCGCCTGCCGCGTTGCCTCGGGGTTGCGGTAATAGCCGCGGGTCACGTTCTCGCCGGCGATCTCGATCACGCCGATGTGGTCGCGCGGCAGCTCGTTGCGCTGTTCGTCCACTACCCGGACCGCGCAGAACGCCACGGCCGGGCCTACGGAGGTGAACTCGGTGGCGTCGACGGCTTCGGCGGGAGCCGCGACGGCGAGCCTGTCGTCGGTCATCGCGCGGCGGTGGATGCGTCGGCTGATCAGCGGCGTTCCGCAGGGCACCGCGGTCGCCACCACCGTGGTCTCGGTCAGGCCGTAGCCTGTGACGAAGGGCTGGTCCCCCAGGCCATAGGGGGCGAGCAGCTCGACCAAGCGGCGGCAGGCGCTGGCGTTGATCATCTCCGCGCCGATCAGAATCGCCCGCAGTGCGGACAGGTCGAGTCCGGTCAGTGGGCCGCGCTGCAACTTCAGCTCGATATTGGCGATCAGGTGGTCGAGCGCGGTGGGCGTGGTGTTGGTCAGGGTGGCGCCATGTGATTGCGCCTTCTCCAGCCAGAGCATGGGGCGCCTGGCGAAGTGCGCCGGGTCCATGCGCACCTGCTTCATGCCGTGATAGAGGGCGGACAGGTGGCTCCAGAACAGGCCGAAGTCATGGAAATAGGGCAGCCAGCTGATCAGTACGTCGTCGGGCTCGGCGCGGGTGAAGGTGATCTGGGCCTCGATGTTGGCGAGCAGGTTGCGGTGGGTCAGCTCCACCCCTTTCGGCATGCCGGTGCTGCCGGAGGAGTACTGAACGACGACCAAGTCGGTCTCGGTGACGGCGGGCAGTTCCTGGTCGGCGTGGAGGCCGAGGGTGGCCTCGACCAGCAACTCGTCGGCGTAGAGCAGGGGAACCTCGGCCTCGGTGGCCAGCGCCTGCAGGGTGCGGGCGCGCTTGTCGTCACGGCTTTCGAACAGGATCGGTCGACGAAGCATGCTGGCCACGTGGCGGATCTTGTCGGCTTCCAGCGAGTCCACCTGGTTGCCCTGCAGGGGCGCCAGGGGCGCCGGGACGACCCCGGCCAGTTGGCAGCCCCAGAACAGCGTGACGAAGGCACGGGAATCGCTCAGGACGAACAGGCACAAGTCACCCGGCCGCCAGCCCTTCGCCAGCAGCAGGCGCGCCACCATGCGCGACTCGTCTCGAAGCTCGGCGTAGGTCTGCAGATCTTCGGCGCCGTCGAGTGGTGAGACATGGACGATGCCCCTGTCGGGAAACAGCGACGCGGTCCGCTCCAGCATTTGCGGCAGGGTGGCGACACCGTGACGGGAGATGGTCGGGATGGATTCTGGTCGGTTCATGGTGTTTCCTTGACGAATCAAAGCCTGGCTGGAAGGACCCGGGTGTCAGCCCGAAACCGGCAGCGGCGGCACTGCCAGCGCTCCGACGACGAACAGCAAGGTGCCGAGCGCCAGAACGACAGCCGTTCGCGGAGTGACGGCAAACGGGACCGCTCCCCGGTAGTCCTGGAACGTCTGGCCGAAGCGCGGACGCAGTACCCATCGCTCCTCGGCGAGGTTGAAGCCCGCGCTGATGGCGAAGTAGAGCGGCAGCAGGAGCGTGGTGAACAGCGCGCCGGTGGCGAGGCAGACGCCGAGATGGGCGAGGAAGTCGCCCAGGAACATCGGGTGCCGGACGCGCCCATAGGGCCCGTCGGTAAGCAGCGTGGAAGGGGTCAGGAAGTCGCGCATGCCGGCGCCGGTGGCGGTCTGGTTCGAGCGGACGGTGCGCAGCGCCTGAACTCCGTAGAACAGGGCCATGGCAAGTCCGATCAGGCCGACCGCGAGGCCGATGGCCGAGGTCTGCTGGATCCCGTCGGGCAGCGACGGAAAGCGCGGTTGCGGCAGAAACGGCATCACATACCAGATAACCGAGGTCAACAGGCTGATCCAGTACAGGACACCGCAGAGGCGCCTGGGGGGTGGCTCTCGTCGTCCAAGCCAGAAGGTGGCGTAGCCGGCCACCGCGCAGGCGAGGGATGTCAGCAGCGCGATGACCTGAATACGCCAGTCTCCACCATGGGTGGCCGCGATGGTGGCGTAGTTCTCAAGCAACGAGGTGGCGAGCCGAGGGGCTTGTTCGTGCATGAGGGTCTCCATTCACTCGCCGGTGGCGGATGCTTCGGGAATCGTGTCGAGGCGGCGGGCGGCGGGTTCGGTCAGGACCGTGCGCAGGAAGAGCGCGACGGCGAGGCCGGCAAGGGCCGTGAAGGCGAAGGCGGCGCCATAGCCGAGCTGGCCGGCGAGGTGGGTCGCGACGCCGATGGCGGCGATGTTGCCGATCGCTTCGACGCACTGGAAGGCCGTGAAGTCGGTGCCTGCCTGTTCCTTCGATGACCAGCGCATGAAGAGGACGAAGGCGGCGACGTAGGCGATGTTGATGCTGATGTTCTCGAGCAGCAGGGCGGGGAGGAGCTGGGCGAGGTCGGTCTGGCCGATGGCAGCCAGGATCGCGAGCGCGCCCATGCCGAGCGCGGAGAGCGCCACGAAGGTCACCAGGGTCCGCTCGGCGCCGAGTCGCGTGGTGACGGCGCCACCCAGAAAAGCGAACACCGTGCCCAGCCCGATCAAGGCGGTACCGGAGATCATGCCGACCTCGTCGAGGCCGTAGCCGGCGTCGACGAGGTAGGGATGCAGCAGCGCCTCGCCGCCGGCGCTGCCAGCCTTGAAGAGACCGGCGACGGCCAGCAGGACCCAGATCCCGGGGCGCCGGAGGAGCGCGCGCAGCGATGCCCGTTTCGTCGCGGCTTTCTCCCCGCCAGGGGGCGGTGTGGCCACGCCCTCGGACCGCAGGAGAACGGGGAGCGTCAGCAGGCCCGTCACGATGCCCAGCCCCATCATGGCCGCCGCCCAACCCAGATGCTCGACGACGATGAGCACGCCGCTACCGCCGAGCAGCATGCCCAGGCAGAAGCCGCCGATCTGCAGGCTGTTGCCGAAGGCGTGCTGCTCACGGGCGAGCTGTTCGACCGCGTAGCCGTCGGTGGCGATGTCCTGGGTGGCGCAGAGCAGGTTGATCAGTACCAGCGCCGCGGCGAAGCCCACTATCGGCGTGCTCTCCGGGGGGAGATGGGCGAGGGCGGCGAAACCCGCCGCGGTGGCGACTTGCAGCGGCACGATCCAGCTGCGCCGGTGGCCGAAGCGGGCCAGCCCATGATTGTCGACCAGCGGACCCCAGAGGAGCTTGAAGGCCCACGGCAGCATGACAAGCGCGAAGATCCCCAGGCTCTCCACGGGGTGCCCGGCCTGGCGCAGGATCGCTGGCATGGCGATCATGGCGAGGCCGAAGGGCAGCCCCTGGGTGAGGTAGAGCGAGCCGATGACTGCGTATTTCCCTCGCATGACGTTCTCCTTGACCGCGTCAGAAGCGGGCGCTGACGGTCACGCCGAAGGTGCGCGGCCGCCCGGCCTGCGCGCGCGGGCCGAGCCCGGGGAAGTCGTAGGCGAACTCGGCATAGCCTTCGTCCAGCAGGTTCTTGCCCCAGAGGTACGCCTCCCAGTTGTCGCCCTCCACGCCGAGTCGCAGGTTGACCAGGTTGTAGGCGCCCTGCTTCAGGGTGTTGGCCGTGTCCCAGTGGAAGTCACCGATGCGCTGCAGCTCGAGGCGGGAGAACAGCACGGCGGAGGCGCCGATGGGCCGGCGGTTCTGTACCGCCAGGTTGAACATCTGTCTCGGCACGAGGGGCACGCGGTTGCCGGCATAGTTGGCGCCGCGCACATCGTCGCGGTATTCGTCGAATTTGGCGTCGGTGTAGCTGTAGCCAGCGTTGACGTCCCAGCCGGGGGCGGGACGTAGGACCAACTCGGCTTCCAGCCCCTGGCTGTGGGACTCGCCTGCGTTGCGAACCACGCTGCCGATGCTCGGCGTCAACTGGATGACTTGCTGGTCGGTCAGGTTGACGCGAAACAGGGCCAGGTTGAACGACAGCCGCTTCTGCCATCCGGACCACTTGAGCCCCGCCTCGTAGTTGATGCTGTGCTCGGGATCGAAGTTGGCGTCGGCCGGATCCACGTTCATCAAGGTGTTGAAGCCGCCGGCCCGGCATCCCTTGGCGGCGTTGGCGTACCAGAGGATGTTTGCGTCAGGCTTGTAGGCGAGCGCGATCTTCGGCAGCCATTCTTTGAAGACGCGGCGGTCGTTCAGGTCACCCTCGCTGCCCGGAACCGGGGTGCCTCCCATTTCCATGCGGGTGCGCATCCTGACGCGGCGCTTGTCATGGTCGCGACGCAGGCCGGCGGTAAGGGTGACGTGGTCGGTGATGCGGTAATCCAGTTGGCCGAACAGGGCGTACCCCTGATCGTCCTTGTCGGCGTCCAGTACGCTATCCATGGGGGCAGGGACAAACCCCATGGCGACTGCGTCGCTGCCAAACCTGGATCGCGTCACGATGCCGGTGTCTTCCTGGTAGTAATAGAGGCCGGCCATCCAGCGCAGCGCGCTCTCCGTTTCGGGGGATGCCAGCCGCAGTTCCTGGGTCAGTTGTTTCCGATCCTCCTGGGTGTTCTCCTGAACGATATCGAGAGGCGAACCATCGGTATCACCGACCCCGTCGTTCTCCCAGTCGCGCCAGCCGGTGATGGAGGTCACCCGCACGCCGGGGGCGTTCCAGTTCAGGCTGAGGGAGCTTCCGAAGGCGTCGCGGTTGTCGTGGCCGGCGAAGTCATTGCGCACGCGGTCCGGGTGACCGCGTATCTCCTGCAACGGACCCAGCGGGTAGGCGCCGCCCCGGAACCGTTCAGCATCCAGCGACAAGGTGGCGTCGAGGTCGGCGGTCGGTGTCCAGCGCAGGTTGGCACGCAGGCTCTGGTCGTCGCGGTCGTCCGCCTTTTCGCCAAGGTGGGTGTTGTCGACATATCCATCGCGCTTCGTTGCGGACGCCGACAGGCCGAGAAACAACTGGTCCTCCACGAGCGGGGTGCGCAGGCTGCCCTTGAGTTCGCGCTGGCCGAAGTTTCCGGCGCCCGCGCTCACGCGCGCCTCGGTCTCGTTCGTGGGCTGCCGAGTGACGATGTTGATCACGCCGGCGAGGGCGTTCCGTCCGTAGAGCGTCCCTTGCGGGCCGCGCAGGACCTCGACGCGCTCCACATTGAAGAGCTCCATGTCGAACATGCCGTCACTGGTGTAGCCGACGCCATCGACGTAGAAACCCACCGCCGGCTCGCCGTAGGTGGCGCCCACGCCGCGCATGAAGACGTGGCTGTTGCGCCTGCCGCCCCAGGTGGAGATGTGGAGGTTCGGCACCTGGTTGGCGATCTCGGTGATGGTCTGGATGCCGGCATCGTCGATCTGGTCGCCGGTCACCGCGGTGATGCTGGCTGGTACGTCCTGCAACGCCTCCGGGCGTTTCTCCGCCGTAACCGTTACCGCTTCGAGCTGGTAGATCTCGTCCGCTTCCGCGCCACCCTTGGATGACCCTTCGGCGACGACCGGGCCGGGCCCCAGCATCTGCCCGGCGAGGAGGAGCATTGCGGCTCCCCTTGCCATTCCCTTCCCCCTGCTCGCTTGCATACGACGTCCCTTGATCTCGTGAAATGACTGACAGATTCTCTGTGCAAATGCGAATAATACGCATTACAAGTGCCGATGCTCCCCGAATCAGGGCGGGGTTTGCCCCGATCGGGATTCTCCGTGCGGTGGTTGTTTTTGCTTTGAAACGGCGGGGCGAGGCGGTGAGCAAGGAGATTGCGAACGATGATTCCGATCGGGGCACTCCCGCTGCCGATACGGGGAGTCCGTCACGCGTGTCCGCGCTTACGGTTGCTGATCGTTTGATCGCTTGTTGGAGGTATGAACCCGATGTCGCCGCATCCGCGTGCCTGTGTAATGACATTCGGGCTGCTCGCATGGACGCCGCATGCCGCGGCGGGGATGGCCGACGGCTTCACCTGGGATGGCTTCATCGAGACGTATCACGCGACCCGGGCGCAGCGCCCCCGAGACACCCAGGCCACGCGTGCGCGCTTGCGGCTGGAAGTGCGTGGCGACATCGGCGACAACCTCGTGTTTGCCAGGGGAACCGCCGAACGGGATCTCGAGGGCCGGGAGCACCGGGCAGAACTGGATGAGGCCTATGTGGACCGTGTGGGTGAAGGGTGGGACCTGCGGTTGGGACGGCAGGTGGTGATCTGGGGGCGGGCCGACGGGCTGCGCATCGTCGATCGGGTCTCTCCTTCGGATCAATCCGAGTCGCTCACCCGCGATCTGGACGAGGTGCGTCTCGGAGTCGACGCGCTGAGGTTGCGCAGGCTGGAGGAGACCCGCCAGTGGGAGCTGATCTGGGTGCCCCGGTTCCGCCCCGGCAAGGCGCCCCGGGGTGCCTGGGCGCTGCCAAGTCCCGTGTCCGAAGGGGCGGATGTGGTGTACGCGTCGGCCGAGAAGCCGGGGCATGCGCCGGCCGACGGCGTGATCGCGGCGCGCTGGTCTTACTACGGCCCCGGCCTGGACTTGGCCCTCTCACTGCTGCACACCTGGGAGGACCTTCCTTCCCTGGAGCGCCGCCGGCCAGCCGATGGTGGCACCGGGACCACGACCCTGGTGCCCCGGCACCACCGGCTGACCCTGCTCGGACTGGAGTTCGCGCGGCCGTGGCGCAGCTTCGTGTTCCGCGGCGAGGCCGTCTACGGACGGGGACGGCGCCATGAGCCGGCGCGGTGGGACGCCGACCTCTATCGCAAGGATTTCGTGCAGTGGATGGCCGGCGTGGACTGGACGCCGGAGGTGCAATGGACACTGACCGCGCAGGTGGCGGACGAGTGGATCCTGGACCACGAGACGGGCATGGCGGCGGAAGCCCATTCCCCGGTGGTGACCGTGGGGCTGACCACGACCTTCCTGCGCGAGACCCTGAAGCTGAGCAACCTCCTCTACTGGCGGCCCGAGGAGGATGGGTTCTACAACCGCTTCAGCCTCGACTACGCCCTGACCGACCGCTTTCACGCGAGTGCCGGCCTGGATCTGTTCACCGGAGAGAAGGGAGTGTTCGCGGCCTACGAGGAGAACGACCAG
>JABWBN010000011.1 GCA_013360485.1 Burkholderiaceae bacterium | reverse complement strand
CGCGAGCACGTGGCCGAGCGCGTCCTGCGGGCGGCGCACCGAGCCGCGCATGTCTTCGAGATAGTCGAGGATGCGCGCCTCGCCGCGCGCGGCCGGGGGATCCTCGTACACGTCGAGGCGATAATCGACCGCGTAGCCTTCGCCGGGCCGCAGGCGTTGTGCCCGCCAGCCCCACCTGGGAAGGCTGGGTGCGTGCATGGCCCTGGGTGCGCCCGGCTTGAAAGGGGAGGCCATCATGCGCATTGCGCAACATGTCTGGGATCCGAAGACCGGCTGGCGTTTCGAGTCTGCGCCGGCGGGCGCGTCCGACGCGTCGCTCCTGCTGGTGTTCGGCGCTACGGCCGCGTTGGATCGCGCAGAGGCGGTCGATGCGCTGCGCCAGCGCCATCCGAGCGCCCATCTGGTGGGCTGCTCGACGGCTGGTGAGATCACCGGCACGCGGGTGCACGACGACTCGATCGTCGCCACGGCGATCGCCTTCGAGCGTACGGGGGTCGAAGTCGCCCGCGCCGCCATCGACGACGCCGCACACAGCGCACAGGTGGCGCGCTTGCTTGCCGACGACCTCGTTGCGCGCCACGCCGGGCTGCGCCACGTGCTCGTGCTCAGCGATGGCCTGAAGGTCAACGGCAGCGAGCTCGCGGCGGCGCTGCGATCGGCGCTGCCTGCAGGCGTGTCGGCTACCGGCGGCCTGGCCGGCGATGGCGATCGCTTTGCCCGCACCACGACCTTGGCCGATGGTGTGGCCACTTCCGCCCAGGTGGTGGCCGTCGGGCTCTACGGCTCGGCGCTGCGGGTGGGCTGGGGCTCGATGGGCGGCTGGGATCCGTTCGGGCCCTGGCGACGCATCACCAAGGCCAGCGGCAACGTGTTGCACGAACTCGACGGCCAGAGCGCGCTCGCGCTGTACAAGAGCTACCTGGGCGAACACGCGGCCGGGTTGCCGGCATCGGCATTGCTGTTCCCGCTGGCACTCGATGACGGCGATGGCGGCTGCGGGCTGGTGCGCACCGTGCTGGCTGTCGATGAAGCCACCGGTACGATGACCTTCGCCGGCGACATGCCAGTTGGCCTGCAGGCCCGGTTGATGAAGGCCAACTTCGACCGACTGGTCGACGGCGCCAGCGGCGCTGCCCAGGCCGGCGTGGCCGGTCTGCACGATGCACCGGCGGAGTTGGCGCTGCTGATCAGTTGTGTCGGCCGCAAGCTGGTGTTGCGACAGCGTGTCGAAGAGGAGACCGAGGCCGTGCAGGACGCACTGGGACCCCAGGCGCGCCTGTGCGGCTTCTATTCCTACGGCGAGATTTGCCCGCAGGGCACGATGGGCGTCTGCGAGCTGCACAACCAGACCATGACCGTCACTACGCTCAGCGAGACATGACTGCGCAGCTGCACAAGCTGCTCGTACGCCAGCTGCGGCGCGCTTACGGCTCGCCCGAGGCGGCGCCTGCCGGCATGGAGGCGCTGCTGGCAGTGGTGAGCCAGGCCTACGCCGACGCCGACGCCGATCGCACGATGATCGAGCGCTCGCTCGAGTTGATGTCGCAGGAGCTGACGCAGCGCAATGCCCAGTTGCAGGCCGAGCTCGAGGAGCGCCAGCGCGCGCGGGAGGCACTCGAGCTCAAGTCTGCCGAGCAGCAGGCGCTGATCGCGCGGCTGGAAGAAGCGCACAACCAGCTGCTGCAGTCCGAAAAGATGGCGTCGATCGGTCAGCTTGCTGCCGGCGTCGCGCACGAGATCAACAACCCGATCGGCTTCGTGGCGAGTAACCTGAGCACGATGCAGCAATATGCGCAAACAGTGGTCGCAATCGTCGACGGGCTGGCGGCGCTGGCGCCGCTGGAAGCCGGCGGGTTGCTCGAGCAGCATGAATGGGAGTACCTGCGTGAGGACATGCCGGCGCTGCTGGACGAGTCGGGCGACGGCATCCGGCGTGTCAAGCAGATCGTGCAGGACTTGAAGGACTTCTCGCATGTCGACGAGCGGGCCTGGCAGTACGCCGACTTGCACAAGGGCCTGGACAGCACGCTCAACATCGTCGCCAACGAGGTCAAGTATGTTGCCGACGTCGAGCGCCAGTATGGCGAACTGCCCGAGGTGGAGTGCCACGCCTCGCAGCTCAACCAGGTGTTCATGAACGTGCTGGTCAACGCCGCGCATGCCATCAAGGGCGGGCCGCGCGGACGCATAGTAGTGCGCACTTCCCAACCCGATGCCGATCACGTTCTCATCGAATTCCGTGACAACGGCAGCGGCATTGCGCCGCAGCACCTGCCCCGCATCTTCGATCCGTTCTTCACGACCAAGCCGGTCGGCTCGGGAACAGGGTTGGGGCTTTCGCTGTCCTGGGGTATCGTACGCGATCATGGCGGACGCATCGATGTCGAGTCGCAAGTCGGCGAGGGCACGACGTTTCGCATCGTGCTCCCGGTGCAGCGTCTGGCGGGGGAGGCCAAGCCCGATGTCGCATGAGGGGCGGCGTCGCGAGGCCAAGTCGGCGATCGTGGACGACCGGTTCGTTGCGCCTGGGCGCAGTCGGCGCAAGCAACGGGATGGATCGCAATGTACGGACTGGTGAACAAGCTGGTCGTTGCGACGATCGAGCGGCACTATGGCGCGGACCGGTGGCGAGAGGCATCGCGTGCGCTGCCGTTCGACAGCCACCGCTATGTGGCGATGCAGCCCTATGACGACGACGAGACCTACGCGATCGTCGCGACCGCATGCAGCCACTTGTCGGTGGCGGCGGCCGACCTGATGCGCCTGATCGGGCGCGACTGGGTGGCCCACACATCGCGCCATGAGTATCGCGAGTTGTTCGCGTTCAGTGGACCGGACCTTTATACCTTTATCGGCAATCTGAACAACCTGCACGCCACGCTGGGCAATCAGATGCCGGGGCTGCGCCCGCCGTCGTTCACGGTGCGCCGCGAGCCTGTCGGCCACATCGTGGTGGGCTATTACTCGCATCGCGCCGGACTCGCGCCGCTGGTCATCGGGCTGCTCGAAGGGCTGTGCGAGCACTTCGGTGTCAGGGCAACCGTGCGCCACGCGCGCTCGCGCGTGGATGAGGGCGACCATGACGAGTTCTGCATCGAACTCGAGCCCTGAGGCGCTGGCCATCCACGGGTTGGATCCCGCGACGTTTGCTGTTGCGCACCCGTTTCACTTCGTTGTCGACCCGGCATTGCGGCTGCAGCAGTTCGGCCGGGGGTTGGAAGCGCTGGCTCCGGACATGCGTATCGGCGCGCCAGTGCGCACACATGTCGAGCTGGCAAGCCCGCCGATTCCCCTCGATGAGACGGCGCTGTGCGCGCTGCACGGGCAGTCGGTGGTGCTTCGGCTGTGCGCCGGCACAAGGCTGCGCCTGAGTGGTGCCTTCTTCCCACATCTGGCTGGCCATGTGTTCATCGGGTATCCACAGGCATCGTCGCTGGAGGACATGCTGGCCGCGGGCCTGACCCTGGCGCACTTGTCGCCCACGGATGCACTGGGGTTCTACGTCGGCACGCTGACGATCAAAGACCGTGCGCTGGCCGACTTGGCAGAGCTGGCGCGCACGCTGGAGAACCGTGTATCCGAGCGCACACGAGATCTGGAACAGGCCCGTGCCGCCGCTGAGGCGGCCAACGAGACGAAGTCGGCGTTTCTGGCAGCGATGAGCCACGAGATCCGCACGCCCATGAACGGGGTGATCGGCACCGCGCAGCTGCTCGCGACGACGGCGCTCGACGAACGGCAGCGCCGCTACGTCGAAGTCATCACGCAGTGCGGACGGCTGTTGATGACTTTGCTCGATGACATCCTCGACCTGTCCAAGCTCGAGGCCGGGCGCATGGAGGTCGAGCGCGTGCGCTTCGACCTCGTTGACACGGCCCAAGGCATGGTGGCCATGCTGCAGGCGCGTGCGGCGGAGAAGGCGTTGCCGCTGGTGCTGAGTGTGTCACCCGGACTGCATCGCCACCGCATCGGGGATTCCTCGCGCATCGCCCAGATGCTGCTGAACCTGCTGGGCAACGCGGTGAAGTTCACGGACCACGGCCGCGTGGTTCTGTCGCTGGAAATGCCCGACGGGCCCGACTCCCCGCGTGTGCGTTTGGCCGTCGAGGATACCGGCGTTGGCGTTCCCGCGCAGGCGCATGGGCGCCTGTTCCAGGCCTTCTCGCAGGCACATGCCGGCATCGCGCGGCGCTACGGCGGCACCGGGTTGGGGCTGGCCATCGTCGCCCGTCTGGCGCAGGCCATGAACGGGGGCGTCGGGTACGCGCCTCGCAACGGTGGCGGCAGCCGGTTCTGGATCGAGATCGACTTGCCATTCGCCCATGAGGGCCGGCCCGCCGTTGAGTCGCCGGCGCAGGCGCCCGCGACCGAGTTCGCCGGCGGCGCCCTGGAACAGTCGTTGAGTCTGCTGGTGGCCGAGGACAATCCGGTCAACCAACTCGTTCTGCGCGAGATGCTCGAAGCCGCCGGCCACCAGGTGACGCTGTGCGACGACGGCGAGGCAGCACTGCGCATCTTGCAGCAAGGAGTGCACGATCTGGTCTTGATGGACTTGCAGATGCCCGTGCTCGACGGCCTGCAGACAACTCGCGCCATCCGGCTGCTCGACGGTGCGTTGGGGCTCGTGCCCATCGTTGGCATCTCGGCGAGCGTGTTTGAGTCCGACCGCCGGGCGTGCATCGATGCCGGGATGAACGAGTGCCTGGCCAAGCCGTTCGACCAGCGCAGCTTGCTCCAAGTCGTGCTGCAGCACGCGCGCCGGCGCTGAGCGCGGGGGTTCACGCCCTGTGCTCACCCAGGGCCTGAACTGGGTGCGCCGCGCAGGCGCGTGTGGCTGGGCATCTCCCCCGTCCACTGCCGGTAGGCGCGCGCGAAGCTCTTGGCACTGGCATAGCCCACGGCCCGCGCCACTTGCTTGATGGGGCGCTGGGTGCGCGACAGCAGCGCCAGCGCGTGGTCGCGGCGGGCCTCGTCCTTGAGTGTCTGCACGGCTGTGCCTTCTTCGGCAAGCAGTCGGTGCAGCGTACGCACCGACACGTGCAGCTGTGCCGCCAGCGATGCCGCGCTGTGGGCTTCGTGCGGGCGTGCGCGCACGAGCTGGCGCACGCGCTGCGCCAGCTGGCGCTCGCGGCGATACGACCACACCGTCAGCGGCAGGGCGCGCTGCAGCATCTGGTTCAGCGCGGTCTCGTCGCGGCACAGCGGCCGCGCCAGGAAGGCCGCGTCGAAGTCGAGGCCGGCAGCCTCGGCCCCGAAGTGCTGGTTGCCCGGGAACAGCAGCGGGTACACGTCGACATGCGCTGGGGCAGGGAAGGGCAATCGGGTCTCGAACAGCGGCACGCGCGCGTCGATCCACCAGCACGCCAAGCCGTGTGCGTTGCGCAGCAGCGTGACGAGGCAGAACTCGCGCAGTGCGCCCAGCGCCCGGCGCTCCTCGATGCGCAGCCGCGCCACGCGATCGTGCGTTTCGAGCGTCAGTCGCACGTCGTCGGTCAGCAACCCATGGTGACGGCACCAGCGCTTGAGTGCCAAGCCCAGCGTTGGTGCGCCGCTGGAGGCGCGCGCCAGCATGCCGTAGCTTCCCCAGGGCAGCCGGCGCGAGAACCAGCCCAGCGCTTCGTCGTCGAGCTCGCGCATGGCGTGAGCAGACACCTCTTCGAGCTGCGCGGCGGTGATGCGGCCATCGGCGCGGTACAGGTCGCTTGGCGCAATCTGTGCCTGTTTCAGTGCCGCCGAGGGATCGAGGCCGCGCTGCGCGTATGCCAGGACGACGGCCCGGACAAAGGCGATCGGCGTTGCGGCGGCGGGCTTTCTCATGACGGCCAGTGTCGATGCATATGGCACGATTTGCAACCCTGTCGGCACACCGTGCGCCACCGTGCTGCCTAAGCTCGCAGCTGTGTCCCGTGCGGCCGGAGCGGGCGACGTGTGCCGCATACGGCGCTACATTGGTCTGCCCGGCGGCGCGTACCATCCGCGCCCCGCGTCGTCCCCCAGGGTGCTAGGAGCTCCACGATGTCCGTCCTCGAGGCCAAGGTCAACCCGCGCAGCGAAGAATTCAAGGTCAATGCCGCCGCCATGCGCGCACTGGTCGACGACCTGAACGTGCAGCTCGCGCGCATGACGGAAGGCGGCGGCGCCGAGGCTCGCGCCAAGCATGTGGCCCGCGGCAAGCTGCTGCCACGCGAGCGCGTGGAGCGCCTGCTCGATCCGGACACACCGTTCCTGGAGATCGCGCCGCTGGCCGGCATGGGCGTCTATCTCGAGAAGGACGGCAGCGACGCCGCGCCGTCGGCCGGCGTGGTTGCGGGCATCGGCCGCGTCAATGGCGTCGAGTGCATGATCGTCTGCAACGACGCCACGGTGAAGGGTGGCAGCTACTTCCCGCTCACCGTCAAGAAGCACCTGCGCGCGCAGGAGATCGCGGCGCAGAACCGACTGCCCTGCGTCTACCTGGTCGACTCCGGCGGCGCCAACCTGCCCACGCAGGACGAGGTCTTCCCCGACCGAGACCACTTCGGCCGCATTTTCTACAACCAGGCCAACCTCTCGGGCGCCGGCATTCCGCAGGTGGCGGTGGTGATGGGCTCGTGCACCGCCGGCGGCGCCTACGTGCCGGCGATGAGCGACGAGACCATCATCGTCAAGAACCAGGGCACCATCTTCCTGGGCGGTCCGCCGCTGGTAAAGGCGGCCACCGGCGAGGTGGTGAGCGCAGAGGACCTGGGCGGGGGCGACATCCATACCCGGCTGTCCGGCGTGGCCGACCATCTGGCCGAGAACGACCTGCACGCGCTGGCACTGGCACGCCAAGCCGTGGGCCGGCTGAACTGGCGCAAGCCGCAGCAGATGCTGCTGCAGCCGCCCAGACCGCCGAAGTACGCGGCCGACGAACTGCACGGCATCGTGCCGGCCGACACGCGCAAGCCCTACGACGTGCGCGAGATCATCGCCCGCATCGTCGACGGCAGCGAGTTCGACGAATTCAAGTCGCGCTACGGCACCACGCTGGTGTGCGGCTTCGCCCACATCGAGGGCATGCCGGTGGGCATCGTCGCCAACAACGGCATCCTCTTTGCCGAGAGCGCCAACAAGGGCGCGCACTTCGTCGAGCTGTGCTGCCAGCGCAAAGTGCCGCTGATCTTCCTGCAGAACATCACCGGCTTCATGGTCGGGCGCAAGTACGAAAACGATGGCATTGCCCGTGCCGGCGCCAAGATGGTGACCGCAGTGGCCTGCGCCGCAGTGCCCAAGTTCACGATCATCATCGGCGGCAGTTTCGGCGCCGGCAACTACGGCATGTGCGGCCGCGCCTACAGCCCACGTTTCCTGTGGATGTGGCCCAATGCCCGCGTGAGCGTGATGGGCGGCGAGCAGGCTGCCAGCGTGCTGGCCACGGTGCGCCGCGACGCCATCGAAGCCAAGGGCGGCACCTGGCCCGCTGACGAGGAGGAGCGCTTCCGCGCCCCGATCCGAGCCCAGTACGAGCGCCAAGGTCACCCCTACTACGCCAGCGCCCGCATCTGGGACGATGGCGTCATCGACCCCGCGGACACGCGTCGCGTGCTGGCGTTGGGGCTCAGTGCGAGCCTGAATGCGCCGATTCCTCAGACCCGGTTCGGGGTGTTTCGCATGTAGGCCCGCGGGCGGGCTGCTGGTGCCCGCCCCTCGATGCAACCAGCATCGCTGGCTGTACCTCTGGAAGGAGCAGTGATGACCGACCTGATCGACCTGCGGCGCGAGGGCGCCGTGGCCCATGTCTACCTGAATCGCCCGGACGTGCGCAACGCGTTCAACAGCGAGGTGATTGCCGAACTGACACGCGTCTTTTCGGCGCTGGGCTGCGACGAAGCCCTGCGCGCCGTCGTGCTGGGCGGACACGGGCCCGTGTTCTGCGCCGGCGCCGACCTGAACTGGATGCGCTCGATGGCCGAATACACCTGGGACGACAACCGTGCCGACGCCCAGGCCCTGGCTGACATGCTGTGGACGCTCTACAGCTGCCCGCTGCCCGTGGTCGGGCGTGTGCATGGCGACTGCTACGCCGGTGGCATGGGCCTGGCCGCCTGCTGCGACGTCCTGGTGGCCGCCGAAGGCGCGCACTTCTGCCTCAGCGAGGCCAGGCTCGGGTTGCTGCCGGCCACCATCGGTCCGTACGTCGTGCGGGCGCTGGGCGAGCAGGCATCGCGCCGCTACTTCATCACGGCCGAGCGCTTTTCCGCGGCCGAGGCGCACCGGCTCGGGTTCGTGCATGTGCTGAGCGCGCCCGAGGCACTCGATGAGCAGGTCGGTGCACTGACGCAGGCCTTGGTGGCCAACGGCCCTGCGGCGGTGCGTGCCAGCAAGCGGCTGGTGCAGGATCTGTCCGGTCGCACGATCGACGACGACCTGCGCGTCGACACGGCGCGCCGCATCGCCGACATCCGCGTCAGCCCCGAAGGTCGCGAGGGCATCCAGTCGTTCCTGGCGCGGCGCAAACCGGCTTGGCTGGCACCATGATGCGGCTGGGTCTCACCGGAGCCTGGAGTCATTGAACATGCAACCGCAAACCTTCGACACCGCCCAATTGCTGGCGCTGGCCGCCGCCCTGGGCTGGGCCAGTGGACTGCGGCTGTACGCGGTGGTGTTCCTCACCAGCCTGGCCGGCTTCGCCGGCTGGGTCACCTTGCCCAACGGCCTGCAGGTGCTGCAGCAGCCACTGGTGCTGGGCGCGTCCGGGCTGATGGTCGCCGCGGAGTTCTTCGCCGACAAGATTCCCGCGCTGGACACGTTGTGGGATGCGGTGCACACCTTCATCCGCATTCCAGCCGGCGCGGCGCTGGCAGCCGCCGTGTTCGGCGGCGATCACGCGGCCTGGGCTGCCGTGGCCGCGCTGATGGGCGGCACGCTGGCCGCCACCAGCCATGTCGCCAAGGCCACCACACGTGCCGCGATCAACACATCCCCGGAGCCGTTCTCCAACATGCTGGCCTCGCTCGCAGGTGATGCCGTGGTGCCGGCCATGCTGTGGCTGGCCTGGACTCACCCGCTGGCGTTTGCGGTGGCATTGGGCCTGGCACTGGTGCTGATGGTCTGGCTGATCGTGCGCCTGGGCCGCTTCCTGCTGGCCGCCGTGCGTGCGCTGCGCCAGCGCTACGGCGGTGCCGCGGCGTCCTGATCGACCACCACATCGTCCATCACACCGGCCCATCTCCCCGCACCCGATACGTCGACCCCGAAGGACACCTCCATGTTCAAGAAGATCCTCATCGCCAACCGCGGCGAAATTGCCTGTCGCGTCGCAGCCACCGCGCGCCGCCTGGGCATCCGAACCGTGGCGGTGTACTCCGAAGCCGACGCCCAGGCGCAGCATGTGCACGCGTGCGACGAGGCGGTGTGCATCGGCGGTGCAGCGCCCCGGGACAGCTACCTGCGCGCCGAGCGCATCCTGGAGGTGGCGCGCGCCACTGGCGCCGAGGCGGTGCACCCCGGCTACGGCTTCCTGTCCGAGAACGAGGCCTTTGCGCAGGCGTGCGCCGATGCCGGCATTGCCTTCATCGGTCCACCCCCTTCGGCCATTGCCGCGATGGGCAGCAAGTCGGCAGCCAAGGCGCTGATGGAGCGGGCTGGCGTGCCGCTGGTGCCGGGGTATCACGGCAAGGACAACGATCCGGCGCTGCTGGCGCGCGAGGCGGCGCGCATCGGCTATCCCGTGCTCATCAAGGCCAGTGCCGGCGGTGGCGGCAAGGGCATGCGCCGGGTCGATCGCGCCGAGGACTTCGATGCCGCGCTGGCGGCCTGTCAGCGCGAGGCCCGTTCGAGCTTTGGCGACGACCATGTTCTGGTCGAGCGATATGTCACCCGGCCGCGCCACATCGAGATCCAGGTCTTCGCCGACACGCTGGGGCATTGCGTGCACCTGTTCGAGCGCGACTGCTCGGTGCAGCGCCGCCACCAAAAGGTGCTGGAGGAGGCGCCCGCCCCCGGCATGAGCCCGCTGCGCCGCGAGGAGATGGGCGCCGCTGCGGTGGCGGCTGCCCGCGCGGTGGGCTATGTGGGCGCAGGTACGGTCGAGTTCATCGCCGAGGAAGTCGACGACGGCGACCTGCGCTTCTACTTCATGGAGATGAATACCCGGCTGCAGGTCGAGCACCCGGTCACCGAGGCCATCACCGGCCTGGACCTCGTGGAGTGGCAGCTGCGGGTGGCCGCCGGACAGCCCCTGCCGCGAGCGCAGCAGGACCTGCAGATCCACGGCCATGCGATCGAGGCGCGCATCTGCGCCGAGAACCCGGACGCCGGATTTCTGCCGGCCACCGGAACGATGGACGTGCTGCGCTGGCCCGCTCACGTGGCCTTCCGGCGCAACGCCGACGCCGATCCCCACGGCGAGCCGGCTGCGGTGCGGGTGGATGCCGGTGTCGTCGAAGGCAACGCGATCAGCCCGCACTACGACTCGATGATCGCCAAGCTCATCGTTTGGGGCGAGAACCGCGCGCAGGCATTGGCTCGGCTCGATGCGGCGTTGCGGGCCACGCACATCGTCGGCCTGCATACCAATGCGGCGTTCCTGCGGCGGGTGGTGAACTGCCGCGCCTTTGCCACGGCCGACCTGGACACCGCCTTGATCGAGCGCGAGCGCGTCGCCGTGCTCGATCAGCCCACGCTCGCGCTGGAATTGGTGGCCGCCGGTGTGGTGGCACACGCGCTGGCGGCGGAAGGGGCTCCCGGGTCGGCGGCTGCAGCGGCCGCGAACTCGGTTTCAGACGTGGGGGTCTGGCGCGACCCGTGGAGCTGCAGTGACGGTTGGCGGTTGCATGGTGGCGCGCGTCGGCACTTCGACATCGAACTGGCGGGCACCCACCACGCGGTGGCTGTTGCCCGCCTGCACGATGGCTCGCTCGAACTGCAGATCGGTGAGCAGCGCTGGACCTACACCTGCCAGCAGCGCGGGGCCTCGACCCATGACATCCAGCTCGGCACGCGGCGCCTGTCGCTGGTGGTCTACGCCCACGGCGAGCGAGTGGCGGTGTTTGCCGACGACGGCATGGCCATCGCGCACGAAATCGACGTGATCGCACATGCCGGCGATCATGCCGGGGAGGGCGGCCGGCTGACCGCGCCGATGCCAGGCAAGGTGATCGCCTTGCACGCGCAGGCCGGGCAGCGGGTGAGCAAGGGCCAGCCGCTGGCGGTGATGGAGGCCATGAAGATGGAACACACGCTGCACGCACCGCGCGACGGCGTGGTGGCCGAGGTGCTCTATTCGGTGGGCGACCAGGTGGCCGAGGGCGGCGAGTTGCTGCGGCTCGACGACGTGCCTGCAGCGTGAACGTGGCCGCCTGTTGCCACCCAGGCCGCTATCGCTGCAGCCAGCGCTGCAGCCAGCCGCGGCGGCCTGTGCCGTCGACGGGCGGCGGCATGTCGGTCGGCAGCATGGGCCGTGACTCGGTTGCGGCGATGTCCAGCGGGCGTGAGTCCAGCGAGGCGGACTCCAGCGGACGCGATGCGCCGAAGCCGGTGGATTCGCGCGGCCATTCAGTGGGCGGCCCGCCCACGGCGGCCAGGGCGGCCTCTCGGTGCTCGAGCCGCCGATACAGCGCACGCACGTCGCGGTATTGGCGGGCCAGGGTCGCCAACTCCGTTCCCTTGCAGGCATCACACACCAGCAGCACGTCGCGCTCATACCGCCGGTGGGTGAGCATGCGCTCGACGTCGATGCCCTGGCCCAGCTCGCGCAGCAGGAAGAAGTGGATCTTGGTGGCGATCTGCAGGGGGCTGGGGCTTTGGGTCACGGCGGGCTCTCGGCAGGTGGGGTACAACTCGGCATCGATTCTGTGCGCTCAGGCTGCCTGCGGCACCCCCCCAATTCAGGCGAAGCGGTGCCTGTTTGAAAACCCGTGTAACCGGTCGCTATTGCGACCCCCTGTTTGAAGGTGACGCTGATGTTTCCCAACCGAGTGACGCTGGTGGAAGTCGGCCCGCGCGACGGCCTGCAGAACGAGGCGCAACAGGTTGCGACAGACATCAAGGTCGAGCTCGTGCACCGGCTGCAGGCGGCCGGCCTGCGCGAGATCGAGGTCACCAGCTTCGTCAGCCCGAAGTGGGTGCCCCAGATGGCCGACAACGCGCAGGTGATGGCGGCCATCGCGCGGCCTGCCGGAGTGCGGCATTCGGTGCTGGTACCCAACATGCAGGGCCTGCAGGCGGCGCTGCACGGGCGCGACCTGGCTGTCGAGACAGCCACGCCCGTAGGGCCACGGCCTGCCGTGTGGCCTGACGAGGTGGTGGTGTTCGGCGCCGCCAGCCAGGCCTTCAGCCGGCGCAACATCAACTGCAGCATTGAAGAAAGCGTCGAGCGCTTCGCGCCGGTGGTGGCCGCGGCCCGCAGTGCAGGGGTGAAGGTGCGCGCGGCGGTGTCGTGCGCGCTGGGCTGCCCCTACCAGGGCGACGTGAGCGCCGATGAAGTGGAGCACGTCGTGCGGCTGATGAAAGACATCGGTGTCCAGCACTGCGGGGTGGCCGACACCATCGGCGTGGGCACGCCACGGCGCGTGCAGGCAGTGATGGAGCGGGCGCTGCGGCACTTCCCGCTCGACGAAGTGAGCGGGCATTTCCACGACACCTACGGCCAGGCGCTGGCCAACATCTATGCCTGTCTCGAAATGGGCCTGCATGTGTTCGATGCCAGCGTGGCCGGGTTGGGTGGCTGCCCCTATGCCAAGGGGGCCACCGGCAACGTGGCCACCGAGGACGTGGTGTTCATGCTGCGCGGCATGGGCATCGACACCGGCATCGACCTCGACGCACTGGTCACGGCCGGCGGCTACATCTCGGGCGCGCTGGGACGGACGCCGGTTTCGCGCGCCGGCAAGGCGCTGCTGGCGCGGCGCACGTCGGAGGCGGCATGAACCGACCGACCACCGTCGAAGACATGGATGGCGCACGCCCGGAGGGATTCCGCCGCGTGGCGCAAGTCCTTCAGGAGCAGGGGCACCCGCATGCACCCCTGTGGCTGGATGTTGCTGCCCGTACCTGCGCCGAGGCCGCGCAGGCGTTGCAGGTGCAGGTCGGGCAGATTGCCAAGAGCGTGATCTTCCGTCGCCGCGCGGACGATGCCGCGGTGCTGGTGATCACCAGCGGGGACCGGCGTGTCGACGAGCACCGCGTGGCCGCGCAGGTGGGGGCCATCGGCCGTGCCGATGCGCAGTTCGTCAAGACGCGAACCGGCTTCTCGATCGGTGGCGTCTCGCCGGTGGGCCATGTGCAGCCACCGGTGGTGCTGATCGACCGTGAGCTGTTCCGCTTCGATCGTATCTGGGCTGCGGCTGGGCACCCCAACGGTGTGTTCTGTGCTGCACCTGCGCAGTTGGTGGGGCTCACCGGCGCGCCGGTGGCCGATGTCGTGGTGGCCGACAGCGGCGCGGGCGGCAGCACCGACAGCGCCGCGCCCGCTTGAACCAGGAGCTTGCCGTGACCCCGATCGTGTTCTGGTTCGACGTGGTGTCGCCGTATGCCTGGCTGGCCTTCGAGCGGCTGCCGCAGGCGCTCGAAGGCCACAGCCATGTCGTCGAGTACCGCCCGGTGTTGTTCGCCGGGTTGCTGCGCGCGTGGGGGCAGAAGGGGCCGGCCGAGATCGAGCCCAAGCGCGCATGGACCTACCGTCATGTGCAGTGGCTGGCGCATGAGCAGGGTACGGTGCTCGAGCTGCCGCAACCCCATCCGTTCAATCCGCTGCCGTTGCTGCGGCTCGCGCTGGCCGCCTGCGAACCCGATGTCATGCCCAACCGCCGCATCGTCGAAGCCGTCTTCCGTCACGCCTGGTGTCGCGCGGGCGCGGACCCCACCGAGCCTGCCGCATTGGCCGAACTGGCCGAACGACTGCCCGTGGTGCGCCGCCCGGACAGCGCCGACGTCAAGGACGAATTGCGGTCGCTGACCGACGCCGCGGTCCGCCAGGGGGTCTTCGGCGTTCCGACCCTGGTCGCCCAGGGGCGTGCGTTCTGGGGTCAGGACGCATTGCCCATGCTTGGCGCGTGCATCGGCGGCGCGCCCTGGTTCGATGGCCCGCAGTGGGACGCTGCGGCGCGCCAGCCGCTGGGCGTCGTGCGCACAGGCTGACTCGACGCCACCGGCGCGAGCCCTTCGGATCCGGCGGCGGCGCGGTTAGAGTTGATGCCCATGACACTTACTAGGCTGACCGCATGTATCGCAAGCTCTTCGTACCGATCGACGGCAGCGACGTGACGCCGCGTGCCATCACCGCCAGCATCGAGCTCGCCCAGCAGCTGGACGCTGCCCTCGTCGGCTTCATGGCGGTGCCGCAACCGCCGCTGCCGGGCATCGGCAACCTGCTCGACGAGTACGAGCGCACCGAGCAGTCTCACCTGGCGCGCACCGACGCCTTTGCCCGCGACTGGCTGCAGCGTTTCGAGGTCGAAGCGGCTCAGTCCAGCGTGTCGTTCACGGGCTTGCACGTGCAGTCCGGTGACATCGACCAGACCATCGCCGACCATGCCCAGGACACTGGCTGCGACATGATCGTCATGGCCACCCGTGGCCGAGGGCCGCTCGGCGAGTGGCTGTTCGGCTCGCACAGCAAGGCGGTGCTGTCCAAGACGGCGCTGCCCGTGCTGATCGTGCGCTGAGGTGGCCATGGCGACGATCCTGGTCTTCAATGGACCGAACCTCAACCTGCTCGGTACGCGTGAGCCGCAGGTTTACGGCAGCGCCACCCTGGCCGACGTCGAGCAGCTCTGCCGCGATGCGGCCACCGGCCTGGGCGTGCAGGTGCAGTGCCGGCAGTCCAACCACGAGGGCGTGCTGATCGATTGGATCCACGAGGCGGGGCGGGAGCATGCCGCGGGCCGCGTGATCGGTGTGGTGCTCAATGCAGGTGCCTACACGCACACATCGGTGGCGTTGCACGATGCAATCAAGGGTGCAGGCGTTCCGGTGATCGAGGTGCACATCTCGAATGTGCATGCCCGCGAGGCCTTTCGCCATCATTCGTATCTGTCGCCCGTGGCCAGCGGGATCGTGGTCGGTTTCGGGATCCACGGCTACGCACTGGCCATGGAGGGTCTGGTCGCGCGGCGCGCCCCTGGCTGAGCGGCGGCTCCGTCGAGCGATGGCATCGCCTTGCGTGTAAATGGTGCGGCACCATCGGTTGCCCTCTTGCCAAACCCGGTGCAGCGCCTATGCTGCGGCCCTGGATCGGCGCGCCGGCGGGGTGCGCTGGTGGACAGGGGGTGTGCGATGACCATGATCGATGCCAGTGCCACAGACGCCGCGATCGCGTTGCAGGGCACGCTGCTGTACATCGAGGACGAGCCCACCAACGTCGCGCTGGTCGAGGCCGCACTGCTTCAGCATCCGGGCGTGCGCCTTGTTCATGCGGGCAGCGGCGCCGAGGGCATCCGGCTGGTCAGGACCGAGCAACCGGACTTCGTCTTGCTCGACATGCATCTTCCCGACATGTCCGGGCTGGAAGTGGTGCGCCAGCTCAACACCGAGATCGCCGCGCGCGGCTTGCGGGTGACCATCCTGACCGGCGACAGCCTGTCGATGGACATCATCAAGGCGATGAGCCTCGGTGCCTACGAGTATTGGGTCAAGCCGCTGAACCTGAAGCTGTTTCAGGATGGCCTGCGGCGCGCCCTCACCGGGCGCAAGCCCGATCCGGCGCGCCGCTTGCCGGCGCGGTGAAGCGGTCGGGCCGTCAGGGCGGTCCCATGACATCGATCAAGCTGTTGCGCCGGTTCTGGACCTAGCCTGTCGGGCTGCCCGTTCGACCGCAGGGTGGCGTCATGCCGCCGCCTGGATCACCACCCATGTCCGCATCCTCCGCATCCCCCTGGGGCATCCTGCCCGACCTGCTGCCGCGCCTGACGGGCAGCGGACTGCGTCCTCTCGAGATCGCTGGCCGCAAGTTGCTGCCCATCGTGCAGGGCGGCATGGGTGTGGGCGTGTCGGCCCATCGCCTGGCAGGTGCAGTGGCGGCGTTGGGTGGGGTGGGCACGCTGAGTTCGGTCGACCTGCGCCGCCACCACCCGGATCTGATGGCACGCACTGAAGGTTTGTCCACTCGCTCCGGGTGCGATGCCGACACCAAGGCGCGCATCGACGATGCCAATCTCGAGGCCCTGGAGCGCGAAGTGAAGGCGGCACGTGCCGCCGCGGGTGGCCTGGGCTTGATCGCGATGAACGTGATGCGCGCCGTGAGCGACTACGCCGCCCAGATCCGCCGTTCGCTCGAAGCCGGGGTCGACATGGTTGTCGTGGGCGCGGGGTTGCCGCTCGATCTACCCGACCTGGCGGCCGACCATCCCGACAAGCTGCTGGTGCCCATCCTGTCCGACTCACGCGGCGTTTCGCTGCTGGTGCGCAAGTGGGAGCGCAAGAAGCGCCTGCCAGATGCCATCGTCATCGAGCATCCGCGGCTGGCTGGAGGTCACTTGGGTGCAGCGCGCATCGCTGACCTGAACGACCCGCGATTCGACTTCGAGCGCGTGCTGCCCGAGTCGATCGAATTCCTTCGGCAGGCCGGCATCGAGCGTGAGGTGCCGCTCATCGCCGCCGGCGGCATCCGTTCGTGCGAGGACATCGCGCGGGTGCAGGGCCTGGGTGCCGCCGCTGCACAGCTGGGTACGCCGTTCGCCGTGACCACCGAGGGCGATGCCAGCGACGCGTTCAAGCGGGTGCTGGCCGAAGCGCGTGAGGAGGACGTGATCGAGTTCACCAGCGTGGCCGGCCTGCCCGCGCGCGCGGTCGCCACGCCGTGGCTGAAGGCCTACCTGAAGCTCGAGCCCAAGCTGCAGGCCGTGGCCCACGTGCGGGCGCGCTGCACCAAGGCCTTCGATTGCCTGGCGCAATGCGGGCTGCGCGACGGGCTGAAGGACTGGGGCCAGTTCTGCATCGACAACCAGCTCGCTGCGGCGCTGCGTGGCGACCTGAAGAAGGGGCTTTACTTCCGCGGCGTCGGGGCGCTGCCGTTTGGCGAACAGATCCGCAGCGCTCGCGACCTGGTCGAGAGGCTGCTCACCCGCGGCGTGCCGGTGCCGCAGCCGATGACGGCCTGAGCCTCGAGGTCTCGTGAGCGGCACCGGGCGGCCGCAGGCGAGGGCGCAACCAAGCCGGCGCTCGTTGCGCCACTTGCTGGATGCGCCACACCGCCTGGCCTTCTTTGCCGGCGCCCTGATGCTGGCCGCCACGGCACTGTGGTGGCTCGCGGTGCTGTTGACTCGGGCTGCAGGCATAGCGCTGCCCTGGGCCGTGCCGCCCGCCGGTGCGCATGCCCTGTTGATGGCGCACGGCTTCATGCCGTTTTTCTTCCTGGGCTTTGCCTGCACCGGTGCGCCGCGCTGGATGGGGCTGGCACCGGTGCCGGCGCGCCAGCTGCTGGTGCCGGTGGGCGGCATGTTGGCAGGCTGGGCATTGGTCTTCGCCGGCGTGAACGTGGCCAAGGCGGCCGCTGCTGCTGGCTTGGCGCTGGTGGCGCTCTGCCTGGCGGCGGCGCTGTGGCGGCTGGCCATCTGGATCCGCGCCAGTGGCAGCCGCGACCGCTTGCATGTGCGTCTGTTGCTGTTGGGGCAGGCCGCCGGCGTTGCGGCACTCCTGGCCGCAGCTCTGTGTGTGGCCTCGGATCAGGCGTCGGCGGTGCCCCTCATCGTGCGCGCCAGCCTGTGGGCGGGCCATGGTGTCGTGTTCATGGCGGCGGCCCACCGTCTTGTTCCGTACTTCGCGGCCGGCGCCTGGCCCGCACTCCAGCATCGCTGGCCTGGCGTCATGCCCATCATCGTCACCAGCCTGATGGCCGCGCAAGCGCCGGGGGTCTGGTTGCCGGCACCCGGTGCGGCGGGCGGCTCGCCCATGGTCGCCCTGGTCCGCGGTGGCTGCGCGCTGGCCGCAGCGGTGATCGTGGCCGCCATGGTCGGGCACTGGGCCTGGGTGCAGAACGTGCGCATCCGTTTGGTGGCCATGCTTTACGCGGGCGTGGTGTGGCTGGCCATCGCGCTGGCGCTGCAGGCGCTTGGCGACCTGGGTGCGGGAACGCCATGGGCGGCGGGCGCCGTCCTGGCGTCGCTGCACGCACTGGCCCTGGGCTTCATGGGCAGCATCATGCTGGCGATGGTGACGCGGGTCGCCTGCGCGCAGCACGGCCGTGCCGTGGTGGCCGACGGGTATGCCTGGGGGCTGTTCTGGCTGGCGCAATTGGCGGCAGCGGCGCGTGTGCTGGGCGCCTGGTTGGCCCCGACCCATCCCGCGGTGGGGGCGTCAGGCGCGCAACTGGCAGCACTGTTCTGGGCCATGGCCGCGACCGGCTGGGCCTTGCGCTACGGGCGCTGGTTCATCACTGCTCGCGCAGGCGCCCGATCGCAGCGGTAGACGGATGCTGCGGCTGGTGCGAGGCCCGATCACACAGGGCAGAATCACAGGCTTGCCACCCCGCAAAATCTTGACTATTATCAAAAATTAGCTGGCGGCGGTCGATGCGGACCGTCGTTCATCACAGCCCGACACGGCCAGGAGTCCCGGTTCATGGAGTCCCGCTCATTCGACCTGCCGCGCTATCTGTCGGTGCTGCCGCTCTTCAATGAGATGAGCCCGACCGAGCTCGAGCGTCTGGCGTTGGGCTGCCAACTGCGCCGGCTGGCACGCGGCGACATGGTGTTCCACGTCGGTCAGCCGTGTGAAGAGTTCCATGTCACGGTGATCGGACAGGTCAAGCTGTTCGCCATCTCCCCGTCCGGGCAGGAGAAGGTGATCGAGCTCATCGGGCCGGGCAACAGCTTCGCCGAGGCGCTGATGTTCACCGGCAAGCCCTACATCCTGAACGCCCAGACGCTCACCGACTCGCTGCTGTTGGTGGTGAAGAAGCAGGCGGTGCTGGCGGAGATCGAGCGTGAACCGAAGTTCGCGCTGCGCATGCTGGCCGGCATTTCGCGGCGTCTGCACGGCCTGGTGCACGATGTGGAGGCCTATGCCCTGCACAGCGGCACGCAGCGCGTCATCGGCTACCTGCTGCGCGAGCAGGAGGTCGAGGACTGCGCGACGCACGAAACCATCACCGTGTCCCTGCCGGTCAGCAAGGCCACCATCGCGTCCCGCCTGTCGCTCACGCCCGAGTACTTCTCGCGCGTGCTGCACGAACTCGAGACTGCCGGCCTGATCGAGGTCGACAAGCGCGACATCCGCATCCTGGACGTGCGCCGCCTGTCGACCTACCAGGTGCAGTAGCGACGCACCCACCGGCGGTGGGCCGTTCAGTGTGGTGCCGCCCCCGGCCTGGCAGCCGGTGTGAAGGCGTCGGAGAAGCACGCATCCTCGCCCAGGCCCTGAGCCATGAATGCCGGCTTGGCGGCCTCGACCATGCGCAGCGAGCCGCACGCATACACGAGGTGTCCCGACATGTCGGGGAAGTCTTTCAGGATGGCCTCGTGCACCAGGCCTGTACGCCCCTGCCAGCCATCGCCGGGCTGCGGCTCCGAAATCACCGGCACGAAGTGGAAGTTGGCATGCTCGCGCGCCCACTGCTCGGGCAGCTCTCGCATGTACAGGTCCTGCGGGCGGCGCACACCCCAGTAGAAGTGCATCTGCTTGCCCAGGCCGTTGCGGAAGGCCTCTTCGAGCAGGCTCTTCACCGGCGCGAATCCGGTTGCCCCGGCCACGAAGATCAGCGGTCGCGGGCTGGGCTCGCGCAGGACGAAGTTGCCCAACGGGCCTTCGATCTGCAGTTCGTCGCCCAGCTTCATCGACTCGAATACCCGCGTGGTGAACAGGCCCCCGGGCATCAGCCGGATGTGCAGGTCGATGCGGTGGGTTTCGCCACTGGGCACGGTGAACGAGTAAGCGCGGCGTTGCCCATCTTCGAGCACCACCTGGACGAACTGGCCGGCTTCGAACTGCATGCGCCGCCCTTCCAGCAGATCGAGTCCCACCTTCATCACATCCGGTGACAGCCGGGTCAACTCCACCACCCTGGCGCGATAGCCTGCCGCCGCCGCCTGGGCCAGAACACTGCCGGCATCGAGTTCGATCTCGACATCCGATTCGGCGCAGCTGCAGCACAGCAGGATGTCGCCCTGGCGGCGCTGCTCGGCCGTCAATGCGACGGCCTGGTCGCCGCCATCGTCGACCTGACCGTTGAGCAGCCGCGCCCGGCACAGTCCGCAGCCGCCGGCGCGACAACTGAACGGAATGGGGAGCTCCGCACGCAGGCCCGCCTCGAGCAGCGTCTCGCCGGGCCGCGCCGATAGCGTCGTGTTGCCGGGATGCACCTTCACCTGCCAGGCCTGAACCTGGCTGCGTCTCTTGGGCGGCAGCCAGGGCAGCAAGATGCCCAGGACGGTTGCGCCGCCGACGGCCATCCACAGCGCCATCGGGTCCCAGGACTGCACCAATGGCAACACCATCAGGTAGAACCAGTCGATCTCGACGGTCAGCGGCATGCTCAGCATTTCGGCCGGGCCCTGGCTGGTCACCGGCTTGGCGACCGACAGCACCAGCATCATCGCCAGCAGGCCGATCAGCAGCGGCTTCGGCGGCAGGACGCGGGCGCGCGGCACGCGCTGGATGTGGATCCACAGCCCGGCCAGCGCCGCCAGCGGTATGCCGATGTGGAGGAACTGCAGCAGCGAGAAGAAGCGATCGGTGATCGCCTCGGGCAGGATGAAGTTGCGGACCAGCGTGCCGCGAAATGCCGGCAGCGCGTCGATCCACTCGGCGGTGGCCGTCACGGTGAACTGGGCCAGCCGGTCCCAGGGCAGCATGTAGCCGTTGACGCCAGAGACGTACACCAGCCACAGCAGGATCATGCCGCTGACCCACGAGAACGCCCGGAAACCCCGATAGTGGTCGAAGCTGAAGTGACGCGCGAGGTGCAGCAGCATGGTCAGCACCATGGCATCGCTGGCGTAGCGGTGCACGCTGCGCATGATGCCGCCGACCCAGCGTTGTCCATGTGTGACGGCTTCGACCGACGCGTAGGTGGTGTCGATGCCGGTGTCGTAGAACGCGTAGAGGTAGAACCCGCTGATCGTGACCAGCGCGAACATCAGACAGCTGATGGTTCCGAGGTAGTACAGCGGGTTGAATGCATCACCGAACAGGCGGTTGAACACCTTGTCGGCAGTCAGGAACAAGCGCCGCCCCGCGGCCGGAATCAGTCGCAACACAGTGGAAACCCTAGAGGCAATGCGACACGCTAGCGCCGCCTAGCTGTTTACCCCCTTGATCTGGATTAAGAATCCGGACAAGGTGTCGGAGGGCCGCCGAACCTCCCGATTTCTTGACGCATTTCAATTCCATGAGGGTCTCGGGCCCTTAGATTGGCGCCCACCTTTCGGGTCACAGGAGAACGCGTCATGGCCAATGACAAAGAAGCCGCTACGAACGAGGAAGAACGCATCCCCGCGATGCAGCAGTTCCTGGAAAACCCCTTCCTACTGCTGTTTGTCGGGGTTGCCCTGCCCACCGTGCTCTACACGCTGTGGGGTGTGATGGAGATCGCGGGCATCCCCATCAGCCCGCTGGCCAAGTAGTCCAGGAGCCGACACATGAGTGCCATCCTCCCGCCCGAACAACGAATCTGGTGGAAACAACCGATCGACAGGGTTGAAATCCTCTGGGTCCTCATCGCCTTTGCCTGGTGCATGGTGATGTTCTTCATGATGCCGTATTGGCATCTGTACGGCAGGCAGAACCTCTCCACCGAGACCTACAAGGTCAAGCCCGAGCAGTTCTCGCGCGCTGCACAGGAAATGGTGGACAAGTACACCGTGCGCACCGAGACCGACGAGAAGATTCCGGTCGTCAAGCCGCCGGCTGGCTCCGACGTCTATCTGGTGGCTCGCCTGTGGGCATGGTGGCCGATGCTCGAGCTCGAGAAGGACAAGACCTACCGCCTGCACCTGACTTCGATGGACTACCAGCACGGCTTCTCGCTGCAGCCGGAGAACATCAACATTCAGGTGATCCCGGGCTACCAGCACGTGGTGACGATCACGCCCAACCGGGCTGGCACTTACGCCATCGTCTGCAACGAATTCTGCGGCATCGGCCACCACAAGATGGTGTCCAAGCTGTACGTGAAGTAACCGCGCGGAGACAAGAACATGGCAAGCACGGACCTGTTCCGCATCTGCCCCCGCACGGGGCTTCAATATCACAAGTCGGCCGAGGGGCTGATCAAGCTCAACGCAGTCGCGGCCGTGGTGGCGCTGCTGGTCGGGGGCGTCCTCGCACTGCTGATCACGCTCACGCGCTGGCAAGCGGTGCACCTGGTGGGTGCAGACACCTTCTACATGATCCTCACGGCCCACGGCCTGGACATGCTGGTGGTCTGGATCATCTTCTTCGAGGTGGCGATCCTCTACTTCTGCTCGTCAACGCTCTTGAGATGTCGACTGGCGACACCCAAGCTGGCTTGGCTCGCATTTGCGCTGATGATCATCGGCGCCGTCACGTTCAACGTGGCCATCTTCACCGGCAACGCGACGGTGATGATGACCTCCTACGTGCCGCTGCCGGCGCACCCGGCCTTCTACCTGGGCCTGATCCTGTTCGCCGTCGGCGCGCTGATCGCCTGCTTCATCTTCCTGGGCACGCTGGTCGTGGCCAAGGCAGAGAAGACCTATGAAGGCTCGATCCCGCTGGTCACCTTCGGGGCGATGACCGCCTGCATCATCGCGATCTTCACGATCGCTTCGGGCGCCATCATCCTGATCCCGACCTTCCTGTGGTCGCTGGGCTACATCAAGACCATCGATCCGCTGATGTACCGCACGATCTGGTGGGCCTTCGGTCACTCGTCGCAGCAGATCAACGTCAGCGCGCACATCGCGGTGTGGTACGCCATCGCCGCCATCGTCTTCGGCGCCAAGCCGATGAGCGAGCGTGTGTCGCGCATGGCCTTCACCCTGTACATCTTCTTCCTGCAACTGGCCAGCGCGCACCACCTGTTGTCCGACCCCGGCCTGTCGGTCGAGTGGAAGGTCTTCAACACCAGCTACGCCATGTACCTGGCGGTGCTGGCGTCGATGATCCACGGCCTGACCGTGCCGGGTGCCATCGAAGCCGCGCAGCGTCGCAAGGGCTACACCAAGGGCCTGTTCGAGTGGATCCGCAAGGCGCCCTGGGGCAACCCGGTGTTCTCGGGCATGTTCATCTCGCTCATCGGCTTCGGCTTCCTGGGAGGGATCACCGGCGTGATGATGGGTACGGAGCAGCTCAACATGCTGATCCACAACACCATCTACGTGCCGGGCCACTTCCACGCCACGGTCGTGATCGGTACCACGCTGGCGTTCATGTCGCTGACCTGGTTCCTGCTGCCGACGCTGTTCAACCGCGAGGTGCTGATGCCTGGCCTGGCCAAGTGGCAGCCTTACCTGTTCGGCGGTGGCATGGGGGTGTTCTGCCTGGCCATGATGGGTGCCGGTACGCTGGGTGTACCCCGCCGCCACTGGGACATGAGCTTCGCCGGTACCGCGCTGCCCTATGAGTTCCCGGGGTCTGCGTGGCTGATGATGGCCATCGTCGGGGTGTCGGGCGTTGCCGCCGTTGTCGGCGGTGCGATCTACATCGGCCTGACCGTGCTCACCATCCTCTTCGGCAAGAAGCTCGACGAAGGCACCTACTCCACCAAGGGTACGGTGCTGAAGATGCCGGTGGCCAGCGCCCTGACTGGGCATGGCGGCCAGGAAGCCCATGTCGGCGTCCCGGGCACCTTCGTCTTCGCCCTCGTGTTCCTGGGTGCGTTCGTGCTCTACTACTTCGTGAACTGGAAGTACCTGTCCACGGTGTGGGGCCTGAGCTGACCCGCGGAGCCTGTCCATGAGCATCGCAACCCGCGAGTTGTTCTCGCTGTTCAAGCTGCGCATCGGGGTGGTGATCGCCGTCACCGCGCTGGGCGGCGTGGCGGTCCAGCCCGGGCGCGGGCCCGGCTGGGCGGGGGTGGCGCTGCTGTTCCTGTGCGTGTTGGTGGCCTCGGCCGCCGCGGGGGCCTTCAACCAGTGGTGGGAGGCTGACCTCGACCGGCTGATGAAGCGCACCAAGGGCCGACCGTTCGCTACCGGGGCGCTCACGCCTCATGCCGGATGGCTGGCCCTGATCATCGCGATGGTGCTGCTGTCCGGGCTTGTCGCTTGGTCCATCAGCAACGGGCCGGCAGCCATCTACACGGTGGCTGGTGCGCTGGTATATGCGGTGGTCTACACGGTGTGGCTCAAGCGCCGCACCTGGTGGAACATCGTTATTGGCGGCCTGGCAGGCAGCTTTGCCGTATTGGCCGGAGCGGCTGCGGTCGATCCGGCCCTGTCGCCGCAAGCCTGGCTGCTGACCATCGTGCTGTTCCTGTGGACACCGCCGCACTTCTGGAGCCTGGCCATTGCATTTCGCGACGACTACGCCGCTGCTGGTGTGCCCATGCTGCCGGTGGCCAAGGGCGACCGGATCGCAGCCTGGGCCATCACGGGCCATGCCGTGGCCCTGCTGATCCTGACGGTGGCCCTGGGCCTGATGTCGGGCGGCTGGGTGACCACGGTACTGGCTGCGTTGGGCGGTATCTGGTTCGTGGTCGAGGCATTGCGCCTGCAGTTGCAGCCCAACCGCTCCCGTGCCATGCGCAGTTTTGCGGCATCGTTGGTCGAGCTGTCGCTGGTGTTGATCGGCGTGATGGTCGACGCCGCTATCGCATGACCCCCCTCCCGCAGTCGGCCACCGTCGCCGGCGGTGGCCGGCACCGCGGAGCCACCCGCTCGACGGATGGCCCATATCCCACGCAGGGCCCCGCCGGCTGGCAACAGCCGGGCGGGTCCTGTTCGCTGGGTTGGCCGGCGCGCGCGCGTCGTCACACTCGGCCTTTGGCACATGCCGCCTGGCGACTCATCTGGGCAGGCTTGGTCGTCCTGCTCGCGTGCGTCGGCCATGCGGTCCGTGCGCAGGGCGCTGGCGTGGCGCCCGAGGTCGCAGCGGGCTGGAACGCCGCGCTTCAGGCCAGTCAGGCGGTGATCGGCCAGCCCCTCGGGCCGGTCGAGGCCATGGTGTTCACCGACCATCAGAATCGTCGCTTGACGCTGGCCGACCTGCGCGGCAAGCCGGTCGTGGTGAGCTTCGTCTACACCGGCTGCTACCAGGCATGCCCGGTGGCCACCCAGGGATTGATGAAGGCCGTGGCGGCTGCCCGAACGGCACTCGGCGCGGATGGCTTCCATGTGCTGAGCATTGGATTCAACCAGCCCTTCGACACGCCCGAGGCGATGGGCGCGTTTGCGCGACAGGCACGCATCGTCGACGAACGCTGGCGATTCCTGAGCCCCCGCACCGACGACGTGCCGGCGCTGCTGCGTGCCTTCGGATTCAGCTACACCGCCACGCCCAAGGGTTTCGATCACATCACGCAGGCGACCATCGTCGACGCACAGGGCATGATTGCCGCGCAGGTCTATGGTGACACCATCGACCTGCCGCAGTTCATCGGGCCGCTAAAGGCTGTGATGTCCGGCGAGGCCGCGCAACGGCTGTCGGTGGAGAACATCTGGCTGAAGGTCAAGTTGTACTGCACGGTTTACGACCCCTCCAGCGGCAATTACAAGCTCAACTACTCGTTGTTCTTCGAACTGTTCTGCGGCATCACGTTCTTGGGTGCCCTCGCCTGGTTCATGATTCGGGAGTTGCGGCGGCCACGGAGCACGTGATGGTGCCAGCTGCGCCCGACGCGGCTGCCGTGCGGCTGGTTCGCCGTGTGGAGCAGGGCTTCGATCGTGTGTTCGGCTGCCAAGCCAATCCGCTGCGCCAACTGGGTGCGCTGGCAGTCTGGCTGCTGTGGATCGTGGTCGCCTCGGGCTTCTGGATCTACGCGCTCTACGAGACCAGCGTCGACGGTGCATGGCGATCGGTCCACGAAATGAACGCGGACCAACCGTACACCGGTGGCCTGATGCGCGGCCTGCATCGCTATGCATCCGACGCCTTGTTGCTGGTCAGCGCCGTGCATCTGTTGCGCGAGGCTCTGATGGGCCGCTACCGCGCGTTCCGCTGGTTCACCTGGGTCAGCGGCGTGCCGCTGCTGTGGCTGGCCGTGATTTCGGGCATCATCGGCTACTGGATGGTCTGGGACGAGCGCGCGCTGTACGTCGGCGTCTCCGTGCTCGAGTGGATGTCGGTGCTGCCCGGGGTGACCCTCGAGGTCGTGCGCAACTTCCTCGATGCCCAGGCGGTGACCGACCGGTTCTTCAGTCTGCTCGCGTTCTTGCACATCGGGGTGCCTTTGCTGCTGCTGCTGGGCCTGTGGGTGCATATCGTGCGGTTGGCGCGCCCCCAGACACAGCCGCATCGGCGGCTGGCCGCTGGCACGTTCATCACCCTCATGCTGCTGGCGCTGTTCTGGCCGGCCCTGTCGATGCCGCGCGCCGACCCGGGCCGCCAGCCGATGGCGGTCGACCTGGACTGGTTCTACCTCGTCGCTTTGCCCTTGGCCGATCGCGCGCCGATACTCACGTGGTCGGTGCTGGTGTTGGCCACGGTGCTCCTCGTGGCCCTGCCTTGGTTGCCAAGGTCGCGCCAGGGGCGCGCCGCAACTGAGCCGGGCGCCGTTGCACCTGCTCGCGTTGGCCCACCCGCGGTGGTCGATCCCGTGCATTGCAACGGCTGCACGTTGTGCCTGCAGGACTGCCCCTATGCCGCGGTCACCATGGTGCCCCATCCGTTGCGCCCCGCATCGCGCATGGCTCTGGTCGACCCCGATCTTTGCGCAGCGTGCGGCGTGTGCGTCGGCGCCTGCCCCTCGGCCACGCCGTTTCGGCGCAGCGCCGCTGTGACCACCGGCATCGACCTGCCCGGTACACCGCTGCAAGGCGAACGTGAGCGACTGGATGCTGCGCTGAAGCACCTCGAAGCTCAGCCACACCCGCGGGTGCTGGTGCTCGGTTGCGAGCATGCCGCACGGTTGCCGCAACCGTTGCCAGGCGTTCAGATGATCGCGTCGGCCTGCACGGCATTTTGGCCACCGGTCTTCATTGAGTATGCGCTGCGGCACGGCGCCGATGGCGTGCTGGTCACCGGCTGCCCGCCGGGCGATTGCGAGTACCGGCTCGGTCCCCAATGGACCGCCCAGCGCCTGGCCGGCGAACGCATGCCCCACCTGCGGGCGCAGGTGTCGCGCGACCGTGTGCATCTGGTCTGGGCCGCCCGCGAACAGGGTGAGGCCTTGGCCGAACAAGTCGCTCAGTGGCGCGATCGCCTCGATACTCTACCCATCCAGGAGAACTCCGATGACTGAAACCCTGCCGAAACAGCGACTCGGTCCGCTTCAGTGGACCGGCCAGATCGTGCTGTACGCGTTGTTCGCCGCGTTCGTGGGCTACTTTGCCTCGCAGCCCCCGGTCTCGCTGCTGCCTCCGGGCCACGGCCTGCTGCGCCTGTCGTTCAGCCACCCCGGCAAGTTCGCCACCGACTGTCGCCAGCGCACTGCCGAGGAATTGGCCAAGATGCCGCCGCAGATGCGCGCAGCCCAGGACTGCCAGCGAACGCGCTCGCCGGTGCAGGCGCGGGTCGAGGTCGACGACAAGATTCTCATCGACCGCAGCTTCCGGCCCGCCGGCCTGGCACAGGACGGCGCCGCGAGCGGGTACTGGCGCACGCCCATCGCCGCCGGCACCCACCGCCTGCGGGTCCACTTCAAGGACGACCTGCGTCCCGGTGCGCCCACCTTTGAGCGTAGCGCCGAAGTCACGGTTCGCGAGGGGCAGATTGTCCTGATCGACTTCAAGGCCGACCAAGGCGGCATCAGCATCCGATGAAGACTTCACCGGCCGGGGCGTTGGAGCCCAGTGGCCGCGCGGCGGGGTTGGTGCTGTACCGCTACGACTTTTCCGTGCCGGCGGACGATCGGCAGCCGTTGGCGCGCGCCTGGCTCTGGCTGGCCGTGGCGGCACTGGTCGGGTCCGGGCTGTTCGCGGTGCTGCTGGTGGGAGCGCGCACACCCGGCGTGCAGTCGATGCTGCCAGGTGTCGACTTCTTCCATGTGGCGCTGGTGGTCCACGTCGACCTGTCGGTGCTGGTGTGGTTCGTCAGCATCGCCGGGTCGCTGTGGTCGTTGTCCGGCGCCGCTCGCTGGATCGAGGCCGGCTGGGCCGGTTGGGCGTTGTGCGCGCTCGGTGCCATGACCATGGCCGCGGCGCCGTTCATCGACGTCGGCGCACCGGTGATGTCCAACTACGTCCCCGTGATCACCTCGCGCATGTTCCTGTACGGGCTGGTGCTGTTCGGCCTGGGCCTGGGCATCGTCACACTGAGGGCGTTGGCCTTCCCTGGGCGTGTGGGCCTGAGCCTGCCCGGCGAGGGTGTCATGCGGTTCGGCCTGAACGCGGCCGCTGTGGCCACAGCCGTCACGCTGGGTGCGCAGATCTGGAGTTGGCTCGCCTTGCGCCACGGGCTGGCGCAGGGGCTCGAGGATCGCACCTACTTCGAGCTGTTGTTCTGGGGCCCTGGACACGTGCTGCAGTTCACTTGGACTCTGCTGATGCTGGTCGGCTGGCTGTGGCTGGCAACGCTGACGGAGGTGCCCGTGCCCCTGTCTCCGCGGGTGGTGCTGCTGTTGTTTGGCGTGGCCTTGATGTCGGTGTTCGCCACGCCGGTGATCTACCTCGCCTGGGATGTGGGCTCCGTCGAACACAGCAAGCTGTTCACCTGGCTCATGCGCTTCGGTGGCGGGTTGGCGATCCTGCCAATGGTGCTGGCGCTGGGTATCGGGGTCACCCGTGCCGGTCGCTGCCCGCAATGGGCACGGCCACTGCGCTCGGCGCTGTGGTCGTCGGTCGCCCTGTTCTGCATCGGCGGTGGCATCGGCTTCCTGATCCAGGGCAGCGACGTGCGCATTCCAGCCCACTACCACGGCTCGATCGTCGGCGTGACCTTGGCGATGATGGGTACCGTCTACGCGTTGATGCCACGGCTCGGGCTGGGTACGCCGCAGTCGCGGCTGGCGGTGTGGCAGCCGGTGATCTACGGCGCCGGTCAGCTGATGCACATCGTGGGCCTGGTCTGGTCGGGAGGTTACGGCGTGCAGCGCAAGGTGGCCGGCGCGGCCCAGGTGCTGCGCACGCCGCAGGAGGTGGCGGGCATGGGCCTGATGGGCCTCGGGGGCCTGGTGGCCATCATCGGCGGCCTGTTGTTCATCGTGGTGGTCTGGCGCACGGCGCGCACGCGCACATGAAGCTGCTGCTGGCGCTGGCCGCGGCGCTCACCCTCATCGTGGCGGTCTCCAGTGCGATGCTGCGGTTGTCGCTGGGAGGCGCGGGCTGCACGCCATGGCCGGCGTGCTACGAGACGCGTGCCGACCACGCGGTGCAGACGTCGCTGACGCCCGAGCAAGTGCCTGGCTGGCATCGCGGTGTGCGGCTCGCGCACCGGGTCACGGCGTCGCTGGCCGGGTTGCTGTTCCTAATGGCCACCTTGTTCGGGTGGCGGCGCTGGAGCTACAGCGAGCGCTGCGCGGCGCTCGTGCTGCTGGCCGTCTCTGTCGGGCTGGCTCTGCTCGGGAGGTACACACCATCGCCGTTGCCGGTGGTGGTGCAGGCCAATCTCCTGGGCGGTCATCTGCTGCTGGCCGCACTGGGCTGGATGCTCGTGCGGCCGCGGCTGGCCAATCACTCCAGCGCCACGACATCGGCCTGGCTACCGGCCATGGTGGTGCTGCTGATGGTCCTGGTGCTGGCGCAGGCAGCGATCGGCGGGCTGGTCAGTGCCCGCTCTGCTGCTGCCGCCTGCCAGGATGGCAACTGTCCGTTGTTCCCTTCCGATGCCGCTGGCGCCTTCGATTCCATGCGTTCGAACGCGTCGCTGCCGCCTTCGATGCATGCGCCTCAACGCCAGGCGGTGCTGCAACTGCACACAGTCAGTGGCGCGCTCACCGTCGTGGTAGCCCTGGTCGTCGCCTGGGGCGCGCGGCGAAGCCTGCCTGGCCCGGCGATGGCACTGGCCACCGTCGCGGTTTCGGGGCCCCTGCTGGGCTGGCTGATGCGTTCTGGACCGATGCCGCTGGCCATCACGGTGCTGCACAGCCTGCTGGCGGCCGTTCTGCTGGCGCTGGCCACCGGCTTGTGCAGGCGATTGCGGCGCGCCTGAGCTGCGTCAGGCCAGCAACCAGGCGGTGGCAGCGGTTGCCGGCACGATGGCCGCCGCCGCCACCAGTGTGTGGCGGCGCAGCGGCCCGCGGCCGAGCAAAGCGACCATGGCTGCTTTGACGGTCGTATTCGACAGCGCCGCCAGCGTGATCGCCACCGCGCCCACCGAGTTGTCGGCGTCTGCCGGCATGCGCGCCATCGACAACGCGATGGCGTCGACATCGACCAGGCCGGCCAGCACCGACACCAGATACACGCCAACCTCCGGCGCATGCAGCTGGGCCAGTCGGGTGGCCAGCATCACCAGCGCGAACAGGGCTCCGAACTGAATGGCAGCCGCCAGGCTGAAGGGGTTGCGAACTGCCAGGCCAGGCGATCCACCACCGGCGCAAGCTACGCCCTGGGCTTCCGATCGGCTCGCCCAGTAGTGGCGCGCGGCAAAGGTCGCCGTCGTCGCGGCCAGCACGCCCAGCGGCGCGGCCAGCACGGATGCGAGCCCGGGACTGAGCAGGGCCACGACCACGAGCAGCCTGGCGGCCATCACCAACCAAGACAGCAGCACACCTGCGGCCAGCGCGTGGCCACCGCCGTCGGCCTGGGTGGCGCTCTGGCGCGCGAAGCTCAGGGTGGTCGCGGTGGACGACACCAGGCCCCCGGCAAGGCCGGTGACAGCAGCGCCCCGGCTCGGCCCCAGCAAGCGCACCGCCACATAGCCCGCCAGCGACAGCGCGGAGATCAGGATGACCAGCAGCCACAGCGCATAGGGATTGAGTGCACCCCAGCGGTCCAGTGCATGGTCCGGCAGCAGTGGCAGCACGATGCACGAGGCGATCAGCAGCTTGATTCCGGCGAACAGGTCATCGGTGCCGATGCGCTTGACCATGCCGTGCAGCGGCTGCTTGAAGGCCAGCAGCGCCGACGTGGCCACGGCCAGCGCGACGGCCAGCATGGCGTTGCCCACCACCACCAGCGCGCCCAGCACGCACACGAAAACGGCGGCGACTTCGCTGGTCAGGCCTGGCATGTCCGGGCTGGAGCGCGTCTGCAGCACATAACTGGCCACGACCGCCGCACCCACCACCAGCAGCACCGCCGCCAGCAGCCAGGGTGTGCCCAACTCACGCGACAGCCACGCCGTTGCGGCGCCCAACAGCGACAGCAGGGTGTAGGTGCGGATGCCGCCGAACGACTGCCCGGGATCGTTGACCTTCTTCTTCTCGCGCTCGATGCCGACCAGCGCGCCAATCAACAGCGCGATGAGGAAGTTGCGGGCAACGATCAGGTCCATGGGTGGATTCCGCGCACCAACGGCGGCGCAGTGGGCCCATCGTAGCCCGGCGTTGCGCTACCGCGGCACGTAGAACGCCGACTTCTCGTTGACGCTGGCGCCTTCAGGGCCGTCGGCGTCGCGGATCTGGAACACGATGGGGTTGGACCGCCCTCGCAGCGCCTGCGCGGCCTCGGGCGACAGGCGCAGCCGCACCGGCACGGCTTCCATGCCGGTGGCGGGCACGTGCACGTCCTGGGGCGTGCCGAAGCTCAGGCCATCGATGCCGCTGACCTGCAGGCGCACGCGCCGGGGCAGTTCGCTGCCGTTGAAGATGTGGAGCCGGTACACGTTCTCGACGTAGCCGTCGTCGACGATGCGTGCCAACGTGTTGCGGTCCTTGATCACGTCGACCTTCAGACCGCTGCGCAGGCCCAGCGTGGTGCCGAACGCCACCACCAGCGCGGTGAGCAGCGCGCCGTAGATCAGCACGCGCGGGCGGAACACGCGGCGCAGCCTCTGGCCGCGGCTGAGGCCGCGCGCCACACCGTTCTCGGTGTCATAGCGGATCAGACCGCGCGAGTAGCCCAGACGGTCCATCACGCCGTCGCAGGCATCGATGCAGGCTGCGCAGCCGATGCATTCGTTCTGCAGTCCCTTGCGGATGTCGATGCCGGTAGGGCAGACCTGCACGCAAAGGCTGCAGTCGACGCAGTCGCCCAGTCCCAGGGCTTTGGGGTCAGCAGTGCGGGCGCGCCCGCCACGGGGCTCGCCCCGGCGCTGGTCGTAGGTGATGATGAGCGAGTCGGCGTCGATCAGCGCGCTCTGAAAGCGCGCATACGGGCACATGTACTTGCACATCTGCTCGCGCAGGAACCCGGCGTTGCCATAGGTCGCCAGGCCATAGAACACGATCCAGAACCACTCCCAGGGCGACCAGGCCAGCGCCATGCCCGCGCGTGCGAGGTCGTGGATGGGCACGAAGTAGCCCACGAAGGTGAACCCCGTGGCCATCGAGAACAGGCCCCATGCGGCGTGCTTGCCGCCCTTGCGCAGAATCTTGGCCGGGCCCCAGGGCGCAGCGTCCAGCCGAATGCGGGCCACCCGGTCGCCTTCCAGGCGGCGCTCGATCCACAGGAAGATCTCGGTGTAGACCGTCTGCGGGCAGGCGTAGCCGCACCACAGACGCCCGGCCACCGCGGTGAAGAAGAACAGCGCCAGCGCCGAGATCACCAGCAGCGCGGCCAGGTAGATGAAGTCCTGCGGGTGGAACACCAGCCCGAATACGAAGAACTGGCGCTGATCAAGGTCGAACAGCACCGCCTGGCGGCCGTTCCAGCTCAGCCAGGGCATGCCGTAGTACACGAGCTGCGTGAGCCAGACCATGGCCCAGCGCCAGCCCGCGAACCAGCCGCTCACCGCGCGTGGGTAGATCTTGACCTGTTTCTCGTACAGCGAGAGCAGGCCGTTGTCGGTCTCGGCCATCGGGTGCTCAGCCGGGGCGGCCATCGGCGCGCGGCCGTATCAGCAGCGGCGCATAGCGCCAGGCGTAGATGACGAAGGCCGCCGACCACAGCAGGCCCGACGTGAGCGCGGCGCCTGCGACCGCCGAAGGTGCCCCCAACGGCACGAACACCCGAACCGCCGCGGCAGCCAGCACCGCCGTGTAGGCCATCGTGTCCCAACGGTCCGCGCGCAGCGGCTGCGCGGTATGCCCGCGCGCGGTGCGCGTCATCATGCCCAGCGTGAGTGTGCCGATGGCGCCCGCGGTCAGCGCATGGGTCGCGGTCGACGCGACCAGCAGGTCGACCTCTGCGCCGGCGCGCAGCAGCAGGTGCAGCGGGATCCAGGCGTATGCGGCGTGAAGCACCCACACCAGCGGCGTGCGCGTGGTGCGCCAAGGCTGCCACAGCCACAGCCGCGCGCCATGGGCGACGGTGCCCACCAGCAGCAAGGGCAGCAACCACCATCCGCGCAGGCCCACGGCGTCGGCGGCCAGCAGTGTCAGCACGCTGCCCAGCACCAGCTTCTCGACGTGCGGTTGGCGCACGGCCTGCGTGCCGGGCACGCCGTTGTTGGTGAACATCGGAATGACGCGGCCGCCCATCACCGCCATGATGAACAGCACGATGTCGAGTCCGAACTGCAGCCCGATCGTCGTGGGCAGGGTCAACCAACCCAACTGGACGGCGTGCACGACCGCCTGTGCCAGCGCCATGAGCACCAGCATCCCGATGAAGAAGTAGTTGCGCTTGTTCTGCGCCGCGATGAGGGGCCGGGCGATGCCCGCGGCTGCGGCCAGGGGGAACGCCACGTTCACCAAAGCTGCAGCCACGCCCCACGGCGTGAGCACCATCACCCGCCCGGCCAGCCACAGCGCCACCAGTGCCGCCAACGTGCCACCCTTGGGGGTGGGTTGGCCGGTCCAGTTCTGCCCGGCCGTGAACAGGAAGCCGACGATGATGGCCAGCGTGTAGCCGAACAGCATTTCATGGGCATGCCACACCGGTCCGCGCAGGTAGGGCAACGGGATGAGCCCGGAGAACTGCAGCGCCCACAGCGCGATCGACAACGCCGAAAACACGGCGGCGAACAGGTAGAACGGGCGGAAGCCCAGCGCCCACAGGGCGTAGCCCTTGGGCGGCAGCGGGCGTGGGGGCTCGTCGATGCCGAGGAGTGTGCTCATGGGTGTGTGTGCAGGGGTGTGGGTCGCGGGCTGCCGCGGCGGGCCAGCAGCGCGGCGCGCAGGATGGTCAGGCCGAAGGCCACGATGGCCAAGGCGTTCAGCAGGGCGCCCTGCGCGCGTGCGCCGGGCAGCACGAACTCACCCAGCAGGCGCCACAGCAGCGAGGCATGCAACAGCGCCAGCGGCAGGTAGAACAGCGGTGTATACGCCAGCTTCAAGCGTGAGACGGCCGGCAGGATCACGGGTGCATGGGCCATCACCATGCTGATGATGAAACCCAGGCCCAGCGCATGCAGTGCGGCATCGCGCCAGGGCTGGCCCAGCGCCAGCCCGATCCAGGCCAGCCCCGCGAACGTCAGCCACGCATAGCCGATCAGCAGGCACACGGCCATATAGCGGGTGAGCCCCTGTGTGCGGATCGTGCGGCGCGCGAGGTCATAGGCCATCAGCCATGCGCCCAGGAGGCTCAATGCGGCGCCATAGGCGGTGATGGCCAGCGCGTGCGCGCGGCTACCGTCGGCGCTGCCCCACAGGAGCACCAGCGCCAGCAGCAGCAGGCCCACGACGCCGGCGAACGCGGCCAGTGCCAGCGGCTTGCGTTGCATCAGGCGGGTCATCTCGAGCCGCTCGGCGGCGATGGTCAGGACCAGGTAGGCCAGGCCCATGGCCAGCGTCGCATCGTCCATCGTGCCCAGCGCAAAGCGCAGGTTGGCGGCCACCCAGCACAGCGCGGCCACCAACAGCAGCACATGGTGGGCGACGGCCTGCTGCAGCACCACCCGGGCGCTGCCGGCGGCGAACAGCAGCGAGCCCAGCAGCAGCGCCCAGCCGCCGACCTGCACCTGTGCCGCCAACAGGCACCAGCCGCCCAGGGCGCTGGCCAGGGGCGCTCCCCAGGCGGGGCCCCACTTCAGCGCAACGGCGCGCTCGATGCCGATCACGGTGCCGAAGAAGGCGCTGATCATCAGCCAGGCGTGCAAGGCAGCGGCGGTTCCCGGCAGCGCGGCGAGCTCGGCGCTGCCGGCGCGCTGCAGCCCACCGCCCAGGCCCGCGAGCATCAAGGCGACGACGGCGATGGCCACGGCGATCTTCATCGCGACCTTGGGCATGGCGTGCATGATGCGGATGGGGCGAGCCTGCGGGACAGTGCTGGCGGTCGATGGCCTAGCCGGCCGTGACCGGGTCGGTCGCTCCGGGCCGGCGGTTGACGGGCAATGCCAGCATCGCCTGGATGGCCGGGGCGTTGTGTACCAGGTCGGCCACGGTGTAGCGATCAAGCACGCTGTGGAAGGCCTGTGCCGCCTCGGCGAGCACCGCGCGCAGGCGGCAGATGCGCGCGATGGCGCAGTGGCCGTGCCCAGCGTCGGACTCCGTGTCGAAGCACTCGGCGGGCATGTCGGCGCCCTCGGTCTGGCGCACCACGGCGCCCACCGGAATCTGGGCCGCCGGCAGCGCCAGGCTGAGCCCGCCGCCCTTGCCGCGCACCGTGGCCACCCAGCCGTTCTGGCCGAGGAAGTGCACCACCTTGGTCAGGTGGTTTTCCTTGATGGCGAAGGCATGCGCGATCTCGGCGATGGTGGCGCGCCGCTGCGGCTGCGCGGCCAGGTAGATGAGCACGCGCAGGCTGTAGTCGGTGAAGCTGGTGAGCTTCATGGGCGCGCTCGGTCGGCGATGCGCTGTGGCCGGTCAGCGGCCGCAGCAGCCGCCGCAGCAGTGGCCGGTGTCGGGCTTCTTGGTGATGCGCACGCGCCAGGTCTCGGGGCCGGACTCGAGGTAGGCCCACTCATAGCTGGCAGGCATGAGGGCCTCGAACTGGCCGCGCAGCGGCTGTGGGTCGTGGTCGTTCACCAGTTCCAGCGCCCCGCCGGAGGGCAGGCGGTCGAACGTTGCGAAGATCAGCGAGTGGCGCTCGCGGGGCGGCACCTGGCGCACGTCGATGGTGGCGTTGGCAGCGGCGGTAGCGGTGGTCATCGAGACGGCTCCTGTGAAAGGTGCATTGTGAATGCAGCTAATGGTACCGGGAGACGCCAGCAAAAGCAAGATTGAAAATGCACCTTATGGCGGAGCCGTGACGTTGCGGCCACCTTGCCGAGGCCGGTTCAGGGCCGCCGACGGCCTTCGTCGGGGCGGATGCGATAGATGGCGCCGGCGAGATCGTCAGATACCAGCAGCGTGCCGTCAGGCGCCATCAGCACATCGGCGGGCCGGCCCCAGGCCTGTCCTTCGTGCAGCCAGCCGCTGGCAAACGGCTCATAGGCCACGGCGCGGCTGCCTTCCAGGCGCACCGTGCTGACCTGATAGCCCACGGGCCGACTGCGGTTCCACGAGCCGTGTTCGGCGATGAACACCCGGCCGTGCCACGCCGGCCCGAGGGTCGCTCCGGTGAAGAAGCGCATGCCCAGCGCCGCCACATGCGCACCGAGCGCCTGCGCCGGCGGCGTGAACTCGCTGCACGATCGCTCGCCGCCGTACCGCGGATCGGGCACGGTGCCGCCATGGCAATACGGGTAGCCGAAGTGCAGACCCGCGCGCGGCGCCCGGTTGAGCTCGTCTGGCGGCGCGTCGTCGCCGAGGTGGTCGCGGCCGTTGTCGGTGAACCAGAGCTCGCTTGTTTCCGGGTGCCAGTCGAAGCCGACGCTGTTGCGCACGCCCCGTGCGTAGGTCTGCAGATCGCTGCCGTCGGCGCGCATGCGCAGGATGGCGGCATAGCGATCGGGATCGGGCGCGCAGATGTTGCACGGCGCGCCCACCGGAACGTACAGCCAGCCATCGGGACCGAAGGCGATGAAACGCCAGCCGTGGCTGGCCTCGCGCGGCAGGTCCGACCGCACCACCACCGGTGCCGGTGGGATGTGCAGCCGCGTGGCGATGCGCTCGAGCCGGACGATGCGCTCGACGGCTGAGATGTACAGGTCGCCGTCGCGCCAGGCCACGCCGACCGGCATGCGCAGTCCCTGGGCGATCACGTGCAGCGCACCGGGGCGACCCTGCGCATCGAGCTCGAGTGCATGCACGCGGCCGTCGGTCTTCGAGCCCACGTACAGCACATGCCCGCCGCCCTGGGCGGCCGGTCCCAGAGCCATCTGGCGGGCGTTGGGCACGCGGGCCAGCAATTCGATGCGCATGCCCGGTGGCAGTTCGATCCGATCGAGCGGCAGCGCGCGGGGCTGGGCCGCGAGCAGCCCGCTGCCCAGCATCAGGGCCAGCCATCGCGTCGCCGCTGCGGACAGGCGAATCCGATTGCCGCAGATTGCGCGCCCAAGGCACAGCCAGTCACGCGGCCGGCGGCTGCGCCGGCGGACGCTGTCTGGCATGGGTGCGTTGCGGTGCATCAAGGCACTATCGTGCCAGGTCCCGCACGCGACAACGCGTCGCAGGTGCCGCCAACCAGAATGGGCCCATGGACTTCACGCCGACGCCACGCGCGCAGGCGCTGCACAAGCAACTGCAGCGCTTCATGGACGACCTCGTGCTGCCCTCGCTGCCCGAGTGGCACCGCTGGGACGATGCCGCAGCCTACCCGCTGGACGTGGTGGAGCCGCTGAAGGCACAGGCCCGCGCACTGGGCCTGTGGAACCTGTGCCTGCCGGACTTGCGCGACGGCCAGCCGGGCACGCGACTGTCGAGCCTCGAGTACGCGCCCCTGGCCGAGACGATGGGCTCCGTTCCCTGGTCGGCCGAGGTCTTCAACTGCAATGCGCCCGACAGCGGCACCATGGCGCTGTTGCTGCAGCATGCCGACGCGCAGCAGACCGAACGTTGGCTGCTGCCGCTGCTGCGCGGCGAGATCCGCTCGTGCTTCGCGATGAGCGAGCCAGACGTCGCCTCGTCCGACCCCACCCAGCTGCAGACCCGTCTGCAGCGCACGGGCGACGGCTGGGTCATCCACGGGCGCAAGTGGTTCATCACCGGTGCGGCCCATCCCCACTGCCGTCTGGCCGTGGTGATGGGTGTGAGCGATGGCGAGGGCGCCCACGCGCGGCACTCGATCCTGCTGGTGCCGATGGACAGCCCGGGCCTGATCGTGGAGCGCAACATCCCGATGCTCGACCACCAGGCGAGCGAAGGCCACTGCGAACTTGTGTTCCGCGAAGTGCACGTCGGCCCCGAGGCGCTCTTGGGTGAGGCCGGCCAGGGCTTCGCGCTCGCGCAGGCGCGCCTGGGACCGGGCCGGGTGCACCACGCGATGCGCAGCATCGGCCAGTGCGAACTGGCCCTGGCACTGATGTGCGAACGCGCGCAGGAGCGGCGCGCCTTTGGCCAGCGCATCGGCGACCATGCCAACGTGCAGGAGTGGATCGCCTGCTCGCGGGTCGAAATCGACCAGGCTCGCTTGCTGGTGCTGCGCACCGCATGGCGGCTCGATCGCGAGGACGCCATTGCGTTGCGTGCTGACGTCGCCGCCATCAAGCTGGTCACGGCGCGGCTGCAGCAGCGCGTGCTCGACCGCGCGATCCAGGTCTTCGGCGCGATGGGCCTGTCGCCCGACACGCCCTTGGCCCGACTGTGGGCCTGGGGCCGTGCGCTGCGGTTGCTCGACGGCCCGGATGAGGTGCATCTGCGCAGCATCGCGCGCCACGAGCTCCGCCGCCAGCGCGAAGCGGCTGGCGCCACCCGTGCCGCTCATCTGCGACGCTGGCGCGACCCGCGCTCGACTTGACCCTGCCCAGGCCGGGCATTGCGCACCGGCCGAGAATGCGCCCGATGCCCGATGCCGACAGATCGCTACCCGCAACCCAGCGACGTCGGGGTGCGGACCCCGCCGCGATTCGCGGCTGGCTGCTGGTCACGATGGCCATCTGGGGCGGGAATCTGTCGGTTGTGAAGTGGCTGGTCAACCGCTATGACCCGATGACCATTGCCAGCTTGCGCATGGCGGCGGCGGCGCTGGCCCTGCTGGCCTTCGTGCGGTTGTGGCCGCCGCGAGGCCCGGCTCCGGCAGGGCGTGCCTGGTTGGGCATCGCCTCTTGTGCCGTTCTGATGGTGTACGTCAACCAGTTCCTCTTCACCGGCGGCGTGGCCCGCACGACGGCCGCCAATGCGGCACTGGTCATCGCGCTCAACCCGCTGGCCTCGGCCCTGCTGGCGGCTGGCGTTCTGGGCGATCGCCTGACGCCGGCCCGACTGACCGGTGTCGCGCTGGGCTTCGGCGGTGTTGCTCTGGTGGTGCTCCATCGCCCTGGCGCCGTCATCGGGCCGGGCGGGCTGGGGGACTTGATGGTGCTCGCGTCGGTGCTCACCTGGGTGGTCGGGGGCATGGTGGTGCAGCGCCTGGCGCGCAGCGTGGATACGGGCTGGATCAGCCTGGGCGTGCATCTGCTGGGTGCGACCATGCTGCTGGCCCACCAGGCGCTGCTCGGGGAGCCGAAGGCCGACGCTTTGGCGGGCTTCGACCTGGGCGACGCGGCTGCCGTCGCGCTGTCCGGTCTTCTGGCCACGGCTCTGGGCGCGCTGGTGTGGAACCGCGCCCTTCGGGATCTGGGCGTGGCGCGGACGGCGTTGTATGCCTACTGGGTGCCGATCTTCGGCGTCGCTTTCGCCGTGCTGCTGCTGGGTGAGCCGCTGACAGCATGGCACATGCTGGGCCTGGCCGCCGTGCTGGGCGGCACCTGGCTGGGCACCCGGCGGCACCCTTGAGCAGGGGCCGCCATCACATCGACAGCGAACCCTCGCGGAAGTCGGTGCGGTCCAGCCACACGTTGACCAGCACCGGCCGGCCCTGACGCGCCAGTTCGCGCGCGCGTTGCAGCGCGACGGGCACCTCGTCATCGTGGCGCACCAGCAGGCCCTCGGCACCGAAGCCCGCAGCCACGGCGTGGTAGTCGGCGCGCGCGAGCACCGTGCCCACGTCGTCGTGCAGCATCTTCACCTGCTCGCGGGCGATCTGGGTCCAGCCTGCATCGTTGCCCACTATCGCGATCACCGCGATGCCCTGGCGCACATAGCTGTCGAACTCGGCCAAGCCCCAGCCGCAGGCGCCGTCGCCATACAGAACCCAGACCTCCGGCGGTGCGCCACCGCTGCCGGAAAGCGCCGCTCCCAGCGCAAAGCCTGCGCCCACGCCCAGCGTGCCGAAAGCGCCCGGGTCCAGCCAGCCCAGTGGCCCCCGCGGGCGCAGCACATAGCTGGCGGTGCCGACGAAGTCGCCGCCGTCGGCGACGAACACGGCCTGTTCGTCAGCCTGCCGGTCGATCTCGCGCAGCAGCGCCAACGGATTGACATGCGTGCCACGTACCGCTGACTGGATCGCGATCTCGGCTTCGCGCGCCTCGTCGCGCTGGCGCAGGGACTGGGCCCATGTGTCCCACGTTGCTGCGCGAGGATGCGCCGCCGCCAGTGCCTGGATGAACTCGCCCGCATCGCCGATGGCGGCGACATCGGGGCGGCGGTTCAGTCGCGCGTCACGCCGGCTGCGGTTGGCGGCGATCAACGTGGCACTGCGCCGCACATGGCGCCCGTAGTCGAGCCGGAAGTCGCACGGCACGCCGGCCAGCAGTACGCAATCGGCCTCGCGCAGCGCCTGGCGTCGCGCGTGGCGCATCTGCAGCGGG
>JABWBN010000138.1 GCA_013360485.1 Burkholderiaceae bacterium | reverse complement strand
GCGGCGGGTCGCGCTGCGGCGCAGGGCCCGGTTTCCGGCCCTGCGGAGGCCGCCCTCGTCTTCGAGGTCAACGACCAGCCACTGCTGGGCGTGCTCACCACGCCGGCCGGCGGCGGTGACGACGACCGCTGCGTGATCATCGTGGTCGGCGGGCCGCAGTACCGTGCCGGCAGCCATCGGCTGTTCGTGCAGTTGGCACGGCACCTGGCATGCCGAGGCATCATGACCCTGCGGTTCGACGTGCGCGGCATGGGCGACAGCCCCGGCGACTGGCGGGGATTCGAGCAACTCGACGACGACCTGAGTGCCGCCGTGGATGCCGCCCAACGCGCCGCGCCCCACCTGCGTCGGTTCATGCTGTGGGGTCTGTGCGACGGCGCATCGGCCGCGCTGATGTTCGGGGCCCAGGGGTGGGATGCACGGATCCATGCGCTGGCCCTGGTCAACCCCTGGGTGCGATCCGAACAAGGCGAAGCGCGCACACGGGTGCGGCATTACTATCGGGACCGCCTCCTGCAGCCCGAGTTCTGGCGCAAGCTGGCCAGCGGCCGTGTCGGCTGGCATGCGCTGAAGGAACTGGGAGGCTCGCTGCGACGCATGGGCTCGCCCATGAAACGCAGCACCGAAGCGACAGTTCCGTTCCAGCAGCGGATGGCCAATGGCTGGGAGCGGTTCGAGGGCCCGGCCCTCGTGATGCTCAGCGGCAACGACTACACCGCCAAGGAGTTCGTCGATCATGTACGCCACGACGCCCGCTGGTCCGCCCTGATGCAGCGACCATCGGTCACCACCCTGTCGCTCGAATCAGCGGACCATACGTTTTCGGCGGGTTCGGCCAAGGCCTGGGTGCTCGAGAGCACGGCCGAGTGGATCGACCGCGCGCTTCCCACCCTTCCCGCGTGACGCCATGCCCATCGACTTCACTCCAGTCCTGCCTCACACCGTCTCACGCGCCACGCTCTGCAAAGACCGGCGGGCCCGAGCGGTTGCCTCGAGCATGGCGGCCGCTCTGGCCCTTGCGTGCGGGGTCGTCCATGCCCAGCCCGCAGCGCCCGGCTGCGGAAACCTGGCCAACTCGTTCGGGCCGCATGACTATCGGACGGAGCGGGGGCAGCCGCTGTATCTCGTGGAGAGCGCGCACTTCACGCCGCAGGTCGAGGCTCTGATACGGGGCGCGACGGCCCGACGTCCCGGCAGTGACATCGACTACACACTGCGCGCGTTTCCCAACCATCATCGAGCCTTGCTCGCCATGGTCAAGCTGGCGGAAGCGGCCAAGACACCGGTGCCGCCCGAGATGCGCTACTCGGTGGACTGCTGGTTCGACAGAGCGATTCGATTCCGTGCCGACGACTACACCGTGCGCATGATCTACGCCGGCTACCTGGGGCGCCAAGGTCGCGCCGATGCGGCGAAGCAGCACCTGGAACTCGTTGCGGAGCGCGCGGGCGACAACGGTTTCACCCACTACAACGTCGGGCTGGTGTACTTCGAGTTGCGCGATCATGAGCGAGCCCTGCGCCAAGCACATCGCGCGATGGCGCTCGGCTTCACTCGTCCCGACTTGCGCGAGCGGCTGACGGCGGCCGGACGCTGGTCGGAGCCGACAACCGCATCGGGCGCCGGGGCAGCCGCGGCATCGGCACCCGCAGGCTCAGCTTCAAGCACCGAGCCCGCGGCAGCAGGCATTGCGGCATCCGCCAGCGGCAGCGCGTCGGGCGCTGCAGGCAGGCCTTGAGTTGTACGCCTGATGGAACTCGAGCCAACCGCCCCGACCGTGCCCATCGCGCGCCACGACGCGATACCTGCACCAATGCGGCTGCCCCGCGGTCCGGTCCTGGGCTGGGACAACTTCGCCGGATCGCACGCGCCCGGCCTTCCGGCAGTGGACGACCTGGCGCACGCAGTCCTCACCACCAGCGGACGCGCAGCGCTCTACCTTGCGCTGTGTGAGCTGGGTCCTGTCCAAGGGGCGTGCGTCCTCGTGCCGACCTACCACTGCCCGACCATGGTCGCGCCGGTTCTGCTGGCGGGTTGTCGCCCCCTGTTCTATGCATTGGATGATTCGGGCTTGCCTGACCTGGAGCGACTGGCGCAGATGGGTGGCGAGCGACCGGTCGCGATGATCGTGGCGCACTACTTCGGCCTGCCGCGTTCGCTGGCTGACGTCCGGCAATGGTGCGACGCGCATGGCGTGGCCCTGATCGAGGACTGCGCTCATTGCCTCTTCGGCTGGGCTGGCGAGCGACCCGTCGGGCACTGGGGCGACTATGCCACCGCCAGCCTGTCGAAGTTCCTGCCCGTCCCCGAGGCGGGCGTCCTGGCCTCGGCAACGCGGTCGCTCTCCACCTTGGTGCTGCAGCCGCGCAGACTGTCCGAGCAGCTCAAAGGAGTGGCCGATGTGCTGGAACTCGGCGTGCGGCATGGGCGCCTGCCTGGACTGAACGGGCCTTTGGGCAGCATCGTTCGCTGGAGGCGCGGCACCCTCCATCCGGTCCGGCAATCCCAGGCCGATGTGCCACCGGCTGACGCAGACGCCATGATGCGCGGATGCGACATGGGGCGGGCAAATGCCCGACCCCTGTGGGTGTCCCGATGGATGGCCAACACGTTGCCGCGCGAGCGCGTCGTATTGCGGCGGCGGCGACACTATGCGCGCTTTGCACAGGCCTTCAGCGATCGCTCGGCGCGCCAGCAGGCACTTGCTGCACTGCCACCGCGCGCGGCCCCGTATGTGTATCCACTCTGGGTCGATGATGCCGACCGGGTCTATCGGCGCCTGAGGGCCCTTGAGGCCCCCGTTTTCAGGTGGGACCGCATATGGCCGGGAACGCCTGACGATCGATCGGACTGCGGACCGCGTTGGAGCCACCACATTCTTCAATTGCTTTGCCACCAGGACCTGGACCACGAAGACGTGGACCGTGTCATCGACACTTTGCGCACACTGCTGCAGGACTGAACCCAGCATGACAACCACTGAAGTCGAACGGCTACCGTTGGACTGGACCCGGGGCGACGCCGCTTCGGCGCTGGCAGCAGCTGACACCGCGCGCGAGTGGGACCGACTGAACCAGCTGCGCGGTGACCTGGTCATTCTGTCGGCCCGTGCCGTGAGCGCTGGCCTCGATGTCTTCGGCAGCGGGCGCGAACAGCTATACATCGCACGCCATCAGGGCCAAGTCGTGGCGATGCTCGTGATCGAGCCACAAGGGCACCTGCAATGGCGCACGTTCCAGCCCTCTCAGCTCCCCCTGGGCGCCTGGGTGGCAAGCCCCGAACTGGATCTTCGGACGATCGGCGACTCGCTGCTGCGCCGCATCCCGGGCTTGTGCCTGGCCTTGTCCGTCACCCAGATCGATCCCCAGGTGGCACGCCGGCCTGGGGACACGACCCGCCATCGCTGCGACGACTACATCGACACCGCGTGGCTCGACGTCGAAGGCACCTTCGATGCGTACTGGGCCGCGCGTGGCAAGAACCTGCGGCAGAACCTGCGCAAGCAGCGCAACAAGCTGGGCGCCGATGGCGTGCGCACCGAGATGCGCGTCTGGCATGCCGGAGCCGACATGGCGGCCGCGCTGGCCCGGTATGGCGCACTCGAGAGCGCCGGCTGGAAGGCGGGCAGCGGCACGGCCATTCATACCGACAATGCACAGGGTCGGTTCTACCGGCGTCTGCTGGAAGAGTCGGCCCAAATTGGCGAAGCCCGCGTCTACGAGTACCTGTTCGACGATCGCACGGTCGCCATGAACCTGTGCCTGTTCCATGCCGGCGTCCTGATCGTGCTGAAGACGACGTACGACGAGTCGATCCGTGCGCTGTCACCGGCGTCGCTGTTGCGCGAGGAAGAACTCCAGGCCCTGTTCGCAAGCCACGAGGTCCAGCGCATCGAGTACTTCGGCCGCGTGATGGACTGGCACACCAAGCTCACCGAAAGCCGGCGCACGCTCTACCACCTGACCTGCTACCGTTGGCAATGGGTGGCTCGCCTCGCGCAGAGGCGCCGGCAGGCGCGCGCGAACGGAACGTCCACACCTGAAGCGGCCGCCGCAACCGGGGAGTGATCCAACCGGTCGAGCCCCATGGACCGTCCCGCCACACCTCCCCCACCGGAGCGTCTGCAGCAGCTGCAGGCCTACACGACGACGCGCCCGGACATCTGCGCGTTGGTACCGCAGGGTGCCCGCCGCGTGCTCGACGTCGGGTGCAGCAACGGTGCGCTGGGCGTCTCGCTGATGCACGATCGGCCGGGCTGCCTGGTCGACGGCATCGAGCTTGACGAGGAACTGGCCCGGCAGGCCGCGCAACGGCTGGCACATGTCACCCGCGCCGACCTCGACCGATTCGACTGGACGAGCTGGAACCCGGATGCTCGCTACGACTGCATCGTGTTCGCCGATGTCCTCGAGCACCTGGCAGACCCTGCCCGTCACCTGGTCGCAGCGCGGTCGCGCCTGACTGGCGGCGGATGCGTCGTGCTCTCACTGCCCAATGTCCGGCACCTGTCTGCACTTGTGACCATCTTCGCGCGCGGACGGTTCCCGCGCAGGGCCCGCGGGCTCTTCGACCGGACCCATCTGCGCTGGTTCACGCTGAGCGACGCCGATGCTCTGTTGGCCGATTGCGGCTATGCGCCCGAAGAACGCATCCTGTCGCTGCGGTGGGGCGACCAAGGTGGCGGTCGTGCAAACCGGTGGCTGAACCGCCTGCCCCAGGGCATGCGCGAGTGGGCGCCCGTGCGCGAGTTCCTTACTTACCAGGTCTCGTTACGCACGCGACCGCAGCTGTCATGACAGGCATCGCGGGCGAGACGATCGGCCTGGGATTCGTGCTGTTGTCCAACCGCGCCGATCCCATGCCCAGCACGCGCATTGCCGCGCTGAACCTGTTCGAGCAACTCAGGCGCGCAGGGCTGGAACCGGTTGTCTGCCACGAGCCGACCACGCCGACCGAGTGTCCAGACTTGTCGCTGGATCCGCAGGAGCTGCGGCGAAGGGGCATCCAATGTGTTGTGTTCCAGAAGGTGCATGGCCCGCAGGCATTGATGCTGTCTCGGCGTCTTCGGGATGCCGGCCTGGCCACGATCTACCTGGTGTGCGACCTCGTCGACGCCGAGATGGCCGACGCGACCGATGCGACCATCGTGGTCACCGATCTGCTGCGCTCGCTCTATCCGGCTGCGTTGCAGCCGCGGGTCCATGTGGTCCACGACGGCATCGAGCGGCCCGACCTGCAGCGTACTGCCGTGCGCCCTGATCGCGGCAGTCGGGCCCGACCGCTGCGCGGCGTGCTGGTGTCTTCCGCGCGACTGCGGCATCTGCCGCAACTGGGATGGCCACCCGATTGGCTGAGCGTTCATGTTGTCGGGCGCTACCGCCAGGCCGAAGCCAGTGGCGCGCCGCTGGGCGCCTTGCGCGTGCTGTTGGACCCACCCAGGCCGCGCGAGGGGTGGATGAACCGCCTGGCCTTCGCGCTTGCACCAGGCATACGCCGCGTCGCCTGGGGGCCTGAGTCGGTCTATGACGAACTGCTGCGCGCCGACATCGCCCTCATACCCAGCACCATCGACAACCGAATGGAGCCGCCCCTGTTTCCACTGCCCCCCTGGCTCACCAAGTCCGACAACCGGCTTACGCTCGCGATGTCGGCGGCCCTGCCGGTCGTGGCCACGCCTATTCCGGCCTATGCACGGCTCGTCGAGTCCGGGCGCAACGGCTACCTGGCGCAGAGTCGCGCCGAGTGGCTCGACGCCTTGACCCGCTTGCGCGATCCCGACCACCGCCACGAACTCGGTTTGGCCGCGCGGGCGACCGTGATGGCGCCCTTTTCGATCGAACACCAGGCCCGGCGCTTCATCGACGTGGTTCGCAGCGTGTTGCCAAATCCCGATCGAGCGCCGCTGTGTGGTGCGAGGAGCCTCCAGCCGTGAATCCGCCGCGCGTCCTCATGGTGGCCTACCACTTCCCGCCGCTGGCCGGTAGCAGCGGCATCCAGCGCACCCTGCGCTTCGTGCAGCACCTGCCCGCACTGGGATGGGAGCCCATCGTGCTCAGCGCCGATATGCGCGCCTATGAGCGCACCAGTCCGGACATGGACGCTGACATACCAGCGGGCACGGTGGTGAGGCGCGCTTTCGCGCTCGACACGGCTCGCCACCTGTGCATCCGCGGTCGCTACATCGGGGCAATGGCGAGGCCGGACCGGTGGGTGACATGGCGATTCGATGGCGTCCGCCAGGGCCTGCGATTGGTGCGCACCTGCCAGCCGGACGTCCTGTGGTCCACCTACCCGATCGCCACTGCGCACCTGATCGGGCATGCACTGCACCAGCGGACGGGCCTGCCGTGGATTGCCGACTTCCGCGACCCGATGGCGCAGGACGGCTACCCAACCGATCCGGTGACCCATCGGCAGTTCCTGCGCATCGAGCGCGATGCTGTCGAGTCGGCCCGCTTCAGCGTGTTCACGACACCGGGCGCCGCCGCCGAGTACCGGCAGCGCTACCCGCACTGCGCCGATCGCATCGTCGTCATCGAGAACGGCTACGACGAGCCCAGCTTTGCCCAGGCCGAGGCCGACGAGGCGGATCGGACACCTCTGCAGCCTGGCTGCTTCACGCTGCTGCACAGCGGCATCGTCTACCCGTCAGAGCGTGACCCCACGCAACTGATGGCTGCGCTGGCAATCCTGGCGCAGCAGGGAGTGATTCGACCTGGCAGCTTGCGCGTGCGGTTCCGGGCCGCAGTACAAGATGCCCTGCTCAGGCAGTTGGCCGCCGAGTACGGCGTGACCGACTACATCGAGATCGCACCTCCGGTGCCCTATCGGTCTGCGCTGCAGGAGATGCTGCGGGCGGACGCCCTGCTCGCGATGCAGGCGTCCAACTGCAACGCGCAGATCCCCGCGAAGGTCTACGAGTACCTGCGTGCCGGGCGCCCCATCGTCTGCCTGTCCGACCCAGTGGGCGATACGACGGGTGTACTGCGCGAGGCGGGGGTGGAATTGCACGCCCGCCTGGACGATGCGCAAGAAATCGCGAACACCTTGAAACGGATGCTCGACCCGAATCGATCGCTGGCATTGCCCCGCGCCGAGGCCGTGCGCCGCGCGTCGCGCGCCGGTCGTGCGCAGGCCCTGGCCGAACTTCTGGCCCGCGCTCGGCGCCCGGACTGAGCCATGTCGACACGGCGAGCGCTCGTCTTTTCGTACATCGATCGCTACGCCGCGCTGGCGATCGCCATCGCGTCGTCGATGGCGATCGCGCGACTGCTTACCCCGGCCGAGATTGGTGTGTTCTCGGTGACGATGGTCTTGATCTCGTTCACGACCACCTTGCGCGACCTCGGGTCGGGGCAATATCTCGTCCAGGAGCGTGAACTCACCCCTGACCGCATCCGCGCCACGTGGACGGTGCAGTTGCTCACCGGATTGGTGTTTGCGTTGGTGGTGGCCGCCGCCGCGTGGCCGGTGTCCAGGTTCTATGGCGAGGATCGCATGCTGCCCATCATGGCGGTGGTGGCGCTGAATTTCGCCGTCAATCCCTTCGGCTCGATGACCTACGCCTGGCTGATGCGCCACATGCGCTTCGAGACGCTGGCCGTCATGCGGGTCACGGCCGCAGCGACCAACGCGGCCGTGTCCATCAGCCTGGCTTGGACCGGTTGGGGCCCGATCAGCCTTGCGGTGGGCAACCTAGCCGGTACGCTGGCCAACGCCGCAGTTGCCACGGCATACCGCAGCACTGAACTTCCGTGGAGGCCGGGACGGCGCGAGCTTCGACGCGTGCTCGCCTTCGGCAGCCGGTTATCCCTTGCCGGCATCGTGCGCACAGCGGCCGACGGCGCGCCGGAACTGCTGTTGGGGAAGCTCCAGGGCATGGCTGCGGCTGGCTTCTACTCGCGCGCAAACGGCTTGGCACAAATGTTCAACCGACTGATGCTGGACGCCGCGCTGGCGGTCGCGCAGCCCCTGTTCGCACGCACGGTCCGCGAGGGTGGCGACCTGCGTTGGCTGTACTTGCGTGCGCTGTCATACCTTTGTGCAATCGGTTGGGCGTTCTTTGCGGGCCTCGCATTGCTGGCCGAGCCGACGGTGCGCCTCCTTTACGGCTCCCAGTGGGCCGCCTCTGTGGATGTGACACGCGTGCTGTGCTGTGTAGCCATGATGGCATTGCCGGCGGTAGTGTGTCCGGTGCTGCTCACCGCCATGGGGGCAGTCGGTCTGCAACTGCGCCTGAGCCTCACCACATCCACCATCACAGTGGCTGGGGCCGCTGCCGGCTGCTTATACGGATTGATCGGCACAGCGGCGGGGTTGCTGGTGGCGCAGTCGATCAATACCGGGCTCTGGCTTGTCTACACATTGCGACAACCCGGACTGGGCGCCGTCGGGCTGGGCGCCACGCTTGCCAGAAGCGCGACGCTGGCGGGCGTCACGACCCTGGTGCCAGCGGCCATGGTCGCCACCAGCGGGGCTGCAGCGCCGCTGTGGATGCCAGTGGCAGCTGCAGCGGCGGGCAGCGTCGTGTTCATCGGCGCCAGCGTGGTATTGCGTCACCCGATTGCCACTGAGTGGCATCGATTGGCCCAACACATGGTGCGGCGCCAGACCTGAACCCTAGCCCGGAGCAACCAGGATCGCAGCGCCCGAAGGCGTCAACGAAAAGAATTTCACGCCGCGCGCATCGAGTCACCCGCGAACGAGGGGGGCGGCAGCGGTTCGGCGCGATCCGCAGTGCAGGATGATCCTGGTTATGCGCACGCAAACTCTCCGATCCGTTGTCTGCGCCGCCATGGCGCTGATCCTCCTCACCTCCTGCGGCGGCGGTGAGGACCCCAAAAGCGACACGGGTTCTGCGCGCAACGCCAGCGCACTAAAGAGGTCCCAGCCGGTCGCGGCGCCGACTCTCACGGCCGCCTGGACAGAATTGCCCAACGCAGGCGTGGCCACCCCTAGCGGCCCCGGAGGACGCGCGTGGACGGAGATGACCTGGGACCCGGTGCGGGCCGAGATCGTTTTGTTTGGCGGGAACGGCCCCAACCTGTATGACAACGACATCTGGTCGTACAAAACCGAGACCGGGGCGTGGACGCTGCTGGACCCGCATACACACTGCCCCGGAAACGAGGGATACAGCAAACCCAACGGTACCGACGACACAAACTTCAAGTACGACCCAGTCAACAACCTTTACTGGGCGTTCGGTGCAGCCAGTGGGTATCGCTGCATCGGACTAGGACCGTCCCGGATTGCCGCGCCGGGCTCCGGGCCAACGACCATCGTCGATCCATCGTTGAGCGCCGATGTCGACGACCACTACACCGAATGGTTCGTCAACAGCACGGACGGCACCGCCAAGGTCGTTGACTACGACGCCGGCACGCGAACGCTCTCCCTGGCGACTCCCTTGGCATCGCTGACTGCGGGCAGTACCTATCGCTTATACGCAACGTCCGGCGCCGGATTCTGGTATTTCGATCCGACCACCCAGGTATGGGTAGGTCAGAACACGCCACCGGGAAACACTGGCCCCATACCCACACAGGCACGCATCGCACCTGCGGTCGACTACTCGGTCGTCGACGAGGCCTTTGCCCTTTGGGGTGGACTCAGCATGGGCTCCGATCGCAGCGTCTGGAAGCTCGATGTGCGCACAAAGAAGTGGACGCAGCTGCCGGTGCCTGCCGGCGGCGCGCCGGCGCACCGGCGAGAGCTCCTCAACTCGTTCGTCTACGACAAGGTCAATGACGTCTTCATCCTATTTGGCGGCGTCTGCTCCTATGCCTTCGACACGGCCTGCCCAGAGGGGACGGTCAGCGGCCAGACGTGGGCATACCGGTTGGCTACGAACACGTGGGTCAACATGAATCCGAGCACCGCGCCGACTCCAAGAGCGCAGCATCTCATGGTCTACGACGACGAGCATGGGATCATCGTGCTATTTGGCGGCGGGGCGGGCGGCAGCGAGACCAACGACACCTGGGTGTACCACTACGCCAGCAATACCTGGACACCACTCGCGCCTGCCAGCGCACCACCACCTCGGCGCCTCGGACAGGTGGCTTACAACCCGGTCACGCGCCAGACCATCATCTTCGGCGGCGCCACAACCGGAGTCGGCCAGCGGTCGGACATTTGGGCCCTGAAGCTCACCAGCGGCGCCCCACCCAACACCCCGCCCAGCGTCAGCCTGACCTCACCGGCACCGGGCAGCACCTACACCGCTCCGGCCACCATCGCGCTGGCCGCCAGCGCCAGCGACACA
>JABWBN010000137.1 GCA_013360485.1 Burkholderiaceae bacterium | reverse complement strand
CAGGCCGGCTCGGGGGGCAGCGCGCGCAGTTCGTTGGGGCCGTCCGCGCGCAGGCGGGTCGCCGCCTCTGCAGCGTCGAGGCCGCGCTCCAGGTCGGTCCCGAGCGCCACCGCCAGATCGGCGATGTCGATCAGCGACGGGTCGGCCGGGGGCACGCCAAGTCCGTGGTTTGATGACGCATGGCCATCGGGCTCTCAATCAAGAGGTGCGGAACACGTTCGCGAAGCGGGAGGCGAGCTCCCGTGCGCAATGTCACCCTGCCGCCGGCTCGCCCGGACGCTGGCGCACCAATCGGCCGACCAGCACCGCCGCCGGGTACATCACCTCTTCCTCGGTGCGCGCGTGCTCGGTCAAGGCTTCGGCGAAGGCCACGATGTCGCTGCAGCCCGATCGCGCGGCGGCATCGCGCAAGGTGCCCAACGCTGCGACGATGCCCTGGTGTTCGGCGAGCATCTGCGGCAGCTCGGCTTCGAGTTGGTCGGTGAGCGTCAGCACGTCGGCCATCCCGGCACGCCATTCACCGCGCGCGAGCGGCGCGAGCAGCCCCAGCGGCGGCAGCGCGAACTGGTCTTCCTTGACGAAGTGCGGGTGCATCAGCTTGGCCAGCGCCCTGGCCGCTTCGCCGACTTCACCGTCGGCTTGTCCGGCCAGGCGCAGTTGCTCGTGCAGGGCCTCGTGTTCGTGCTGCAGCGGCAGGGGAATGGTGAACTTCATGATCTGCTCCTCGGGGTTTCAGTGAACGTTGCGGATGGGGGTGAAGTCGGGATGGTCGAAGTGGCTGCCGTACTGGTTGACCGCCTCGGCCACATTGACCAGGCCGAGTGCCGGGCGCACCTGGGCGTTGTTGCCCGACATGGTGTCGGTCGCTGCGCTGAGGTCGGCGATCACCCGATGCAGCATCGCGTCGGCCTCCGGTTCGAGCTTGCAGTTGGCGACGATGGCGCCGACCTCGGTCTCGACCTGGGTGGCGAGCTCGCGGTACTGCGCTGGCGTGAGCTTGTCGGCATGCGCGGCAGCGAGCTGTGGTTCGACGAGACTGCGGATGCGGCCCATGCCGGCGCGCAGGGGCTCGTCGGTGGTCCATTTGCGGCCCTGGTTCAGGGTGAGCTTGTGCGGCGTCGCCGCGGCGTGTTCGTGCGTGGCGGTTTGTGCCGCGGCTACCGGCGCTGCCGCAGTCACGGGTGCGCTGAGCGCCATTGCGATCGCGGCGGCGGGGGGCAACAAGGTCCACTTCGGGCTCTTCATGTGCATCTCCTTCTGGTTTGCGGCCGGCCTCACGAGGTGTCGGGGGAGCGGCCTGCAGGTATGGCGACGACCTGCTCCGATCGATGCCGTAACGGGGCAGGAAGGTTTTCAAGGTGGGCGCCCGTCGACGCGGCGTCGGTGTGACGGCGCACAGACGATTTCACGCGGGCTACGCAAAGTGCCTCTCAACCCTTGAGCCGTCTGCACCTTGCCGTGCTGGCTCGGAGTGCGTGACGTGCGCAATTTGCTGCATGCCACGACAGCCACCCCCGGTGTATCACCGGTTCGACCAGGGTCCGTACGCATGAACCGAAACCCCACAGGGCAACAGGCCGGCGTCGTCGTAATGGTCCGCGGCAGCGTGGTGGACCTGCGCTTCGACGGTGGATTGCCCGACATTCATTCCATGTTGCGCGCCGGCAACGACGGCGGGGTCGTCATCGAGGTGCTGGCGCAGCGCGACGCGCGCCACGTACGCGGCATCGCGCTGACGCCCACTCAGGGTCTGGCGCGCGGCATGGCCGTGGAGGACACCGGCGGGCCGCTGCAAGCACCCGTGGGCAAGCCCATCCTGTCGCGCATGTTCGACGTCTTCGGCAACACGATCGATGGCGAGCCCGCGCTCGACGGGGTGCAGTGGCGCTCGGTGCACCGCGCGCCACCGCCGCTGGTGCGCCGCTCGACGAAGTCCGAGATCTTCGAGACCGGCATCAAGGCCATCGACGTGCTTACCCCGCTGGAGCGCGGCGGCAAGGCTGGCCTGTTCGGCGGCGCCGGCGTCGGAAAAACCGTGCTGCTGACCGAGATGATCCACAACATGGTCGGCCACCAGGAAGGCGTGAGCATCTTCTGCGGCATCGGCGAACGGTCGCGCGAAGGCGAGGAGCTCTACCGCGAGATGAAGGCCGCCGGTGTGCTGCCCCACATGGTGATGATCTTTGCGCAGATGAACGAGCCGCCCGGGGCACGCTTTCGCGTCGGCCACGCGGCGCTGACCATGGCCGAGTACTTTCGCGACGACGAGCAGCGCGACGTGCTGCTGCTGGTCGACAACATCTTCCGCTTCATCCAGGCCGGCGCCGAAGTCTCGGGCCTGATGGGGCAGATGCCCTCGCGCCTGGGTTACCAGCCCACCTTGGGCACTGAACTGGCTTCACTGGAAGAGCGCATCGCCAACACCGACAGCGGCGCCATCACCTCGATCCAGGCCGTGTACGTGCCGGCCGACGACTTCACCGACCCGGCCGCGGTACACACTTTCTCGCACCTGTCGGCGTCGATCGTGCTGTCGCGCAAGCGCGCCAGCGAAGGACTGTTTCCGGCCATCGACCCGCTGCAGTCGAGTTCGAAGATGGTCACCCCGGGCATCGTCGGCGAACGCCATTACACGCTGGCGCAGGCCATCCGCCGCACGCTGGCCCAGTACGCCGAGCTGAAGGACATCATCGCGATGCTCGGGCTCGAGCAACTGTCGCCCGAGGACCGCAAGGTGGTGGCGCGCGCGCGCCGGCTGGAGCGCTTCCTCACGCAGCCCTTCTTCACCACCGAGCAGTTCACCAGCCTCACCGGCAAGCTCGTCAGCCTGCACGACGCGCTCGACGGCTGCGAACGCATCCTCGCCGACGAGTTCGAGGACCTGCCCGAGCGCGCGCTGTACATGATCGGCGCGGTCGATGAAGCGAGGGCGAAGGCGAAGGCGAAGGCGAAATCAAGGCCCGAGCCCACGCCGCAACCTGCAAAGGAGGACGCTCATGCGCTCGATGACGCTTGAGGTGCTGCTTCCCTTCGAGATTTTTGCCCGCGAGCAGGATGTGACCAGCGTCGTCGTCGAGACGGCGCAGGGCTGCTTCGGCCTGCTGCCGCAGCGGCTGGACTGCGTCGCGGCCCTGGTGCCGGGCATCCTCAGTTTCGAGACCGCATCCCGGGGCGAGGTCTTCCTGGCGGTGGACGAGGGTGTGCTGGTCAAGACCGGGGCGGATGTCGTGATCTCGGTGCGGCGTGCGCTGCGCGGCGACGACCTGTCCCGCCTGCGCGACGCGGTCGAGCAGGAGTTTCTGAAGCTGGACGCGCAAGAAGAAGCCATGCGCACCGCGATGGCTCAACTGGAGACCGGCTTCATGCGCCGGTTCGCGTCGATGCTGGAGCGTCCGTCATGACCCGGGACCCGAAGTCCACGCGCACAGGGCCGCCGCCAGCCGATCCGAGCCTGGCTGAACAGGTGGGAGCCCGGGCGGCACGCAAGCTCAAGGCCCGCCGCAGCGGCACGCCCGGCGTCTGGTTCGGCCTCGGCATGATGGGCCTGATCGGCTGGTCGGTGGCCATGCCCATGCTGCTCGGCGCTGTGCTCGGCCTGTGGCTCGATCAGCGCTATCCGGGCGGCCACTCGTGGACGCTAGCCCTTCTGATGGCGGGACTGACCCTCGGCTGCCTGAACGCCTGGCAGTGGGTGTCGAAAGAAGACCGGGCGATGCGCGACGCGCAGGACGAGCACGATGCCTGACGACGGCAGTGGGCTCCTGGTGTGGGCGGGCGCGCTGCTGGCAGGTGGCGTGCTGGGCGCCGTGTTTTTTGGTGGCCTGTGGTGGACGGTGCGCCGTGGTGCCGTCTCACCGACACCTGCGCGCTGGTTCCTCGGCAGCCTGGTCCTTCGCATCGCTTTCGTCGTGGCGGGGTTTTACGTCGTCGGTGGCGGCCAGCCGGCGCGGACGGGGCTGTGCCTGCTCGGCTTTGTGCTGGCGCGCGCCATCGTCCTGCGCGTGACGCGACCGCTCTCTTGCGCGCAGGCACCCCCATGCGCCTGACACCCGATGCGTGGATCTTCTGGCAGCATGGCTTCGTCAAGCTCAACGCCACCATCGTGTTCACCTGGGTGCTGATGGCGGTGCTGGTGTTGGGTGCCGCCCTCATCACGCGCAATCTCGCCACCGGCCACGAACGCTCGCGCTGGCAGAACCTGCTCGAGATCGTCGTCACCGCCATCGTGGGCCAGATCGAGGATGTCGGCCTGAAGGCGCCCCGCCGCTACCTCGGCTTCCTCGGCACCCTGTTCCTGTTCGTCGCCGCCGCGGCGCTGGCCACCGTCGTTCCAGGCTTTGAGCCGCCCACCGGCTCGCTGTCGACCACCGCGGCGCTGGCGCTGTGCGTGCTGGTGGCGGTGCCGCTGTTCGGCATCTCCGGCCGGGGGCTTGCGACCTACCTCAAGTCGTATGTGCAGCCGACGCCGATCATGCTGCCCTTCAACCTGATCAGCGAGGTCTCGCGCACGCTGGCGCTGGCCGTGCGCCTGTTCGGCAACATGATGAGCGGGGCCATGATCATCGCCATCCTGCTCTCGATCACGCCCTTCGCCTTCCCCATCGTGATGACGGTGCTGGGCCTGCTGACCGGCATGGTGCAAGCCTACATCTTCACCATCCTGGCGGCAGTGTACATCGCGGCTGCGACAAGCAGCCCGGGCAGCACCAAGCCGGAGGCACCCCCGATGGCGGCGACCTGAATCGCCCCGCCTTCTCCGATCCCTCACTTCAAGGACAGCTCATGGACCCGCTCACCTGGATCGCGGTCGCATCCATCGTCATGGCCGGCCTGACCACCGGCTTCGGCACCATGGGGCCGGCGCTCGCCGAGGGCAAGGCGGTGGCGGTGGCGCTCACATCGCTGGCCCAGCAGCCCGATGCCTCGCCCACCATCACCCGCACGCTCTTCGTCGGCCTGGCGATGATCGAATCCACCGCGATCTACTGCTTCGTGGTGTCGATGATCCTGATCTTCGCCAATCCATTCTGGAATGCGGCACTGGAAGCCGCCTCCCAGGCAGCGGGAAAGTAGACCGTGCTGATCGACTGGTTCACCGTGGGCGCGCAGGTTTTCAACTTCCTCATCCTGGTGTGGCTGATGAAGCGCTTCCTGTACCAGCCGGTGCTGGACGCCATCGCGGCCCGCGAGCAGAAGATTGCCGCAGCGCTGGCGGACGCCGCCATCACCCAGGCCGAGGCGAAGCAGCAGCACGACACCTTCCAGCAGAAGAACCAGGCCTTCGACGCGCAGCGCGCCGGTTTGCTGCAACAGGCCAGGGACGCCGCGAAGACGGAGCGCGAACGCCTGCAGGCCGAAGCCCGCGCGGCCGCCGACGCGGCAAGCGCCGCGCGCGCCAAGGCGCTGCTGGCCGACGCGCTGCATCTGCGCAACGCCCTGACCCGCCAGACGCAGGATCAGGTGCTCGACATCTCACGCCGGGTGCTGGCCGACCTTGCCGCGGTGAGCCTGGAGCAGCGGGCATGCGATGTGTTCATTCAGCGTCTGCAATCCGCCGATGGCGAGGCGCTGGCCGCACTGGGTGAGGCGCTGAAGGCCAGCCCGGAGGGCGAGCCGGCCCTGCTGCGCAGCGCATTCGAGCTGCCTGCGGCGCAGCGGACTGCGCTACGGGAGGCGGTGGACGAACGCTTCGGTCAGCCTATTGCGCTCGCATTCGAAACCGCGCCCGAGCTGGTCAGCGGCATCGAGCTCAGCGCGCAGGGCCTGAAGCTGGCGTGGAGCATTTCGGACTACCTCGATGCCTTGTCATCCGGCCTGCAGGCGCGGCTCGGCGCGACGGAGCCCGCGTGAGCGCCGCGCCGCCCGACCCAATGACGCTGCAAGGCGCGGTGGACGACGCCTTCGCCGGCATCCGCGAGTGCCTGCAGGCCTTCCAGCCGCAACTGGTGCCGCGCGAGGTGGGCACGGTGGCCAGCGTCTCCACCGGCATCGCACGCGTGCGGGGGCTGCCGCACGTGGGCTTCGAGGAGCTGATCGAGTTCCCCGGCGGCCTGTCGGGCATTGCGTTCAACCTCGATGAGGACGGTGTCGACGTCGTGCTGCTGGGCGATCATGCCCACGTGCACGCCGGCCAGGAGGTCCAGCGCACCGGCCGCGTGATGGACGTGGCCGTGGGTGATGCGCTGCTGGGCCGCGTGATCGACCCGCTGGGTCGGCCACTGGACGGCGCGGGGCCCGTGGCGACCGGCAAGCGCCTGCCCATCGAGCGGCCGGCAGCGGCCATCATGGACCGCGCCCCCGTGACCGAGCCGCTGCAGACCGGCCTCAAGGTCATCGATGCGCTGATTCCCATTGGCCGCGGCCAGCGCGAGCTGATTCTGGGCGACCGCCAGACCGGCAAGACGGCGATCGCCATCGACGCCATCTTCAACCAGCGCGGCAAGGACGTGCTGTGCGTCTACTGCGCAATTGGCCAGCGTGCGGCGGCGGTGGCCAAGGCGGTGGCGAACCTGCGCGCGAAGGGGGCGCTGGACTACACGGTGGTGGTGGTCGCCGACGGCAACGATCCGCCAGGCCTGGCCTACATCGCGCCCTACGCCGCCACCAGCATCGCCGAGCACTTCATGGAGGCGGGTCGTGATGTGCTCATCGTCTACGACGACCTTACCCATCACGCCCGCGCCTACCGCGAGCTGTCGCTGCTCTTGCGGCGACCGCCGGGACGCGAGGCCTTTCCGGGCGACATCTTCTACATCCATTCGCGCATGCTGGAGCGCGCCACTCATCTGAGCGGCACGCGCGGCGGTGGGTCCATGACGGCGCTCCCCATCATCGAGACCGAGGCGCAGAACATCTCGGCCTACATCCCGACCAACCTGATCTCGATCACCGATGGGCAGATCGTGTTGTCGCCCTCGCTGTTCGCACTGGGCGTGCTGCCGGCCGTCGATGTCGGCCAGTCGGTCTCGCGTGTGGGCGGCAAGGCGCAGCGCGCGGCCTATCGTGCGGTGGCGGGAGACCTCAAGCTGGCCTATGCACAGTTCGAGGAGCTCGAAACCTTTGCCCGCTTCGGCGCCCGGCTCGACGAGGAGACACGCCAGTCCATCGCACACGGCCAGCGCATCCGCGCCTGCCTGGGCCAGCCGGAGTTCGCGCCGGTCTCGGTGCCGGCGCAGGTCGCCATCCTGCTCGCATTGAACGCGGCGCTGTTCGATCCCGTGCCGCTGGAGCACATGGCCGCCGCGCAGCAGCGCGTGGAGGCGGCGGCCAATAAGCTGCCCGATGCGCTCGTCGAGCGCCTGGCCGATGCCGACGCGCTGAGCGGGGCCGACCGTGAGCAGGTCACCGAGGCCGCCCGCCAGGCGCTCGCCACCTTCCTCGCCGAGGAAGAAGGTTCCGTCATGACTGCCGCGCAACACTGATGGCCAACACCACCACCGCACTGCGCCGCCAGATCGGCAGCGCAAGCGATCTGAAGTCCGTGGTGCGCACCATGAAGGCCTCTGCGGCGGCGGCCATCGGGCAGTACGAAAGTGCGGTGGCCGCGCTCGGCAATTACGCGCACACGGTCGAGCAGGGCCTGAGCGTGTGTTTGCGCGCAGCCGATCCGGATGGGGCGCACACCCGTGCCCCCCCGAGGAGCGCCGCGGCCACCACGGTGCACGCCATCGTGTTCGGCTCCGACCAGGGGCTGGTGGAGCGATTCAACGAGGTGGTGGTCGAGCATGCGATGGCCCACCTGGGATCCTTGCCTGCAAAAGCGCAGCTCTGGGCGGTCGGCGAGCGCGTGCACGCGCGCCTGCTCGACGCGGGCCTGGCGCCCGCCGGCTCGTTCCCGGTGCCGGGCTCGGTGGAGCTGATCACGCGCCTTGTCGGCCAGATCCTGCTCGCGGTTGAGACGCCGGATCGCAAACCTGCTGACGACGCGCAGCGTGAAACCTTGATCCTTTTCTACAACCGCCCAAGCGCTGCCAGCTACGAACCGGTGAGCCAGCGGCTGCTGCCGCTGGACGAACACTGGCAGCGTGGGCTGGCCGTGCAGCCCTGGCCCACTGTGCAGCGGCCCGAAGTGCTCGGCTCCGCCGCCCAGGCGCTGCAAGCCTTCGTCCGCGAACACCTGTTCATCTCGCTGTTTCGCGCCAGCGCCGAGTCGCTCGCCAGCGAAAACGCGAGTCGCCTTGCGGCCATGCAACGCGCCGATCGCAACATCGGTGAGCTGCTGACCGAGCTCAGCGCCCGGTTTCACCGCACCCGCCAGAGTGGCATCGACGCAGAGCTGTTCGAAGTTGTCGCCGGCTTCGACGCCATGGCGCCCCAGACGGGGCCAAGTACATGAACCAGAGGGCTCGGTGGAGCACGGACGCCTTTCTGCCGACCAGAAAACATAAGGCTGCCCGAGCGCAAGACAGGCCGTGCGCGCGTCAGAGGCCGTGCAAGCGGTCGACGCTTAAGGGTTCAAGCACGCTCGCTTGACGACGCAGGCTCACCCCTGATGCGCAGCGAGAGCGCGGCGAGGCCATCGCCCGGATAGACCGCACGCTGAGGCGGGGCGCCGACGAGCTCGATGCCTGTCGTGCACGCGAGCAATTCCTCGAGCGCCACGCGCATCTCGAGCCTGGCCAGCGGCGCGCCCATGCAAAGATGAATCCCTTGGCCCCAGACCAGGCTCGCCTCGGTGTTGCGCTCGATGTCGACCTGGTCCGGCTCCTCGAACACGCGCGGATCGCGGTTGGCGGCGATCCACACCAGGGTCACGGTGTCGCCCTTCGGGATGGTGCGACCCTGAATCTCGAGTTCTCGCGTCGTGGTGCGGCGGTTGGCAACCAACGGGTCGTCCGCGCGCAGGATCTCTTCGATCGCGGCGGGAACGAGCGCCGGCTCGTGCCGCAGGCGATCCTGCAGCTCGGCGTTCCGCGCAAGATGCAGCACCAGGAGACCCAGGCCGGCCGCCACGGTGCCATGCCCCGCCGCCCAGTTGCGCAGGACGCCGATGATCTCATCGTCGCTGAAGGCCCTGCCCTCCACCTCGGTGCGCAGCAGCGCGTCGGTGGCATCGCCCGCGGCGCCCGGCGCGGCGCGGTGGCTGTCCAGGTTGGCCCTCACGTGCTCCGCGAACAGCTCGGCGAGCGCCTTCCCGGCCACCGGATCCTGGTTGAATGCGGCCTCCTGATTGCCGTGCACCCAGCCCGCGAGACATTTCCACTGCCGATCGGGCCAGCCGAGGAAGGCGCACAGGGATTGCAGCGCGAAAGGCGTGGCGAACGCTGCAATGAAGTCGGCCTCGCCCGCGGCATGCAGTGGTCGCAGCAGGTTCGCGGCGATCTCACGGATGCGTGGTTCCAGACTCGCCATGTGTTCCTGATCAAAGAAGGCGGCAAGCGCCTCCTGGTAGGGGCCGTGAACGGGTGGATCCATGCTGTTCGGGATCACCGGAAACCGCGCCGCATTGCTCAACGCCTGCGGATCGGCCACCGCGGCGCTCACATCCGCATGCCGAAACAGCGACCAGCCCAGGAACGCGCTGTGCGCCACCGGGCAGCGCTCGCGCATCTCGTCGTAGGCCCGCCGTTGATCCAGCAAGACCGCAGGACTGCGCGGGTCCCAATCATCGGATTGTTCTTCGTTCATCGTTTCCTTCTCCTTGTGACGCGGCGTCAGCAAGGCCGCGCGCAGCCTCGGGGGGTGTTTGACGCGCTCACGACGATGAACGCACCAGCGCGAGCCGGATCTGTTCGATGGCGTGCGAAGGGCTCAGGCCCTTGGGGCACACCTCCGTGCAGTTCATGATGGTGCGGCAGCGATACAGGCGGTACACGTCATCCAGGTAGGCCAGGCGCTCGGTTGTAGCGGTGTCGCGGCTGTCGACGATGAAGCGGTAGGCTTGCAGCAGGCCGGCCGGGCCGATGAACTTGTCGGGGTTCCACCAGTACGACGGACAGAACGCACTGCAGCAGGCGCACAGGATGCATTCGTAGAGGCCGTTGAGGCGCTCGCGCTGCTCCGGGCTCTGCAGGCGCTCGCGCTCGGGTGGAATTTCGTCGTTGATCAGGTAAGGCTTGATGGCGTTGTAGTGGGCAAAGAACTGCGTCATGTCGACCACCAGATCGCGGATCACCGGAAAGCCAGGCAGCGGGCGCAGCACCACCGGCTCCTTGAGCCCCGCCAACGCCGTCATGCATGCCAAGCCGTTGCGGCCGTTGATGTTCATCGCGTCCGAGCCGCACACCCCTTCGCGACACGAGCGGCGGAACGACAGGCTGTCGTCGATCGAGCGCAGGCGCATCAGCAGGTCGAGCAGCTTCTTGTCGCCGGGCTCGGGCTCGATG
>JABWBN010000136.1 GCA_013360485.1 Burkholderiaceae bacterium | reverse complement strand
GTGCGGCATCGGCCCCGGCGGGGGCCAGCGCGCCCACAGGCGCCCGCGCGCCCGACCCCACGGCACTCAAGCCCTTCGCCGACATCATCAAGGATGCCAAGCGGGAGGATGGCTTGTTCCCGATCTGGCGCAAAGATGAAAAGACCTGGCTCGAGATCCCGCGCAGTGCCCTGGGCAAACCCTTCCTGTTCTCTGTGAATGTAGCGAACTCGGTGGGTGAGCGTGGCCTGTACGCCAGCCAGATGGGCCCGGCCCGCATGGCCGAGTGGCGCCGCGTGGGCAACCAGGTGCAGTTGGTGGCCGTGAACAACCAGTTCCGGGCCGAGGGCGACGCCCGGGCGGTAGTGGCACAGGCCTTCTCCCCCAGCTTGTTGGCCGCAAGCACCGCCGCTAGCGCAGACCACCCCGAGCACAAGTCGTTCCTGGTGGATGCCAGTCTGCTGTTGTCGGACATCCCGGGCTACTCCACCCGATTGGAGATGGCCTACCGCCTGCCCTATGCGCTGGACCGCGCCAACTCGTATTTCGAGGCCACCCGGGCCGACGCACGCCTGAGCACCCTGACCGCGCGCATGCACTTCGCAACCGCGCGCATCCCGGCACCGCCGTTGACACCCAGCCCGGTGCCCATGCCCACACCGCCGCAGGCCGTGCCCGATCCGCGCAGCTTCTTCGTCAGCTTCGTCTACAACTTCATGACGCTGCCGGAGCAGGCCATGAAGCCGCGGCACACCGATCCCCGGCTGGGCCACTTCATGGAGTCGTTCACCGACCTGTCCGGCGACCTCAAGCCCAACCCACGCGTGCACTACGTGAAGCGCTGGCGTCTCGAGAAGAAGGACCCGGCGGCGGCCCTGTCCGAGCCGGTGCAGCCCATCACGTACTGGCTCGACAAGAACATCCCGGCCCGCTATCGCGAGTCGGTGAAGGCGGGCATTCTCGAGTGGAACAAGGCCTTCGAGCGCATCGGGTTCCGCAACGCCGTGGTTGCCCAGCAGCAGCCCGACGACGCCACCTGGGACGACATGGACAGCGCGCATGCCTCGGTGCGCTGGTTCGTCGGCGCCGACGTGGGCTTTGCCATCGGCCCGTCGCACGCCGACCCACGCAGCGGAGAGATTCTCGATGCCGACATCGGCATGAGCGACGTCTTCGCCCGCGGTTCGCGACGCTTCATCGTCGAAGACGTCGGGCAGTCGTTCGCCCCGACCTGGCTGGCCGGCCACGAACACGCCCATTGCACCTACGCGCACGAGGCCGCGGCAGAGATGCACTTCGCGCTCGACGTGCTGGAGGCCCGCGGCGACATCGCGCCCGACAGCCCAGAGGCCGAGGCATTCGTGCAGTCGGTGATTCGAGACACCATCATGCACGAGGTCGGCCACACGCTGGGGCTGAAGCACAACTTCAAGGCCTCCACCACGGTCTCCCGCGAGCAGCTCAAGGACCGCGCCTATACCGAAGCCAAGGGCATTTCCGGCTCGGTGATGGACTACAACGCCTACAACCTGGCACTGCAGGGCGAGCCGCAGGGGGCGATGAACAACACCACGCTGGGCGCCTACGACTACTGGGCCATTGAATACGCCTACAAGCCGGTTGATGCGGCCAGTGAAAAGCAGGAGCTCGATCGCATAGCCAGCCGCAGCACCGAGCCCGCTCTGGCCTATGCCGACGACACCGACGCCGGCGGGTTTGGCCCCTACGACGGCATGGACCCGCTGGCCAACCGATTTGACCTGGGTGACGATCCGCTGGCCTACTTCAAGAAGCGGCTGGCGCTGTCGCGCGAGCTGTGGGCGCGCGTGCAGCAACGCAAGCCGGCCGCTGGAGAGGATCCGCTGCGCCGGCAGCGCACGATGATGAGCGGCTTCAACCAGCTCAACCGCGCGGCCGAACTGGTGGGCAAGTATGTGGGCGGCATGCACGTGGTGCGCGACCTGCCGGGCACCACCGGGCGGCCGAGCATGCGGCCCGTCGAGCCGGCCAAGCAGCGCGAAGCGCTGCAGTTCCTGGCCAGCGGCCTGTTCAGTGCCGACAGCTTCCGCTTTCAGCCCGAGTTCCTGGGTTCGCTCACGCTCGACTTCCAGGAATGGGAGCGGCGGCCGGTCGACATCCCTGGCGCCGTAGCCCGGGTCCAGTTGGCGGCGCTGAACCGACTGCTGGCGGCTCCCACTGCGCAGCGCCTGCTGGACCTGCCGGCATACGTGCCCGAAGGCCAGCGCAAGGGGCTGATTTCGCTGCACGAGGTCTATGGCACGCTGCAGTCGGCCGTCTGGAGCGAGCTCAAGTCGGGGCGCGACATCGACCGGCTGCGCCGCAATCTGCAACGCGAACACCTCAAGCGCGTGCAAGCGCTGCTCACCCGGCCGGCGCCGCAACTGCCACCCGACGCCTTGAGCCTGACGCGGCTGCATGCCACGCAGTTGCAGGCCGATTTGCGAGCCGCACTGAACCGCGCCGGCACTGCCACCCCCGAAACAAGGGCTCACCTTGCTGACAGCCTGGGGCTGCTGACCGAGGCACTTCGTGCGACGATGCAGCGTTCGTAACACTGAAACCGACCGAGGACTCACCATGAACCTGCGCCGTAGCACCTTGGCCCTGGCGGCCGCCACAACCCTGGGCACCCTGGCTGCATGCGGGGGCGGCACGGAAGCGCCAACGACGCAAATGCCCGCCGCCGCCGCGGCTGCCATGCGCCTGAAGGCGCAGGCCGTTCGCGCCAGCGCCGTGTCGCCCGACGAGGCCGCACGGCAACTGATGGACTTTGCCGAAACCACTTTCCCGGAGTACTTCCCCGAGCACCAGGCCACGCTGACCTTCGGGCCGTTCCGCTACCGCGCCTACTCCACCGGCGTGCTGCTGGGCGTGGTCGTCAGCAGCGACCCGGCTTACGTGCTCAACGGCGTGTATGTGATGGGGGGCACCTTCGGCAGCTCCCCGCTGTATGTCGGCATGCTCACCCAGTTCATCACGCCGGTCGATCCCGACCCGGGCCCGGGGCCGGGCGCCAACAACGGTTGCTACGACCTGGGCCTGCTCGAAACGCAGGGCACGCGCCTGCAGGTCAACTACCGCCACACGGGGTTCGCCACGGGCGATTCGACCACCGATTCCACCGTGGGCGGCCTCACCACCTACCAGGGCCGTCAAGCCCGCGAAAGCCAGTACGCGGTGACGAGCACGCTCACCGCGAGCGGGGTGACCACCACGACCGAACTCAGCGGCAAGAGCTACGAGCTGCGCACGGGTGACGCGGAGGTCACGCACTTCGGGTCGGTGATGACCGGCGCCTTCGCGTTCCAGGGCATGAACGGCACCACCACCACCCAGCTCGTGTTCGAACCACCGTGGGTCGACCAGACTGCCGGGCTCGCGCTGGGCGCTTCGTACACCTATACCGAGTCGGGCACCACGACGGTCACCACCAACATTCCAGGGTTCCCGTCGGTTCCTCAGGTGTCCACCTTCTCCAGCTCCGAGACCGTGCGCTTCGCGGCCCGGGAGCAGGTCACGGTGCCGGCTGGCACCTATGCCACGTGCAAGTTCGAATACCTGGAAGGTGCCACGGTCACCAGTACGCACTGGGTGATCGACGGCAAGGGCGTCCCGGTCAAGATGGTCGACGGCACCGACGGGCAGACCTCCACGCAGGAAGCCACCGAGGTCAAGATCAACGGCTCGCGCATCTGACCCGCACCCGACCACGCGGCCGAGTGCGGCCTCGCACTCAACCGCCGTCGCGGGGCAGCGTGGGGCGCGGTGGCGCCAGGGTTTCCATCACCGGAGTGCCTTGGCGCGCGAGCAGTTCCTCGAGTGCGGGCCACAGCGGTCCCAGGCGTTCGGACAGCGTGTCGCGCACGGTGTCCACCATCACCTGGGTGCCGCGCTCGATCTCGATGTTCAACGCATCGCCTGCCTGTTTGGCACCGAAGGTGGTCATGCGCAGCGTCTCGGGAATCAACCACACCTCGAACCAACCCGCCGCACGGTCGGCTTCGGCCACCGTGAGGCTCGCGCCATTGATCGCAACGTAGCCCTTGGCGAACACGTAGCGCCGATGGCTGGCAGGCATCTCGATGCGCAGCACATGGTTGTTCTCGGGGCGCCGTACCTCGAGCACGCGCGCCATGCAGTCCACATGCCCCGAGATCGGGTGGCCGCCGATCTCGGCGCCGTCGCGCGCCGCGCGCTCGACATTGAGGGGGTCGCCCACCTTCAGGGACCCCAGCGTGGTCAGCGCCAGGCTCTGCTGCATCACGTCGAAGCGCGCCCGCCCCGGTTGGGGTAGCGCCGTGACCGTGAGGCACACGCCATCGCAGGCCACGCTGGCGCCGATCTCCAGCCCCTGGTCGAAGCCGGACGGAAACACGAGTTCGAAACTGCGCAGGCCTGTGCGGTCGGTGATCGCGCCCACCTCGGCCACGCCCTGGACGATGCCGGTGAACATGACGGCCTGCCGGTAGTGGAAAACGCGCAGCTTAGCAGCGACCGGTTCGGCCCCTACTCCGGCAGGTAGTCGCGGATGTGCTGGAGCACCTCCCGGACCTTGATCGGCTTGGTCAGATAGGCTGCACAGCCGGCTGCCATTGCAAGCTCGGCCGCACCAGCCGTGGCCGTGGCACTGATGGCCAGCACCGGTATACCCGCGGTGCGCTGCTCCTGCTTGAGCCGCTTCACGGCCTGCAGGCCATCGATGCCGGGCAGGTTGAAGTCCATCAGCACCAGGTCGGGGCGCTCATGCTCGATGTAGGCCAGCGCGGCCTCGGCGCTGGACATGCACACCAGCCGCACATCGGGCAGGGAGTCGACGATGTTCTCCATCAGGCGCTGGTTGGCCGGGTTGTCCTCGACGTAGACGATGCGGGCGCCGCGCGACGGGCCGTCGAGCGGCATCGCACCGGTCGAAAGCACGTTGTCGTCGTCCGCGCGGTCTTCGGGTGGTTCGGCCAACGGCAGTTCGAACCAGAACTCGCTGCCCTGTCCGGACACGCTGGAAAACCCGATGCGCCCGCTCATCTCCTCGACCAGTCGTCGCGTGATGGCCAGGCCCACGCCGGTGCCCTCGATGCCCGACGACTCCTGCCCCAGGCGCTGGAACGGTTGAAAGACGAGGGCCTGCTTGTCCTCGGCAATGCCGGGGCCGGTGTCGGTCACGGTGAGCCGGCACATGCCGTCCGCCACCGACGCGCGCACCCGCACCTCGCCGCCGGTGCGGTTGTACTTGATGGCGTTGGACAGCAGATTCAGCAGGACCTGACGCGCATGGGTGTAGTCGGCCAGCACGGCGGGCATGGGCGTGTTGGGGTCGGGCCCCTCGACAAGTACGCCGCGCGACTGCGCCTGGGGACGCACCATCTGCACGCAATCGTGCACCAGTCGCTGCACGGGCACGGGCTCCTGCGACAGCGGCAGCTTGCCGGCCTCGATGCGCGAGAGGTCGAGCACCTCGTTGATCAGGGCCAGCAGGTGCTCGCCGCCATGCAGGATGTGGTCGATCTGCGCAAGGTGGGCCGGGCTCAAGGTGCCGGTGCGATCCATGCGCAGCAGTTGGGCGAAGCCCAGGATGGCGTTCATCGGCGTGCGCAATTCGTGGCTCATGCGGCCCAGGAATTCCGACTTGGCCCGGTTGGCCTGCTCGGCCGCTGTCTTGGCCGCCCGCAGTGCCGACTCGTTGGCAATCGCCTTCTGCGCTTCGACCAGCAGGCTGACGTCGGTGCGTATGGCCACATGCCCCACGGGAACGCCACCACTGCCCATCACCGGCGCGATGGTCGATTGCACCCAGTAGTGGCTGCCGTCCTTGCGGCGGTTGCAGATCGTGCCCTGCCAGGTGCGGCCGCTGCACAGCACGTCCCACATTTCGTCAAAGAATGCATCGGCATGCACGCCGCTCTTGAGGATGCGGTGGTTGTGCCCGAGCAGCTCACCCCGTTCGTAGCCGCTGATCTGGCTGAACAGGTCGTTGGCATAGGTGATGGTGCCGGCGGCATCGGTGATGCTGACAATGGCATGCTGGTCCAGGGCCTGCACCTGGGCATCGCGCCAGGCCTCGCCCGGGCGGTCGGCGAAGCCCGCCTCCACCCGCGCGCGGGCCCAGGCGGCCGCGCGCATCAATGCGCGGCCAAGTTCGTCGTCGGTGCAATCGGCCGTCAGCGTTTGCCCGTGGGCAAGCCCCTGAGCGGCCAGCGCATCGGCCTGCGACTCGCTGATGCCCAGCGCCACCACCGCCGGGCCACAACCTGGATGCTGGTGCAGCCACGGCAGCGCATGCAGCAGTGCGGTGCCCACGTCCCAGCCTCGCTCGCCCAGCAGCAGCACGTCGGGCAACCCGTCCTGCCACGGAACGCCATAGCGCTCGGCCGGCGCCTGAACAAACCGGTAGTGCAAGCGGGTCCGGCCGCATCGCGCGGGCCATCCCGCCCTGTCGGACTCAACGAGGCCGCACACCGCGACGATGCAGGATTCGGTGGCGGTCAGTGCATCCATGGGGTCGGATCGGGGTACTGCAACCCGCTCACGGTACCTGATGTTCCTGACTTCGCAATGACCCGCGCTGCGTGTCGGGTACTGCAACTCGTTGGCCGGATGGGCTGGCCCCGACGCCAGCCGCATCCCCGTCGCGCCAGCGCTGCAGCAGGTCGTGCCACTGCGCGCGGGCCGTCACCCAGTTGCCCAGCTTGACGTGGCCGTAGCCGCGGATATGGTCCGGCACCTGCAGGATGGCACGGGCCAGGTCGAGTGGCCGTTGCTGCTTCAGTCCGGCGATCACCTCGGCGACCACCGCCTCGTACTGCCGCGCCAGCTCGCGCTCGAGGCGCCGCTCGGCGGTATGGCCGAAGGGGTCGCACCACCGGCCGCGGATGCGACGCATGGCGGCCAGCATCACCAGCAACGGCCGCACCCAGGCGCCCAATGCCCACTTGCGTGGCCGCCCGTCCGGACCCGGTCTGGCCAGCAGGGGCGGCGCGAAGTGGTACTGGAGCGCGTCCCAGCGCTCGAACTGCTCGGCCAGCGCACGCTCGAAGCCGCCGTCGGTGTACAGCCGCGCAACTTCGTATTCGTCCTTCACGGCCAGCAGGCGGGCGTACTGCCGGGCCACCACCTCGGCCAGCGCGCCGTCGCCACCGGCATCGCGCTCGGCTGCCTGCATGCGCTCGATCAGGTGCCGATAGCGCCGCGCCAGCGCGTCATCGTGGTAATCGCGCAGGAACTCGGCACGCCGCTGCACAAGCGCCAGCAGGGCCTGCTCGCGCGTCGGCGCGGGCGCCGCCTCGGGAACACCCTCCAGCCGGTGCAGCGCACGCGCATCGGCCACCGCCAGCCGTCCCAGGCCGAAAGCGATGCGGTTGGATGGCACCGCCTGGCCGTTGAGCTCGATGGCACGCAGCAGCGCCGCTTCGCTCACTGGAACCAGCCCGCGCTGCCAGGCCACACCCAGCATCACCATGTTCGACGGCAAGGTATCGCCGAGCATGCGCAGCGCGATGTCCTGGGCGTCCTCGGTGTGCACCAGATCGGCACCGGCCGCATGGCGCATCTTCTCCAGCAACGCACTGGCCTGCAGATTGGCATGCGGATCGCGCACGAACGCCGCCGTCGGCAATTCGTGGGTGTTGACCACGATGGCGCTGCGCCCGTGCTTGATGGTGCCCAGCGCCTCGGCCGACGCACCCACCACCAGGTCGCAGGCGAGCAGCAGGTCGGCCTGCTGCGTGTCGATGCGCACCTGGTTGAGCTGGTCGGGCGTGAGCGCCAGGCGCACGTTGGACAGCACCGCACCACCCTTCTGCGCGAAGCCCATGAAGTCGAGCACCGAGGAGGAGCGCCCCTCCAGGTGCGCGGCCATGGACACCAACGCGCCTATCGTCACCACGCCCGTGCCGCCCACGCCGGTAACGAGCAGGTCGTACGGGCCGGTCCAGTGCCAGGGCGGCGGCGGCTCGATGCGGTCGAGCTCGGCCTGCAGTGCCGCCTGCGTGATCGACGCCCCCAGGCGTTGGCGCGGCACCGCGCCGCGCAGTGTCACGAAGCTCGGGCAAAAGCCCTTGATGCAGGAGTAGTCCTTGTTGCACGAGCTCTGCTCGATCTGGCGCTTGCGCCCCCAGTCGGTCTCGACCGGAATCACCGACAGGCAGTTGGACGCCATGCCGCAGTCGCCGCAGCCTTCGCACACCGCCTCGTTGATGAACACGCGCAGCGGTCGCTGCGGCGCCAGCCCCTTCTTGCGCCGCCGGCGCAGTTCGGCAGCGCAGGTCTGCTCGTAGATGAGCAGGGTCACGCCGGGCACTTCGCGCAGGCGGCGCTGCACGGCATCGAGCTCGTCGCGCCCATGGAAGGTGGTGCCACTCGGAAACTGCGCTTCCTGGCCACGATAGCGGCCAACGTCGTCGGCCACCACGACCACCTGGCGCGCGCCCTCGGCCTCGACCTGGCGGGCGATCTCGGCCACGCCGATGTGGCCATCGACCGGCTGGCCACCGGTCATGGCCACCGCGTCGTTGTACAGCAGCTTGTAGGTGATGTTCGCGCCTGCGGCCACGGCCTGGCGGATGGCCAACAACCCCGAATGGAAGTAGGTGCCGTCGCCCAGGTTCTGGAACACATGGCGTTCGCGTGTGTAGCGCGAGTGCGCGGCCCAGTCCACCCCTTCGGCGCCCATCTGGATCAGGCCGCTGGTGTGCCGCTCCATCCAACTGGCCATGAAGTGGCAGCCGATGCCCGCCAGCGCACGCGAGCCCTCGGGCACGCGGGTACCGGTGTTGTGCGGGCAACCCGAGCAGAAGTAGGGCTGGCGGCGCACCGCGTCTGCGGCGTTGTGCAGCAGCGCCGGCATGGTGAAGTCGACCACCAGAGCGCGCCGATCGAGTGCCGGGTTCAGCCGCGCCAGCCAGTCGGCGACGACGCTCATGATGCGCGATGGGCGCAACTCGCCCAGCGCCGACAGCAGCGGCTCGCGCCCGTCGGCAGTGGCCTTGCCGGCAATGCGCGGGCGCTGCCGGTCGGGCAGGCCATACAGCAGTTCCTTGAGCTGGCGCTCGACGACCGGCGCCTTCTCCTCGATCACCAGGATCTCGTCGAGCCCGCTGGCGAAGTCGAGCACGCGCGCGGGCTCGAGCGGAAAGACCAGCCCGACCTTGTAGACGCGCACCCCGGCGGCCGACAGCGCGTTCGGATCGAGCTCGAGTCGGCGCAGCACTTCCATGAAATCGAAGTGCGCCTTGCCCACGGTGACGATGCCCAGCGTGGCCTGCGGGCTTGCGACGACATGCTTGTCCACCGAGTTGAGCCGGGCGAACGCGCGCACCGCATCGAGCTTGGCGGCCAGCCGAACCTCGAGCTCGAGCGAGGGCAGGTCCACCGGCCGCACATGCAGCGATTGCGACGACGGCGAGCGCACCGGCAACTCGAAGTCGAAGGGCACAGCATCGAGGTCGACGGTCATGCCCGATTCAACGATCTCGGAGATGGCCTTGAAGCCCACCCAGGCGCCGGAGAAGCGCGACAGCGCCCAGCCGTACAGACCGAACTCCAGGTACTCGGCGACGTTGGCCGGGTGCAGCACCGGCATGCTCCACGCCTGCATGGCCAGGTCGCTCTGGTGCGGCATCGAGCTCGAGACGCAGCCGTGGTCGTCGCCAGCCACCACCAGCACGCCCCCCTGTGCCGAGCTGCCGTATGCGTTGCCGTGCTTGAGCGCATCGCCCGAGCGGTCGACGCCCGGCCCTTTGCCGTACCACATCGCATACACGCCCTCGACCGTGCGTTGCGGATCGGTGGCCACGCGCTGGGTGCCCAGGCAGGCCGTGGCGGCCAGGTCTTCGTTGATGGCCGGCAGGAACTGCACGCCTGCGGCGTCGAGCTGGGTCTTGGCCCGCCACAGTTGCTGGTCGACCATGCCCAGCGGCGAGCCGCGGTAGCCGCTGACGAAGCCAGCCGTGGCCAAGCCGCTCGCGGCGTCGACCGCGCGCTGCATCAGCAGCAGGCGCACCAGCGCCTGCGTGCCAGTGAGAAAGACGACGCCGTGCGTGGCGTCGAGGTTGTCGGCCAGGCTGTATGTGCGCAAGGCCGCTGTGGGCGGGCTCGGGGGTGACCCGATGTGCCCGCCCGGCTGCGAGGTCATGCCACGCCTCCTGTGCGAACCAGATGCGCCATGCTACGCGCAGCACGACCCGCAGTGTGCTGGGGCTTTCGAGGCGCGGCGGCGCCTTGCGCCCGTGGTAGTGGCGTGGGTCGCGCGCGCCTAGAAAAAAGTCACCGTCTGCTGCGGCACGGCGTCTGGTGCGGCTTGCGCCGCAGGCGCCGGCTCGGTCCTCGCCGCGGGCCGGGCC
>JABWBN010000135.1 GCA_013360485.1 Burkholderiaceae bacterium | reverse complement strand
CGCCTGTGCCGCGCCTGAACGAGATGCTCGGCCGTGCCGCGGCCTGGGCTGGCACCCAGGGCGCGAGCCGCGTGGAATGCTGGGTCACGCGCTCGCACCTGCCGCTGCTCGAAGGCGCCCTGCCTGGCGCGGCGAGCGTGCACTCGCTGGAGATCTCGGTGCCTGAGAGCGCCTGGACCGAAGGCATGCGCATCACGGCCGACCGCCGCTGGCTGCTGATGGCGGGCGACGCCGACTTCACTTGAGCGCGACATCCGCGATCGCACATGCGCATCCTGCACGTCACCCGCGAGATCGGCAGCGACCGCCGCTACGGCATCGGCCGCAGCCTCGCGCCGGTGGTGCAGGCACTGCAGGCGCGCGGCCACGAGGTGCGCTATCTCACCCAGGACGACCAGAGCCCGCGCGGGCGGGCTTGGCAGCAGCGCTGGACCGAGCGGCTTGCGCCATGGGCGCGTCGCATCTACGGTGCCCAGGCCGAGTGTTTTGCCTCTATTTGGCTCGAGCGCTTGAACATGGGGCGCCTCGCCGCCAAAGTCGCCTCATCCGCTCGTGCCGACGTCGTGCACCTCCACGACCCTTGGATCGGATGGGGCTTCCGACTCGCGCGGCACGTTCATGGCGTTGCGTCATGCCGCTGGGGCATCACGCAGCACGGCTTCGGCTGCTATACCGATGCGATTCGCGAGGAGGGAGTGCCGTATACCGCACGCCTGCTGCGTCAGCACCGTCGCCTCGAAGCAGGCGTGTTGACGGCGGCCGACTGGGTCATTTGTCCGACCCGCTCGGCGCGGGCTCAGCTGGCGCGTGACCTGTGCCAGGTGGCTGTGCCTGCGCATTGGCACGCCGTGCCCCACCCGCAGCCGATAGCGCCGCGCCTGTCGCAAGAACAGGCGCGGCGGCAGTTGGGTTGGACCGGAGACGCTTGGCACGTCGTCGCAGTGGGGAGACTCAACCCTGTCAAGCGCTTCGACCAACTGGTGCGTGCGGTTGTCGCCCTCGCTGAACAGACTGGGGAAAGCGGCACCTGCCAGCAAATCCAGTTGACAATTCTCGGCGAGGGCGACCCGAGGTCACTTCACGAAATTGCTGCCCTGGCCAAGGTCGGTGCGGTGTCGCTCGACGTACGAACGGTCGACGAGGTGTGGCCCTATCTGCGAGGGGCAGATGTCTACGTGTCCTGCACGGCGAATGAGTCGTTCGGCTTGGCGAATCTAGAGGCACAAGCGGCCGGTGCACCCGTGCTTTGCACTGCAGTGGGGGGTGTGCCGGAGGTTACAGGTGGGGGCGCATGGCTGGTGCCTGGCGACGATGCCGCGCTGGTACCTGCGGTAGCCAACGCGTTGGGCACACTATTGAGCAATGCATCGCAGCGCAAACGGATGGGCGAGGTGGGTCGCGCGCACGCGCAGTCCTGGCCTGATGCGAGCGAGGTAGCCCGCCAGCTCGAGGCAGTGTATGCATCCGGGGGCTGATCTGTGACGCCGTACTCGACTGCGCCTTTGTGCGCGCTGCCCGCTGCGCTGCCCATGGCGCAGGCGCGGCGAGTCCTGGTCATCGCGCCGCATCCCGATGATGAAACCATTGGTTGCGGAGGCGCGATCGCCTTGCTGCGCAAGGCCGGCGTGCCGGTTCGGGTGGTTCTGGTGTCAGACGGCTCTGGCGCCGGCGAGCTTCCGATGGGCACAGCCGCCGCACGACAGCATGAGTTCCGGGCCGCGCTACAGGTTCTAGGCGTTGACGACTGCGTGCTGCTGGGCCTGCCGGACGGACGGTTGGCCGAAGTATCGGATCTTGCTGAACGAATACTGGCGCAAGTCGTCGACTACGCCCCCAATTGGGCTTTCGGACCCTCGCTACAGGACATCCATCGCGACCACCGCGCAGTAGCCACTGCGTTGCGCGCAGCCGTTGGCCATGTCGGTGGTGCCTGCTGGCTCTTCGAATATGAAACGTGGTCGGCGTCAGCAGTTGACTACGTCTTGGACATCGGCGCCGTGCTCGACACGAAGCTGAGTGCTCTGCGCCAGCACCGCACCGCGTTGGCCTGCGGACCTTACCTACGGGCGGCCGAGGGTTTGGCACACTATCGAGGACTGCTACTCGGCCGCCCTGACGGTGGAGTGGCAGAGGCATTTCGGTGCGCGATAGAGCTGGGTGTGACCGACGACATGGTTGACTCCAAGGCCGACGTGCCATCAATTCGGGCTCGCGCGGATTCTCTTCCCGGGGCAGGCGCACCACCTGGGCCGGATTGCCAGCAGGCGAAGAGTTCGCGACTGAGCCGGCTCGCCACGGCGCAGCTGCGGGTTGCAGGTGAGACTGATGCCTGGACGACGACTCTTGGTCGGGCGTTGCGAGACACTTGGATGGCGTTTCCGATCGCCGAGAGCACACGCCGGCGCGTGCGCTCATGGCTGTCTGGTTCGACTTGGGCGGGACCCATGCTTCGCTGGTTGGCTCTGTCAGATCCAATGGCCGACGTACATCGTACCGACACCGTCACCGCCGAGGCCGAAACGACTAACGGCACGATGGCGAAGAGAGGGACGAACCAGACATGAGCCGAGTCGAACGGCGCCGCGGAGTCAGTGTGCTCATCCGGAGCATGAATCGCCACACACTTCATGACGCACTGCGCAGTGTTGCAGAGCAACTGCACGACGAGATCGAGGTGGTTGTCATCAATGCGACGGGTGGCATGCACATGGACCTGGCGGGTACTTGCGGCCGCTTCTCGCTCAGGCTGATTGATCCCGGGCGAGCTCTTGGTCGTGCCGAAGCGGCGAACCTCGCCCTGGACAACGCCTGTCGGGAGTGGGTGCTCTTCTTGGACGATGATGACCTTATAGACCCCGACCACATTGAAAAGCTGAGAACCGCACTCGACGATGCGCCGGGGTATGAGGTCGCTTACTCTGGCGTAAGGGTGCTGAGGGAGGACGGTACCCTGCAGACTGAGATCGACGAGGTGTTCGACACGCAGCGCTTCTGGCTCGCAAACTACTTGCCCATGCACGCGGTGATGTTCGCGAGCCGACTTGCCGGATCGGACCAACGATTCGATATCGCGATGTCGGTGTACGAGGACTGGGACTTCTGGTTCAGACTGGCACAACATCACCCGTTCCTTCATGTCGCTGGCGTTTCCGCGACCTATCGACTGATCGGTCAGTCTGGCCTGAGTGCTGAGCCTGATCAGGCCGTGACACTTGCCGGGAGGCGTCACTTTTACCGCAAGTGGCGGCCACTGCTCTCCGATGAGGTGGTCGAAGCGCTCATGGCTCGTGCCGAGTTGGAAAGGGCCCATTACGCGACCTCTACTCGAGCTCTCGCTGATGCTCGTGCCGCCGCGAGAAGCGCCAGCGAAGAAGCCACACGGCTGCAGATCGAGTTGACGAAAGCTCGAGGCCGCGAGGAGTTGCTCGTCGGCCAAGCCGAGCGGGACAAGCAATTGCTTGCCCAGTTGGATGTGTCACGGCGTGAACTGATGACGCATGTTGCGGATGTCAAGAGGGAGTACGCCCGGCTGGAAAAGGGTTATCGCCAGGTTACCGGATCGTTGTCATGGCGGTTGACTGAACCCTTGCGCGCGGTGCGCGGATTGGCGCAGGGCTCGGCGGTGCGTGAACTTGCGCGCAAGCGGATTTGGCGGGGACTGCGCGCGTTGCCGATCTCGCCGAGTGCGCGCCAAAAGTTGAAGGTGGAACTTGCCACTCGACCCTGGGGCGCCCCTGTGCTTCGATGGCTGATGGCGGTTCGGCCGGCAACGGACCAGCCTGGCGCCTGCAACCGGCCGGAAGCCACACCTGCGCCAGAGTTGGATAAAGAGGCGGTGCGCTTGGACGCCGAGCGCACATTGACGCGCTTCCTCGAGAGCGGCGAGCGCTTGAGCTTTCCGACTTCGTCGAGCAAGCCGCGGGTATCGGTCGTTGTCGTGCTATTCAACCAGGCGGGTTTGAGCCTGTTGTGCCTCAAGGGACTCGCGCGGCTTCGCGCATTGGACCTCCAACTCATCATCGTCGACAACGCGTCGAGCGACCGCGTACCGGAATTGCTGAGCCGTATCGATGGGGCTCACATTCAGCGCGAGATGGAAAATCGCGGGTTTCTTCGTGCCGTGAATAGCGCTGCTTGCAGTGCCACAGGCGAGTACCTGCTGCTGTTGAACAACGATGCTGTCGTCAGCGACGACGCGATCGAGCGGGCCGCCACAAGGCTTGACACCGACCCTGATGTTGGAGCTGTGGGCGGGGCCATCCTGCTGTGGGATGGTCGTCTCCAGGAGGCCGGCTCCGTCATCTGGAGCGACGGCAGTTGCTTGGGCTACGGTCGGGGTGAACCACCAGGGGCTGGGCAGTATCGCTTTGTTCGGGACGTGGACTACTGCTCAGGCGCGTTTCTGATGACGAGACGGGCACTTTTCGATGGCATGGGGCGACTCGATGACCGTTACGCACCGGCCTACTATGAAGAGAGCGACTACTGCGTGCGCCTCATCGAGGCAGGCCATCGCGTGGTCTATGACCCATCGGTGCGAATCAGGCACTTCGAGTTTGCAAGCGACATCGGGCAGGGGCGCGCGCTCGAGTTGCAGGCTCGAAATCGCGGCGTGTTTGCGCAAGTGCACTCTGGGTTTCTCGCGCGCCAGTATCCGCCTGCACGGGCGAACGTCCTGCTAGGGCGAATGCGCTTAGTCGGCGGCGCGCACCGCGTGCTGTTCATCGATGATCGCGTGCCGCTGCCATGGCTGGGTCAAGGCTATCCCAGGGCTTGTCGGTTCGTTCAGGCACTGGTCGCCGCAGGCGACTTTGTCACCCACTATCCGTTGCAGTTCCCTTCCGAGGATTGGGGTGACGTATATCGCGCGTTGCACGAGCGCGTCGAGGTCATGCTCGACCTTGGCTTGGCCGGCATCGCCAGCTTTCTCGCGGAGCGCACCGGGTACTACGACGCAATGGTGATCAGCAGGCCGCACAACATGGAGGTGGTAATGGCCTTGCGCGAGCGTCACCCGGAGTGGTTCCGTGGCGTGCGCATTGTCTATGACGCCGAAGCGTTGTTCTCTGTACGCGACATTGCAAAGGCGCGGCTGATCGGTGAGCCATTGCCAGCGGCCCAGCAGGAACAATTGATTCGCGCCGAGCTTGCGTTGGCGCGTGGCGCTGACTGCGTGGTAGCGGTGTCAGTCGCTGAAGCGCGGCACTACCGCGACGCCGGGTACGCCGACGTGCATGTGCTCGGTCACGCACTGGCATGTCGCCCTGGCGGCACCGATTTCCAAGCACGGCAAGGCCTGCTGTTCGTCGGAGCAGTCCCGTTCGACGACTCACCGAATGGCGACAGCTTGATCTGGTTTCTGAGAGAGGTATGGCCGCACGTCGTCCGCGAGTTGGGCGAACAGGTGGTGCTCGATATCGTCGGCCCCTGCGAATCTGAAACGATCCGCGCGATGTGCAGCGCTCAGGTTCGCGTCCATGGCAAGGTCGCGGCCGTGCAACCGTATTACGACGCCGCGCGGGTCTTCATTGTCCCGACACGCTATGCCGCGGGCCTTCCTCACAAGGCGCACGAGGCCGCAGCCCATGGCCTGCCTATGGTCGTTACACAAATGATTTCCGAGCAACTGGGATGGAAGCACGAGGTTCAAGTTGCGGCGGACGCAGGCGATTTCGCGATGGCGTGCGTGCGCCTCTATAACGACAACGCGTTGTGGCAATCGCAGCGCAGTGAGTTGCTGCGCTGCGTTGAGCGGGACTGCAGTGAGGCGGCCTTCGACGCCGCCGTTTCGCGAATCATGTGTCGATCTTCAGTGGCAGTCCCACCGCTGAGCTGAGCCTCGCAACCTGGGAAACCGTCCAACCACCCAAATGAGCAGGTAGCGGTCTTGCGCATCGGTCTTCTGGTTCCATGGTGGCCGGCACCGGAGGTTTCTTCGTGAGTGTTCAAAGGACAGGCGGCAAGGAACTCCAGTTGCCATCCGATGGTCAAGCCGCGCCCGCAGGCCCCATCGCAGGCTCCGTTTGCGTGCTCGTGCGCAGCATGGACCGGCCGGGCTTGCCCAAGGCCGTAGCATCGGCTCTGCAGCAAGCGGGCGTTGCCGTGCGGGTGGTGATCGTCGCGGCACACGGTGCCGTGCTCAGCCGGATCGGCGGGTTGCGCGATCACCCCGACGTGCATGTCGACGAATCGGGACTGCTGCTGTCGCGCGCGCTGGCTGCCAATCGGTGCCTGGAGCTCGCACACGGCGACGCCGCGCTGTTTCTCGACGACGACGACTGGCTCGAGCCGGGCCATCTGCACAGGTTGGCAGCGGAACTGGCCGCGCATCCCGAGGCCGTGGCGGCGCATACCGGCGTCGTGTGCATGGGCGGTGACCCGGCGGCGCCGCGCCGCGTTCACGTCTTCGACGCCCCGATCGACCCCGTCGGCATGCAGCTGCAGAACCAGTTGCCCATCCACTCCGTGCTGTTCCGCACGGCTGTGCTTCGGGGCCCCCAGGCGCTGCGTTTCGATTCCGGCCTGGACCACTTCGAGGACTGGGACTTCTGGTTGCGCTTGATGCGGCTCGGGGACTTCGTGCGCGTGCCCGGCGTCTCGGCGGTGTACTGGCTGGACGAGCAAGCGGGCTCGGGACATGCGACCCAAGCGCAGGCCCGTTTCGAGCGGCTTGCGCAGTTGGGTCGGCGCCAGCTGGCACGCTGGAGCGGCGAGGACGTGGCGCGATTGATCGAGCGCGATGTCCGTCGCACGCAGGCGCTCGAAGCCGGCGAGCAGCAGCTGAAGGCCCGGCAGGACGACATCGCCACGCTGGACGGGCAGTTGCGTGCTGCGTTGCTGCAGGGCGACGAATGGCGACTGGCGCTCGAGCACATGCAGCGGCACGCCGGCGCGCTGGAGGATGACCTTGCCGCGCACCGTGCAGAAGTCGCGCGCTTGGCCATGGCGCGGCAGGAACTGCTGTCGCAGGCGAGCGTGCTCGATGCGCGTGTCCGCGCCCTGTTGCAGTCCACGTCATGGCGCGTGACGCGCCCGCTGCGTGCGGTCGGTGCGGCGGCGCGCTGGGTTCGGTCGGGCCGCGCGCGCTCGGCCGGCGTCGAGATGGTGCGCCTGGCCATTGCCGCCTGGAGGCGTCACGGATGGATGGGGGTGGGTCGTCGACTGCCCACCTATGTGCGCCAGGTTCCGCGCTACCTGCGCGAACTCGGGCGTCGGGCACCCGGGCCCCAGTCCAACCCGTTTGCCCGGCCCGGCCGACACGCGGGCTCGGTGCGACTGCATCCGGAAATCACGGGCGTGCGCGAGCCGATTTCGGCCACCGTCTCGATCGTCATCCCGACCTACGACGCCGGTGTCGAATTCGGCTGGCTCATGCGCAAGCTGCGCGACCAGCAAGGCATCGGTGCGCTGGAGATCGTCGTGGTGGACTCCGGCTCATCCGACGACACGGTCAAATTGGCGCGCGAGGCCGGTGCGGTGCTGGTCCAGATCACGCAGCAGGAGTTCAGCCACAGCCATGCGCGCAACCTCGGGGCCCGGCACGCCAGCGGTGAGTACCTGCTGTTCATGGTGCAGGACGCCTACCCGATAGGCCGCCTGTGGGTCTACGGCATGCTGGACTTCCTGCGCCAGCATGCCGAGGCGGGCGTGGTGGCCGCCTCGTGTGCGGAAGTCAGCCGCAGCGACAGCGATGCGATGTACGACTGCATGATCGACACGCACTATCGGTTCCTCGGCTGCCGCGATGTCGATCGCATCGGCCACCACACCGGCGACGATCACACCAGCTTGCGCACGATGGGCCAGCTGAGCGATGTCGCGTGCCTGATCCCGCGCGAGTTGTTCCTGCGCTACGGCTACCGGGGCGACTACGCCGAAGACCTGGACCTGGGCATCCGGCTGATCCGCGATGGTCATCGCATTGCGATGCTGGCCTCAGTCAAGGTGATTCACTCGCATCTGCGACCGCCGTGGTACTACCTCAAGCGATCGTTCGTGGACGTTGTGTTCCTCGTCGGGCTGTTCGACGACTTCCACATGCCTGCAAGCCCGTCGCTGGGCGGTCTGCTGGCCGGCATGCGTGCTGCTGCACATCTGCTGCACGGCTGGCTCGCGCAGATCGAGCCGGCGATGGCGGCACAAGCGCCCGCCGATGCGCTGCGGCGCTGGATCGACGGAGCCAGGCGCGTGGCAGGCTCGGCGGCGGGAACCGCGGGGCAGGGGGACTGGGCCACGATCGGCGACGACCGGGTGGACGCGTTCCTGCGTGGCCTCGTTCCTCCTGCGGCTACTGCCGGGGATTCGGCTGGAGCAGCGACTTCGGCGCGCCTGGCCCATCGCCAGTTCATCGACGATTTCCTGGCACGCGTCGATCACTTTCGCGGGTTCGCCGAGGCGGTCTACCCACTGGCCGACGCGCGCGTGCGCGACGAGGTGGCGCAGGCCCTGCGCAAGACCTACTGCGCTTCGGCAGGCGCGGCGCTCGCGTACTTCGTATTGGACCGGCGCCAGGCTGGCCGCGACGAGCAGGAGCGACGGTGGGCCGAGTCGGTGTTCGATCTGCTGAAGGCAGGGGTCTGATGCGCATACTGTTCGTGCTGCACCAATGGATGCCGGAGTTTCAGGGGGGCACCGAGCGGGTCGCGTTGAATCTCGCGCGCTCGGCACAACGGGCGGGTCATCGGGTCGACGTGATGGCCTGCTACCTTGACCGGGGAGCCCACGAGCCTGTGCGCGTGTCGCCAGCGCTGGCCATGCTCGATTCGCCACCGGCACTGCGCAACGAAGCCGGCGATGTGGCCGGTGTACTGCGCACCATGGTCGATGGAGTGCCGGCCTGGGTGCTCGACCGCTCGGCATTGCCCGCGCGTGCCGACCATGCGCTGGATGTCGACGACACGTTGGCCGATGGCCTCGCAGGATGGATGCGCGAGCAGCGCTTCGACGTCGTGCATGTGCTGCACACCATGCGCACGGCAACCGTCGCTGCCGCCGCCCAGCGGGCGCAATGCCCGATCGTGATGACGTTGACGGACTTCTTCGCGCCGTGCTATCGCGTGAACCTGGTCGACGAGTCAGGGGTGCTGTGCGACGGACCGGACGGCGGCTCAGCCTGCGCCCGTCGCTGCCCCAGCGCGGCGTGGACAACACAGGCGCTGCGCGAGCGCTACGAGCATGCACGCGCGCTGCTGACGTATGCCAGTGCCCGCGTCACACCCTCGCCTTGGGTTGCCGAGCGCTTGAGCCAAGCGTTCGACGGCCAGGTCGTTGACGTCATTCCCCATGGTGTCGACCTTCTGCGGTGGTCACCCACCGCGAAGCGCTCGGCGCAAGGGGCCGTGTTGCATCTGGGCTACTTGGGCACCCTGAACCGGGCCAAGGGGCTGCAGGTGCTGCTGCAAGCGCTCGCCCAGCTTCAGGGTCTGCCTATCCGGCTGACCATTGCAGGTGCGATGCACGGCGAACCGGATTACGAGGCCCAGATTCGTCAGCTCATGGCTGAGGATGCGCGCGTGCAATGGCTGGGGTCGCTGACCCAGGACGCGCTGCGCGGTGTGGTCGATCAGCTGGATCTGCTCTGTCTTCCATCGTTGGTGCCTGAGACCTACTCGCTGGTCTTGCAGGAATGCGCTGCTGCCGGCGTGCCGGCACTGGTGTCCGACCTCGGCGCCCCAGCCGAGCAGGTTCGGTTGACCGGCGCTGGCGCCGCCGTGCCTGCCGGCAACGCGGCGGCCTGGGCGGCCGCCCTGGCCGAATGGGCGGCCGATCCCGAATTGCGCCAGCGTTGGCGGCAACGCGTGGCGCTGCCTATGCGGGTGGAGGAGGAGGCGTTCCTGTACGAGGCGCTCTACGTGCAGGCAGCACGCTGACCAGCGCGCTGGGCACACCACGTTGGGCGCTCAGCGCCGCCCACCCCTCGCCACCGCCCCCCCCAACCCCGCCACCAGCAGCATGGGCAATGCGAACTTGGCGTCGCGCAGCACCACGTTGAACATCCCGGTGCAGGCGATGGCGGTCCACGCCATCAGTGCGGGGTAGCCGGGGGGGCCGGCGCGCCAGGCGGTGTGTAGCTGGGTGGCCAGCACGCCGAGCAGGGCGATCAGGCCGACGATGCCCAGCTGCGACGTGACGAGCAGGTACTCGTTGTGGGGCGTGGTGTGGATGGAGATCAGCAGCCCGGGCTGTACACGCTGGCGCCATTGGGTGATCCAGCTGCCCACGCCGTGCCCGAACAGCGGGCGTTCGCGGATCATGTCGAGCGTGTGCTCGGCCAGGCGCAGGCGCATGCCCCAGCTCGTGGCGGCCGTGTCGCTGGATTGATAGGTTCGAACTTCGTTCAGTCCTTCGTCGATGCGTCCGCGCACGCCCGGGGCAAACTGCCAGGCCGCCAGCGACAGCACCACTT
>JABWBN010000134.1 GCA_013360485.1 Burkholderiaceae bacterium | reverse complement strand
GGGTGAATAGATGCCCAGGGGGCCTTGCATCAGTTCGCGGTAGCGCGCCCATTCGTCGCTCTGCAGTCCCCAGTCGCGTGCCTGCTGCTCCTCGCTGCGGAACGTGGCCACCGGCCGTTCGCGGCTGGGCGCGATCACAGAGGCTGCAGTGCCTCCGGTGTCCTGTGCGGTCGCGGCAGCCTGGGGGAGGGTAAGTGCCGGCAGGAGTACCGCGAGGATCGGAGCCAAGCGGTGGCGCTTCATCGTGAGCCGCCCTGATGCGCCGGAACGGCGATGCGAAGCTGCTCGCCGGCCCGATGGAACGTGGCGCTTCCGTCTTCGATGGATTCGAGCCGCCAGCCGTCTTTTTCCTCACCGACACGCAGCAGACGGACCTGGGACAGCGCGCTTGCGCCATGCGGCCGGATCGACAGGAAGCGCTCGTCAGCGCGCAACTCGACACCGAGCAGTTGGAAAGACGGCCCAGCCGGTTTCGGCCTGGGTGTCTCCGGGGCGGGTGGACGCGGCGCGGCTTGGGATATCGGGCGCTGTGCCTGCCGCGCTTCCAAGTGAGCCAGGCGATCCTGCAAAGGCCGCAGATCGCTGGCGACCAGGCGCTCGTCCAGCGCCAGTTCGATGTCGGCCAGGCGCTGGGTCACGGCCTGGTGCTCGGTGTCGTAGCGTGCCTGTGCCACGGCGGCGGGTTGCCGCCGAATCAGTTGGACCTGCTCGGCAAGGTCGGCCAGACGGCCTTCGAGTACGGCCACCTGTGCGCCGGGTGCTCGGGTTTCGGCCTGCTCGGCCAGGTCCGATAGCGCGACGTGATCGATCAGTACGACCGCACTGATGAGCAGCAACCAGGTGGCGGTGGCGACGCGCAGCAGCGTCGTGCGTCGCCGGTCGGCTGAAGCCGGCGCGGCGGTCATGGCTGGACCTCCGTCGAAAGCGGAAATGTCTCGGCTTGGTGGCTGGTGTCCGGGAGGGTTGGTCGCGGTGGCTCAGGTACGTCCGGCTGGGCATGGGTGAAGCAGACCCGGCGCGTGCCGTGATCGACCTGCAGATCCCAGGCCGGTCCGGCCAGCGTCAGCAGTGCATCGCGCAGCACGACCGGACCGAGCCGGTAGTGGGCCACCGGCAGCGGCAAGGTCAGCAGCGCATCGGCGTCGTGCCGGTCACAAAATCGGTAGCCGGAACGCTGCAGGACGTGCCGCAGGGCATCGCCAACGCTGGCGTGCAGGGTGTCAGGAATGACGACATCGACCACTTGCAGCAACAGATCCCGCTGAGCCTCGGTCGGTGCGAGTTCGACCAGGGTATAGCGGCCGTAGCGCACCACCGGCACGTAAGCCGGTGGTGGCGGCGCCGCTTCAACGGCTTGCGCTGGGGCGGCAGGAGGCGACGACGGCGGTGCGCTCGCGCAGCCTGCCGCCAGGGTAGTGGCCAGCAACAGGCCGCTGTGCGGCATCCAACGGGACGAAAGGGCGGATTGCATGGATCGGCTCTCGGCGATGTCGAGCCGATACCATCGCCATCCGGGGAGGCCGCATCAGCAAACAATGCGAATCGCCGCTTTGCCGGTTTATCGGGGCGCAGGTAACCCCATGGTCGAAAATGCGTCACCGCCGCCGGGCAGCGATGCGTCGGGCGGTGGCGGACTTATCGAGAGAGTTATCCACAGTTTCTGTGGAGAAACGAGGAGGTGGGCTATCGGCGGGTTCGGTTGCGTTCGACGCTTGCCTGGGCGATTGGCGAGATTGAAACGGTGCAGGTCCGTCGGACGACGAGGGCCCCGCTCAGGCGGCCCTTCTGCGGGCGGTTGCCTCCATGGGCGCAACATCCACACGTTCCCGCAGCTCCTTGCCGGACTTGAAGTGGGGCACATATTTTTCGGCGACATGCACCGTCTCGCCTGACTTGGGGTTGCGGCCCACGCGTGGCGGCCGGTAGTTCAGCGAGAAGCTGCCGAAGCCGCGAATCTCGATTCGGCCGCCACGACTGAGCGTATCGGTCATGGCGCCGAGGATCCCCTTCACCGCGTCTTCCGCGTCCCGCGCGACAAGCTGGGGGAAGCGCTGTGCTAGACGGTCGATGAGTTCTGTTCTTGTCATCGGGCGATTATATCAATCGAAACAGTGACTTTGCGTGCGGTCAAACCTGTGATCAAAGGGCGGTTCACTGCGTGACGGTCTGCAAGGCCCACATGTCGCGATACAGCCCTCCAGCCCGCAGGAGTTCGTCGTGGGAGCCGCGCTCGATGATCCGCCCCTGTGCAAGCAGCAGTATCTGGTCGGCGTGTTGGATGGTGTGCAGCCGATGGGCGATCACGATGACGGTGCGCCCTTTGATCAGGCGCGAGATCGCCTCCTGTATCTCATGCTGCGCTTCTGGATCGACCGAGGCGGTGGCCTCGTCGAGCAGCAGCACCGGGGCGTCCTTTAGCAGGGCGCGGGCGATGGAGAGCCGCTGGCGCTGGCCGCCGGAGAGGCGCTGGCCGTTTTCGCCGATGGGGGTCTCATACCCCTGTGGGAGCCGCCGGATGAACTCGTCGCACCTGGCGGCACGGCAGGCGGCCATCACCTCGGCATCGGTGGCGTCGGGACGGCCGATGCGCACGTTCTCCAGCACGCTGCCGTCGAATAGCTGGACGTCCTGGAAAACGAAGCTCAGGTGGTCGTAGAGCCGGTCCGGACCCAGGTCGCGGAGGTCGACGCCACCGAGGGTGATCCGGCCCTCCTGTGGATCGAAGAAGCGGGCCAGGAGGTGTAGCAGGGTGCTCTTGCCTCCGCCCGAGGGGCCGACCACGGCGACGATACGGCCTTGGGGGGCGCGGAAGGAGACATCCCTGAGCACCCACTCGGCGCTGGCGTCATAACGAAAGCCGACGCCCTCGAAGGCCACCTCGAACCCGTCGGGCTCGGCAGGTTTTGGCGAATCGGGGAGAGGTGGGCGGTCGAGCAGCGCCTCAACGCGGCCCTCGCTCCGGGCCATGGCGCGCAGCTCCGTGAGAAAGGCTGCGGCATCCAGCAGCGGATCGAGCAGCTTGTAGGCGACCATCGCGAACAGGAGCCAGTGCAGCGGCGCGAGCCCGTTACCCTTGGCCAGCCAGGCGCCGCACAGCAGCAGCGCCACCAATCCCAGCTCCAGGCAGAGGCGATAGAGCTGCACCGAACCGCCGGCCCAGGCCTCGACCCCCATGCTGCTGTGGCGGATCGCCTCGAAGCGCTGGTCCAGCCGCTCCCACCAGGCTCCGGCGCGGTTGAACAGCCGCAGGGTGCGTATGCCGGTGACGAACTCCACCAGCAGGCCGGACACCTCCAGGAACTGCTCCTGCTTGCGATCGGCGCGCGCGAGGAAGAAGCGGCGGGCCGCATTGAGCGCCGCCACGGCCAGCGGCAGCGTGACGACCAGGCTCACTGCCAGGCGCCAATCGATCCAGACCAAAGCGATCACGAACAGCAAGGGCACGGTCGCCGCGGCCACCCATTCGGCCGTCAGGTGGGTGAAGATCTTCTCCACCCGGTTGACGTCGTCGGTGAGCACCGAGGCCAGGCGTCCAGAGCTTTCCTGTTGCAGGGATCCCAGAGGCAGGCGCCGCACGTGGTCGATTACCGTTTCCCTGTAGGACCCGGTGAGTTCGTAGGCCCCGGTGAAGCTCTGCAGCTGGCCCAGGTAGGAGAACACGAGTTGCCCTGCCAGTAGGACACCCAGTGCCACGCCGTACGTCACCATCCGGTCATCGTTGCCGATCGTTTCCACAAGCTCCAGGCCTGTGCCGCTCTTCCGCAGCAGCTCATCGAACCAGGCATAGGCGAGAAAGAACGGGGCGATGGAGAAGACGCGCTCCATTGCCCGCAGTGACAAACCCCAATAGAACAGGCGTGGGCCTCGCTTGCCCGCCCGGATCACACGCTTCAGGAGATCAACAAACGCCGGCATCGACCAACTCCTCCTCTCCGATCGTCCAGCTCTCGCCGACACTCTGCCGGTGCCACAACCGCCGATAGAGCCCACATCGGGCGAGGAGCTCGGCATGGCGACCGGCGTCCACCAGTCGGCCGTTCTCCATGACCAGTACCTGGTCGGCCTGTTCGATGGTGTAGAGGCGGTGTGCGATCACCAGCAGCGTCTTGTGCGGGTACGCCTCGTGCAGCGTCTTGTAGAAGGCGCGCTCGGTCAGGCTGTCGGCGAACGCGGTCGCCTCGTCCAGCACCAGCACGGGTGAGTCGGCCAGCAGGGCGCGGGCGATGGCGATGCGCTGGCGCTCTCCGCCCGAGAGTCGCACCCCGCGCTCGCCGACGCGTGTGTCGTAGCCTTCGGGCAGTGCCGAGATGAAGGCATCGGCCTGGGCGACGCGGGCAGCCTGCCGAACCGTCGCCTCGTCGGCTTCTGGGCATGCCAGCTTCAGGTTCTCCATCAGCGTGCCGCGGAACAGAAAGGCCTCCTGTGTGGCCACCGAGACCAGCGAGGCCCGCTGCGCTTCGTCGAGGGTATCCAGGGAGATGCCATCCAATCGGATGGTCCCTTGTTGCGGCCGGGCCAGCCCGCCCAGCAGATGGGCGACGGTGGATTTGCCCGCCCCGGAGGGCCCGACCATGGCAGTCAGTTTTCCGGGCGGCAGTTCAAAGCTGAGGTCGTGCAGCACCGGCGTGTCGTCATAGGCAAAGGAGACCGCGTCGAAGCTGACCCCTGGTGTGGCAGTCAACGCAGCCGGAGATTTTTGGGCGGGTGAGGACCAGGTGAGGAAGGGGGCGATACGGCGCACACCGCCCAGGATTTCACGGATCTCGGAGGACAGGCGTGCCACCTTGAAGAGCGGCTTGAGCATGCCGGTGCCGAGCATCACGGCCAGGATCAGGTCCGGCAGGGACAGCGCTGCGTGGCTCATCAACCACACGCCCGCCGGCAGGATGAAGAAGATGTTGGCGCTGAGCAGCACCGTGAACACTGACCAGCCCGGTATGGTGCGGCGGATGACTGCGGTGACTAGGCCTTGGTAACGGTCCAGTACACTGCGCATGCGGCGGAAGGAGCCTGCCTCCTGCCGGAAGGCCTTCATCACCGGGATGTTGCGTACATACTCGACCGTGGTCCCGCTCATCTCGCCGACTGCCTGATCGAAATCCCCGATGTGATTGCCGACTCCACGCATGAACAGCCACTGCGCCAGCGCCGCCAGCGGCACCACCGCCAGGGCCGCCAGCGCCAGCCGCCAGTCCAGCCATAGCAGAAACAGCGCCACGAACAAAGGTCCGGCCAGCGCGGCCATGCACTCCACCGAGTGGTGGGCGATGAACTGCTCCAGCCGCTCCACGTCCTGCATGACGATCTTCTTCAACTCGCCTGAGCTGTAGCCTTGCAGCCAGGTGAGCGGCGCCCACACCAGGCGCCGGGCCAGGTCCCGCCGCAGGTTGGCAAGGACTTGATAGGCCGCGCGGTGGCTGAGGTAGTAGGCGAAGGAATACAGCCCGTACTTGGCCACCAGCGCCACGGCCATCCATCCCGCGAGGCGGAACAATCCATCGGCAACCTGCGTACCGGACAGCACCAGCACGATGGACTGATGGAGCAGCCAATAGGGCAACAGCTCGAACAGGGCGGCGACGGCGGTCACCGATACGGCGGCCAGCAGCGGGCCTCTTTCGTCATGCAGCAGGCCAAGCAGCACGCGCCAGGGCGTCGGGTGGGCACGGTCGGTCATCCTGTTTTCCCTTAGCGCAGGTGGCCGCGCTGGATGGTGGCCACCTCGAACAGGGAATCCCGCAGGCCGGTGTCGTGCTGGATCTCCTCGACGGTCAGGACGGTGCGGTGATCCTCCTGCACGTTGTGCATCTCGGTGCTCACCTGGACCCAGAACCCGTCCTGGAGGCGGGCCTCCAGGACCCGAAGGGTTTTCAGCAGGCCATCCTTGTCGAAGTACTCGACCCGGATCGGGAGATCGGCGTCCTTGCGCACCCAGATCTTCTTTCGCTTGTAGCGCTCCGTCGTGTCCTTCGGCACCGATTCGACCACCCAGCAGTCGAAGCCCTCCAGCGTTTCCTCGCCCAGCAGGCGGTGGTCGTCTTCGTCCACGCTGCGATCGCCCAGGTCGTCGTAGGTGAAGTCGGAGCCCATGAAGGTGTCGTTGCGTGACTCGCCCATGATGCGCCGCACCCGCTTCATCGCCGGCAGGTAGAGCCAGCGGTCATCCTCGCGGGCGGGATCGGCGTAGTCCCAGGAAAGGAAGGTGGTGCCCTTCACGTCCGGCGGATCGAGCAGGGCGAGCACCTTGCGGCTGTCGGCGCCGTAGTCCTTGGCCAGCGACAGCAGGCGGCGCACCCGCTTGCTGCCCTGGCGGTTGATCAGCTCCATCACCAGGACCGAACGGCGGTCCTCCCCGTCCGGCCGTTCATCGACCCGCTTCATGAGCACGTAGGCTTCCGGGGGCGCCGCGTGAACGGACAGGGCGACGACGGGGGAGATGATCAGGCACAAGAAAAGCACGAGGTGCAGGGGCATGGTGGATTCCGCGGGTTGCTTCGATCCAGGGAGACAAGCCTAGCCACCAAGCCACTCACGCGACTCCCCGCATCGGAAACGGGACTGTCCGGATCGGGAGTCATTTGCCTCAGGAATGGACGCAGTCACCGGTAGCCATTTTCTGCACATGGTTGCGAATGAGTCGCATTCAAGGTATAAGCATGTATCGCGTGATGATTCCACTGTCGTCCAGGAGGAGCCAATGCAATGCACGGCCACACAACCCATTGACGGCGTGACTCCGTTGCGGACCTCGAAGCTCTTCGGCGGTGAGCATTCCGCAGCGCAACCGGGTCCTGGGGGGCGCGGTGCGTTCAAGGCCGCTTTGGTCGAGCCACGGCCCGGAATGGTTGTGGGGCTGTACAACGGCAATGGTCGTGACGAGCTGCGGGTCAACCTGCTCAATGACAGCCGCTATGTGCATTTCTCCTGCCTCCTCGGCGGTACGTCGCAGGGAAGGGTAAGAGGGATCGCGATCGCTCCCCGTGTCGGCGAGGGGCATATCGGATATGCGCCGGAAGAGCGGTTCTCGGTGTGGTACAGCCCGGACTACCGCCACCTGGAGCTTATGCTGACACCCGAGATGCTGGGCGAGCTGGTGGGTGACGAGTTCGAGCGTATCGGTGATATCCAGAGTGGTTTCATCATGCGGGCAACGCCACCTGGCAGTCGGACCATCGACGCCGCGACGCGACTGGCGCAACGCGTCGAACACGCGGGTGCGTCGCCATTGCTGCTGCATGCCGCCGTGCTGGAGTTCCTGGGATGGCATTTCGAGGGGTTGAACCGCAACGGCGTGCAGGACGCCGTGCCGCTTCGAGAGCGCAGGCGCCTGCTGGCGGCACGGGAGCGGCTGCTCGAAGACCTGAGTGCGCCGCCCACGATCGCGGAGTTGGCCTTGGAGGTGGGGCTCAACCAGCTGAAACTGAAGCGGGGCTTCAGGTCGCTGTTCGGCATGGGCGTCTATTCACTGTTTCAGCGCCACCGCATGGAGCGGGCAAGGGAGCTGCTGTATCACTACAATGTGACGGAAACGGCGCTGATGCTGGGATACAGCAACATCAGCCACTTCAGCACCGCGTTCCGTAAGCAGTTCGGCGTGCTGCCCGGCGAGGCGCGCAAGAACACGCTCATATCGGTGCAGTGCCCCTCCCATTTGTCGAGCGGCATCTCGGGATCTGCCTGACGACAGCAGGTGGGGCCGGGATGCATCGTGGTGCAGCGCCGCCTGTTTCAGATGCCGTGCTCGATTCGCAGCAGTCGTAACCTCTTCCAGGGGGACAGGCATGCAACCGCGAGGTGGGCGCCGCCCTCCAGCTTCCTGTGCTCGGCATGCCAGAGTTCATCCTCATGTCTGCAGCGGTATTGGGTCGGCGCGCGCGGCTCCAGCCGCAGCTGCGTGAATGGCAGCGCCAGGCCGATCCCGACCCCCTTGCTGACCGCCTCCTTCAAGGTCCAGGCGGTATAGAAGCGATCGACGAGGGAGTCCGGTTCGGGGGCAAGGCGGTCGTCCGGGTGCCGCGCGACGGACAGCATTCCCTCGGGGAGCGCGCTGTCTCCCTGTTCGATGTCGACGCCCACGGGAGCGGAGCGGGATATCGCCAGTACCACCCAGTCCCCGCTGTGGGAGAGGTTGAAATGGATTTCGGACCCCACCAGTTGGGGCTTTCCCGCCCATTGGCGTTTGAAGCGCAGCCGCGCTCCGGGCGCATCGAGCAACGCGCCGAGCAGGCGCCGTTTCAAGGCGTGGGCGGCGAAGAAGCGATCCCGGTCGGCGGCGACACGGAACTGTCGGCTGCGGTCGAACTCGTCGGCCGAGAGCAGGGTCGGGGCAAACCCGGCCAGGTCGGCGCTTCGGGCGGTTGCCACGAGCAGATCTCCTGCTTCCAGTCTCGATCCACCACTGGCACCGCCCCAGGTCAGGACATCGGCGTCACCGAGGGTGTGCACGGTCCAGCGGTGGCGGTTCGGCCGGGCCGCCTTGCGCCAGGATGAAATCGCCCATGTCCGCAACGGCCCGCGTGCGAATTCCCATGTGGTCGGTGTCGGCGAGCACGGTGAGGCGGCCCCTGTCCGGGCGCGCCGTGGCGAACAGCCGGTCGAGCCTGGCCGCGGAGATCAACTCGTCGCGATCGCCGATCAATGCCAGCACCGGCGCCGGCAGCGCCGCCAGCCGCTGGCTCGCGGGCTGCTCGGAGAACAGCCGTCGCAGCAGAGAGCGGTCATAGACGTCGGTCAGCAACGGATCGCGCCCGGCGCTCGCGAAGCGCCAGTTCTGTCTGACGGTCGGATAGCCGTCGGCGAACATTCCGGCGGGGTTGATCGAGTTCATGGTGCAGACCAGCGGGCAGTCGACGCCGATATCGGCGCCAGCGAGATAGGGCGCCAGGAGCAGCAGTCCGCTCACCGGCCGGCCAGCCAGAGCCACGCGCTGCAAGAGTTCGGGGCGTGTCACCACGTCGGCGCCAAGCGAGTGGCCACCCAGGTAGCGCGGCACGTCGCGGTCGGGCAGCGCAAGCAGCGCCTTCTCGAGAAGGCGGTCGATGGCGGCGCTGGACGGCAGGTGGCCGCGCGTCCCTCCGGAGCGGCCGTGGCCAGGGAGGTCGAGCAGGCGCACGGCGATGTCCCGGGTGTTGAGTTCGCGCGCCATGTCCCGGTACCAGCCGGCATGCAGCGAGGTGCCGTGGATGAACAGAAGCCACGCCTTGGGCGCCCGAGGCGGCATCAGGTCGGTTGCCGCCACCGGCGCTGCGCCGTCAAGCTCCAGCCAGGAGACTTGCTCGTCCAGCGGGGGCTGATCGGGGAGCCCAATGGGAGCGACCGACCCTTCGGCGACCGGGGGAAGAAAGAAACCGCCCGTGGCCAGCACCACGGCCAGCGCGACGAGGAGGAGGGAAGGCAGCCACGCGAGGTGGGTTGGTCGTGGCATTTCACCGGGTCCGTACGAGGTGAAGCAGGAGATAGCTGCGCCGTACCCGCTTCGGCAACGGCAGGAGCCGCCCCAGGCGCGGGAAGCGCGCCCTGAACAGGCCGGGAAAAAGGGCCTCGGCGGCATGGAGCTGGAAGCCGGTGGTGGCGGTGTAGAAGCGTTCGGGATCGTTCGGGGCCAACGCGAAGCGCACCGTGGAGGTGCCGGTGGCCCGCTCCGCGCGCCGGTTGTTGTGGCGGGTCAGATACGCGTTCTGGACGTCGACGATGATCTCGCACCCACCCGGTTTGGCGGCGAGGTCGGCCAGCAGGTGCCGTTTCTCTTCGGCGTCCAGGTAGTCGATCATCCCCTCGATGATGACCATCAGCCGGTTTCCCCTCTCGGGCGCCGCACCGGCCACGGTTGCCTGCACCTCGCCCGGCATGGCGATGACTCGGGCGTAGTCCCGTGCGTAGGGACTGGTGTCGAGCAGCGCGCGCTTGCGTGCCAGCAGCTCCGGGAGATCGAACTCCAGGTAGCGGCGCAGGCCGGGCCGTTCGCCCAGGTTGTACCAACGGGAGTCGAAACCGGCGCCGAGGCTCCAGACCTCGTAGGTGTCGCCGTTCGCCTCCCACTCGCTGAGCCGGGTGTCGAGCATGCGGTCGACTGCGGCGGCTCGCTGGGCTATGCCGTGCACGGTGAAGTACTTCAACCGCTCGGCGAATGGCGGCATGCCGAAACGCTCGATGAGCCACGCCGACACCGGCCGGTGCAGCGCCCAGGCGGCGCCGGCACTGACGTGGCAGCCGGCGGTCAGCCAGGCGGTCTGCTGCAGGCCGCCGTCGATCAGCGCTTCATGTTGGCTCACTGGACTACCCTCCTGTCGCTGGCGCGACATCCTCCCCGAGGGAGGTTCGCGCGCCCTTCGGGCGGCCGTGCGGGCGCGCTCATGCCTCGACCTCCAGGGGTGCCCGCAGCGTGCGGAGGGAGATCTCGGCCGTACCATCCTCCCCGGTGTGCCATTCGAGATCGAGACCGGCCGCGCGGGCCAGGTCGCTCAATGCCTCCCGCTCCATCTC
>JABWBN010000010.1 GCA_013360485.1 Burkholderiaceae bacterium | reverse complement strand
TCACCCGTCGGTTACGTATGGCACAATCGATTTCAACGTTTTTGGTGATGGTCACCACAGACGTCCAAATTACGCAGCGCGGCTGCGGCTTTTTCGCCCCAGAGGAGAACCATGAAGAAACTGAACAAAGTGGCAATGTTGATTGCCTCCGCAGCGCTCGCAACTGCCGCCGGCGCACAAACCGTCGACAACTGGAAGAACGGCACGAACGAGCTGGTCTGGAAGAACGGCACCAACGAACTGTGCTGGCGCGATGCCTCGTGGACGCCTGCTACTGCAGCTCCCGACTGCGATGGCGCGTTGGCCGCTCCTGCTGCAGCTCCCGCTGCCGCTCCTGCGCCTGCAGCTCCCGCCGCCGCTGCACCTGCTGCACCAGCACCAGCACCAGCCATGGCCACCAAGGTGACCTACGCTGCCGACGCCTTCTTCGACTTCGACAAGTCCGTGCTCAAGCCTGAAGCCAAGGCCAAGCTCGACGACTTGGTGAGCAAGACCTCGGGCATCAACCTCGAAGTCATCATCGCCGTCGGCCACACGGACTCGGTCGGCAACGACGCCTACAACCAGAAGCTCTCGGTTTCGCGCTCGGAAGCCGTCAAGGCCTACCTGGTGAGCAAGGGTGTCGAGAAGAACCGCGTCTACACCGAAGGCAAGGGCGAGAAGCAGCCCGTGGCCGACAACAAGACGTCCGAGGGTCGTGCCAAGAACCGCCGCGTCGAGATCGAGGTGGTGGGTACGCGTACCCGCAAGTAAGCCCCCAGCGGCTTTCCCAGGAAACCCCGCCTCGGCGGGGTTTTTTGCGTCTGCCCGCAGTCCGTTACCATGCACGCCGATGATCAATGCTGACCCTCAGGAACTGGCCAAGTTCGGCGAACTGGCCCATCGCTGGTGGGACCCGGACGGTGAGTTCCGGCCTCTGCACCAGATCAACCCGCTGCGCCTGGACTGGATCGACGCGCTGTCGCCCTTGTCCGGCCGCGAGGTTGTCGACGTCGGCTGCGGCGGTGGCATTCTGGCCGAGTCGATGGCGCGCCGCGGCGCGCGCGTGCTTGGAATCGACCTGTCCACCAAGCCCTTGAAGGTGGCGCAGCTCCACGCATTGGAGTCCGGTCTGGACGATATCGACTACCGCGAGTGCGCCGCCGAAGCGCTGGCCAGCGAGCGGCCCGGTGCATACGACACGGTGACCTGCATGGAACTGCTCGAGCATGTGCCCAAGCCGGAGTCGGTCGTCGCGGCCTGCGGTGCCTTGGTGCGACCGGGCGGCTGGGTGTTTTTCTCCACCCTGAACCGCAACCTGCGCGCCTATCTGATGGCCATCATCGGTGCCGAGCAAGTGCTCAAGCTGCTGCCGGCCGGTACCCACGACTACGCCCGTTTCATCCGGCCCAGCGAACTGGCCACCTGGGCACGCGCTGGCGGATTGACCGTCGAGACCATGGCCGGGCTGGGCTACAACCCACTGACACAGTCGTACCACCTCAACCGCGACACCGGCGTGAACTACCTGGTGGCCTGTCGGCGGGTTGCATGAGCAGCATCGGAGGCACGCCTGCCGCGGTGCTGTTCGACCTCGACGGCACCTTGATCGACAGCGCCCCTGACTTGGCGGGCACGGCCAATGACCTGCGGGCGCAGCACAACCTGCCTGCGCTGCCCTACGAGGCGCTGCGACCGATGGTGGGCGCCGGGGCCCGCGGGATGATCGGCGTGGCGTTCGACATCGCCCCGGGCGACGCCGGGTACGAACCGCTGCGCGAGGCCTTCCTGGCGCGCTATGCCGAGCGCCTGTTGCAGCACACCCGGGTTTTCGACGCGGTGGAGCCGGTGCTTGCGGCGCTCGACCGTGCCCGCATGCCCTGGGGCATCGTGACCAACAAGGCCATGCGCTACACGGTGCCGGTGGTCGAGGGCCTCGGGCTCGCGCCGCGGGCCGCGGTGGTGATCGCGGGCGACACCACACCGCATGCCAAGCCGCATCCGGCCCCTCTGGTCGAGGCGGCGCGGCGCATGGGGCTGCCCGCGAATGAGTGCATCTACGTGGGCGACGACCTGCGCGACATGCAGGCGGGCCGCAGTGCCGGCATGGCCACCCTGGCGGCCGGCTGGGGCTACCTCGGCATCGACGCCCGCATCGACGACTGGGGCGCCGACCATGTGCTGCGTCGCCCGCACGAGCTCTTGAACTGGCTCGGACTGCCCTAAACTACTGCTTCATGGGGCCGACCTGGCTTCGACGTGGGTACGGAGTCGGATCAGGGCATGCCGAGCACCAGTTCGCTCGTTAATCCACTGGAAGCAAGTAACTGCGAACGACGAACGTTTCGCCCTCGCCGCTTAAAACCGGTGAGCCTCGCAACGGTTGGCCGATGGGCCGGGCCTGATGCCGCAAGGCAAAGGGCTGCGAGGTCATGCACATTGGCTGGTCACCGCCCGGGTCACTCGGGCGATGACGAGACTCAAGTGACTGGCGACCCTGGTAGCGTGCTGCTGCGCGATCAGGGCCGCGAGACTCAAATCAGACAGCTACGCATGTAGAACTGGCCGGTGAAGGCTTGCGGACGGGGGTTCGATTCCCCCCGGCTCCACCATTTACCCAAGGCCCAACCCTTATCGGTTGGGCTTTTTTCTGCCCGGAACGCCAGTGTTGGCGCGGTTTCCGGGCCGTGCCCGTGGAGGCCGGGCCCCTCCGTACCGCGCTGCTGGTGCCGCCGGGGCCTCTCTGTTCTCTGTTTTTCTCTGCGGTCCGTGGAGGACTCCGGAGGCACCCGCTCGGTCTGACAAGGGCTTATCGCCCTCTGGTTGCGGTCGGCAAGTGCTCCGCAGAGGCGACCGGGCTGCCAATTGGCGCAAGAAAACCGCCCGAAGGCGGCTTCCGCAGCGGTGCGTCGCAGGTCACGTGAACCCGGCCAGCACCTTGGCCTGCTCGGCCCACCCGTAGGGCCACGGCCGACCGAGCATCCTCTCGACCGGCAGGTCGCGAGCGGCGACCAGCCGCTCGACTACCTCTGGTGCCAGCAGCGTCAGCCGCATCAGACGATGCACCTGCGAGGCATCCAGTCCCTCGGCCCTGGCGATCTCGGCCACCGACGCCATGCGCCGCTCGGTGAGCAGCCGTTGCCAGTGGTGCGCCAACCCCAGCGCGCGCGTAAGCGCCGTGTCCTGCGCGGCGGCGCGCGCTTCTCGCTCCCGGGTGGCCTCTACCGCGAACTCCTGCGGTGCGTCCAGCGGCGTGATGACTTCTCTCCTGACGCCCCGCTGCACCAGCCGCCAAGGCACGAAAGTCTCCAGCTTCACGCCGCCGGCCGGGGTCGGCAGTTGCCGGGTGTTCGGTGCGCCGCCGAGCCTTCCCCGGTGCTTGGCGCTCACGCTCGCTCCTCGAACCGCCGCACGATCTCGCGCTGCGCATGCCAGTCCACCGGCAGCGGGTGGCGCTGGAACCACAACAGCGTCATGCGGCGTGGCTGCCGCCCGGCCATCAGTGCCTCGACAATGTCGGGCGCGAGCAGCGTGAGCCGCAGCAGTTCGTTGACCACGGAGTGATGCAGCCCCTCTGCGCGCGCGATGGCCGATCCGCTGGCCAGCGAGCCGGTGTCCAGCAGGTGCTGCCAGTGGAAGGCCCGCGCCATCCCCTCGATCAGCGTGCTGTCGTGCGCCTCGCGGTTCTCGGTCACCGCCTGCACAAGTCGCTGCACGCCGCGGCGGCGCAGGGTCATCGGCACGAAGGTCTCCAGCGCGCCGTCCTTCATTGCTCGACCTCCAGCAGTTCGGCGCCGACGCTGCGGGGTACGAACTCGCCGATCAGCGCGTCCCAACCCAGCTCGCGCCACTTCACCTTGATGCCCTGCATCTCGTCGGTGTGGACCAGGTCGATGCGCTCGATCATCAGGTTGGCGATGCGGTGCTGCTCAACGGGGAACAACTGGTCCCAGACGTCGTTCAGGCGCCCCATCGCCATCACCGTCGTCGCCTCGTCGATTGGCGCGCCGCTGCGCTGGACCTGACGCACCACCGCCGCCACCGACTCTGGGCTTGTCAGCACCGTGCGAATCTGCGCCACCACCGCCGCCTCGATCTCCGGCGCTGGCAGGCGCTCGTAGCCCTCGCCCGGCGCGCCGAAGCGACTCTCCGACTTGGACACGTAGTACTGGTACTTGCGACCGTTCTTGCGCGAGTAGGTCGGGTACATCCGCTCGCCCGAGGGCGCGTACAGCAGCCCACGCAAAAGCGCATCGTTGCGCGCGCGGATCTTCGTGTCCACCGACCTGGCGTGGCTGTCCTTGTCTAGCACGGCGTGGACCTTGTCCCACAACGCCCGCTCGATGATCGGCGCGTGCACGCCGGGGTACCACGTGCCGCGGTTCGACAGCTCGCCGAGGTAGATCCGGTTGCGCAGCAGCTTGTGCAGGTACTTCTTGTCGATGCGCGCGCCGCTGCGAACGCGTCCGTCCTGCGTCGTCCAGGCTTTGGTCGTGATACCTTCGGCGGTGAGCGTCGCGGCGATCTGCGTTGGCGACGCGATGGTCAGCATCTCCTCGAAGACGCGCCGCACCACGGCGGCTTCCGCCTCGTTGACGACCAACAGGCGATTGACGACGTCGTAGCCCAAGGTCGGCACGCCGCCCATCCACATCCCCTTCTTCTTGGCGGCGGCGATCTTGTCGCGGATGCGCTCGCCGGTAACCTCGCGCTCGAACTGAGCGAAGGACAGCAGGATGTTCAGCGTCAGCCGGCCCATCGAGGTCGTCGTGTTGAACTGCTGGGTGACCGAGACGAAGGACACACCGTGGCGCTCGAACACCTCGACCATCTTCGAGAAGTCGACGAGGCTGCGGGTGAGCCGGTCGATCTTGTAGACGACCACGATGTCGACGCGCCGGGCTTGGATGTCGGCCAGCAGGCGCTTGAGCGCCGGGCGCTCGGTGTTGCCGCCGGAGTAGCCGGGATCGTCATAGTCGTCGGGCACGGCGATCCAGCCTTCGTTCCTCTGGCTGGCGACGAACGCTTGGCCGGCTTCCTTCTGCGCGTCGATCGAGTTGAACTCCTGGTCGAGTCGCTCGTCCGAGGACACCCGGCAGTAGACCGCGCAGCGCTTGCGCGCCTTGGGAGAGGCGATCTCGGCCATCAGGCGCCACCCTTCAGGCCAAAGAACAGCGGCCCGCTCCAGTGCTGGCCGGTGATGTGCCGGGCGACGGCGGTGAGGCTCTTGAAGCTGCGTCCGTCGTGCTCGAAGCGTCCCTCGGCGTTGACCGTGACCCGGTACTCGCGCTCGCCCCACTCTCGCAGTAGCACAGTGCCCGGCGCGAAGTCGAAAGTCCGCGGCCTGGCGCGCAGCTTGATCTTGGAGTGCTTCGCACCGATGGCCTCCAGACGCTGGCGCGTCTCAACGGCGAGTCCGCCGAAAGCCTCTTCCTGCAGCTTGTAGGCGATGCGGGACTCGACGTGGATGCGGTTCGGGTGCTCGGGGCGCCGGTCGAAGTAGCGGTCCCACAGCGTCCAGAGCTCGGCCATCGGCAGGTGGCCCAACTCGGCGATCCGCGCCGCGATGCTTGCTTGGTTCTCGTTCATCACAACCTCTGGTCTTGATACGGGGTTGCATGAACGCGCTGGTCGGGCAGGAAGCCAAGGCCAACCGGGCTCTCTTTCGGCTTGCCGGTGACCAGGGTGCGGACGATGGCGGCCGCAACGATGGCGGTGATCTCGGCGGCGCGGGCGCCGGGCGTCATTTCGGACGGAGATGCAAGTTCGATGTTCTTCATGGCGGGTCGAGGGAGTCGAAACCTCATCGATGGTCCGCGAGGCCGCCCGAACAGGATGGCAACGTAGAGCAATGCACCCTCAGTCTTGCAAATTCCGTTTCGCAAGAATACAATGCAGTCCTTTCCATGAAGGAAGCCATGCTCGACCGTCTCTCACCCCGCCTGGTCGGCTATCGCGTGAAGGCAGCACGCGAGGGCAAAGGTTGGACGCAGGAGCAGTTGACCTCCGCGATGAACCTGAACGACCGGCAAACACTGTCGGACATCGAAAAGGGCAAGCGGCTGGTCAAGCCCGACGAGCTGGTGCTGCTCTCCGACCTGCTCGACCGCGACGTCGAGTTCTTTCTGGACCCGTTCGCCGTCACCGGCGAAGCCCAGTTCAACTGGCGCGCCGCGCCCGAGATCGACGAAGCCACACTGGACGAGTTCGAGCTGAAGGCAGGGCAGTGGATCGGTCTGCTGCGCTGGCTGCGGGCGTCGGAGAGCCAGCAAGGCCCGCTCAAGCACAGCCTGCGGCTGACCGCGCAGTCCTCGTTCGAGGACGCCCAGGAACGCGCCGAAAGCCTCGTGCAGGCGCTGGATCTTGGTGACGTGCCTGCCGAGCGTCTGATCGATCGTGTGGAGCGCGGCCTCGACATCCCGGTGCTGTTCGTCGATACCGTCCAGACCGCAGAAGGCGAGTCAGTCTCTGGCGCGACCTGCCACCTCCAGGATCTAGGCGTCATCCTCATCAACCGCCACGAACCCGAGGCGCGGCGTTTCTATGACTTGGCGCATGAGCTGTTCCATGCACTGACGTGGGACGCGATGCAGCCCGACCACCGGGAATCCAACTCGGTCGAGGACCGCTCGCGAGGCAAGCGTATCGAGCAGCTGGCCAACAACTTCGCTGCTGCGTTGCTCATGCCCACGGCGTCGCTGGATCGGCTGATCGATCGTCGCCGCATCGACGATGCCGACCACCTGGCAGAGATCGCGGCACAGCTGCGCGTCGCTCCGGCGGCCCTCGCGTGGCGACTCTTCAACCTGCGGCGGGTCACCGAACCGACGCTTCAGGCTCTGAAGACCGAGCGACAGCGGCTCGTGCGATCCGCCGCTCCGAAGCGGTTCTCGCCGAAGTTCGTCGCGATGCTGCATCGGGCAATCGACAAGGGACGGTTGTCGGCGCGCAAGGCAGCCAAGGCGATGGGTATGAACCTCACGCAACTGGTCGACTTGTTCGCCGAGCATTCCATGGCTGCACCCTATGAGCTTTGAGGCGCGCCTGGAATGCAGCAGGTCGCCCCGCCAGCCCGAGTTCGCGTCTTCGTCGACACCAACGTCATCCTCGAAGCATTTCGCATCGGATGCTGGCCGGCGCTGGCCGCAGCCTTCTTAGTTGAGACCGTCGAGAAATGCGTCGAGGAAGCCCTGACCGGTGACCCGGCAGATCCCCGCCATGTGACTGTCGACCATGACATCCTGGTGGCCGGCTTGGCCGCTCGCCACGCGGTCGACAAGCGCACCATTGCGCGTTTCGCGCTCGCCCATCCGGCCAGCGCCGGGCTCGACGATGGCGAGCTTCATCTGCTGGCCTGGCTGCACGGCCAAGGCCAGACCGCAACGGTCAAGCTGCTGCTATCAACGGCCGACAAGGCGGCGATCGTCGCCGCCGGCCGGCTCGACTGGCTGGACATCGTGACGTCGCTCGAACAACTGGCTCAGCAAGCCGGTGTCAGCCGCGTTCAGGTCGACCAGATGGCCCGGCACTACCGCCAGCAATGGCTCGACGAAATCAAGGTGAAGGTCCGCCTCGGGATCATCCCCTGACAGGAAGCGTCAACGCGAAGAACGAACAAATGGCCCAGGCGAACAAGAACACGGCGTCCGTCCACCGGTTTGTTGAAACCGCATCGATCGGCGCGATCAGCACACTCTGCGGTAGCTACAGCGACCTGGCAGGGCAGGCCTGGGTTACATCGGCGCTGGCCCTGTTGGACAACGACAGCGAGGCGTGACCATGTCCGCGATCATCCCCTTCCAGTTCGAGTCGCACGCCGTGCGCGTGCAGGTCGATGACGGCGGCCAGCCCTGGTTCAACGCCAGCGACGTCTGCGAGGCGCTGGAACTGGGCAATCCGTCCCAGGCGCTGAAGTCCCACGTCGACGCTGAGGATCTCCAGAAACTGGAGACCCTTACGGCGGGTGGCCGCCAGCGCCAGAACCACGTCAACGAGTCGGGCCTCTACGCGCTGATCCTTGGCAGCACCAAGGACGCGGCCAAGCGTTTCAAGCGCTGGGTGACCGGCGAAGTGTTGCCGGCCATCCGCAAGACGGGCGCCTACGCCGTAGGTGGCCTCGTGCAGGCACTCCCCGCGCCGACGCAGGACCGCGTCTCTTCGATCCTGCTGATCGGCGAGGCGGTAGCCAAGGTGCCGGGCGTCAAGGCCGGCATCGCGATGGCCGCGACGCTGACCTGCATCCACGAGAACACCGGCCTCGCGGTCGAGACGCTGCGCCGCGCGCTGCCGGCCGCCAACGAGCCGACGTGCTCGCTCAACGCCACCCAGGTCGGCAAGCTGATTACCGACCCACAGCCTTTTGGCTGACCACCCGTTCGATCTGGAGGTCAGGCTGCATGGTGACTTGGCGCGCGCTCGCGTGGCCTCTCCCAGCCACCCCATCGGTGTTGCCCACGGCCCGTCCGAGTCGGGCGGCGTGCTGACCGTGTCCTTGGCTCGCCAGGCTTCATTGGATCGGGACCTCGTTCTGGTCATCGACCAGCTGACGCACGAGTCCATCCTTGTCGCCGCGCGAGATGGCGTCGAGCCCGACGGCATCGCCGTCTTGGCCAGCTTTTGCCCGCGAATCCGCGCGCAAGGCGCAGCATCGATGGCGGTCAAGGTCTTGGTCGACTGCTCGGGTTCGATGGCGGGCGACAGCATCGATGCGGCCAGACGTGCCTTGCAAGCCATCGTCCAGCAGCTGGGCGAGGGCGATCGCTTTTCGTTGTCCCGATTCGGCAGCACGGTCGAGCATCGGTCGCGCGGACTGTGGAAGGCGACGGAGACGACCAAGTTGGCGGCCCAGCGTTGGGTCGGCTCGCTGAAGGCCGACCTCGGCGGCACCGAGATGAAGGGTGCGTTGTCCTCGACGTTTGCCCTGGCGCACACGGTCGGCAGCGATGTGTTGGTCGTGACGGACGGTGAGATCAGCGCCATCGATGACACGATCGAGTCGGCCCGAGCTTCCGGTCACCGACTGTTCGTGGTGGGAATCGGCTGCAGCCCCGCTGAGACGCATTTGCGTCGCCTGGCCGAAGCCACTGGCGGTGCTTGCGACTTCGTCGCGCCCGGCGAAGCGGTCGAGCCTGCGGTGCTCAGAATGTTTGCGCGCTTGCGCTCGCCTCGACTGTCCGATCTGAGCCTGGCCTGGCCGACTGGTGTGACCCCGCAATGGGTGTCGCCATTGCTCCCATCTGTCTTTGATGGAGATACGGTCAACATCTTTGCCCTGCTCCGAGAACTACCGGCCGGAGAAGTGCAACTACTGGGCAAGCGATCCGAGGACGGGACCGCGCAGGAGATCGGCAGCGTGGCGTTCGTGGGCGAGTTGGAAGCGGCAGACACCCTGTCGCGCGTGGCGGCATCGGTGTGGTTCCATTCAGCACGCAAGGGTGGGTTGGACGCAGTGACGCCGAAGGTGGCCACCCAACTGGCGGTGGCCTACCAGTTGGTCACCGACGAGACCAACTTCCTGCTGACCCATGAACGGCAGAACGCTGCGAAGGCGACCGACATGCCCGAGCTGCGCAAGGTGGATCAGATGGTGCCGGCAGGCTGGGGTGGTATGGGTTCGGTGATGTTCTCCCGAAGAAGCACACTCGCTGAGGCCCCGGCTGTCGACTATCTGAAGTCAGGAACCACGAACTACGGCGACTTCGATGCGCTGTCGGCGCCGGCGGTTTACAGGACCGCGAGACACGCATCGCCTGACCTTTCCATGCAGGACGATGCCTTCATACCTGCATTCCTGCGCAGGCGCGATCGGATCATCGATCACCAGGACTCGCGATATTGGTCCGAGTCTGAGCACTACGCGGGTTTGACGCCCCTTGGTGTGAGTGAATGGCTTCGCATGACTCCAGCGCCCGATTGGCCAAAGACCTACGCTGATCTGCGGCTCATTGGGCTGGGCACCTGGCTTGTCGACTGGCTCGAACTTTCGATGGCCAATCATGCAGGAGTCGTCCATCCGGAGTCGGGGGTGGTCGAGGCGTTCGTGTACCTGATGGCCCGCAAAGAGACGCACGACTCGCTGGCGAATTCCGAGGGCCTGCTCGGTGTCTTCAGGTCAACGATTCAGCGACTTCGTGAGATGTTTGCCGGCGGAACCGTTGATGCGCCGAACAGCGTTGATGTGCTCCTGGTCGAGGCGATGGCGGCGGTGCTGAACGGCATGACTGCCAGCATGTGGCCCGATGGGGTGTTCGCATTGGGCGGTGCGGCTGAAGTGGTGTGTGATGCCAGAGAACCTGCCGCTCTCGCGTGATCCGAACAAGCCCTTCTACAAGATCAGCGACATGCTGTAGATATGCCCATCCAACAAGTTCTCACCGATCGGCGCGTGCCGGTCAAGATTTGGACCGACGACGTCGACGATCGCTCGAAGGAGCAGCTGGCGAACATCGCCGAGCTGCCCTTTGTGCACCACCACGTCGCCGCCATGCCCGACGTGCATCTGGGCATCGGCGCCACCATCGGTTCGGTCATCGCCACCCACAAGGCCATCATCCCGGCCGCGGTCGGTGTGGACATCGGCTGCGGCATGGTGGCGGCCCGACTGTCGATCACGGCCAATGACCTCGACGAGAAGGCCCTGAAGAAGGTCTTCGACCAGATCACCAGGGATGTGCCCGTGGGTCGCAGTCAACACGCCGACAACCGGGTGCTGGTGGAAGTTGCGCGCCCGTTCGAGCCCGGCCTGAAGGCGCTGACCGACCGTCATCCGCAACTCCTGAAAGCCTTCGGCAAGTTCTCCAAGTGGACCCATCAGATGGGCACCCTCGGCGGCGGCAACCACTTCATCGAAGTCTGCATCGACGAATCCGATCAAGTCTGGGTGATGCTGCACTCAGGAAGCCGCGGCATCGGCAACGCGATCGCCGACTACTTCATCCAGCTGGCTCGAAAGGACATGGAGCGCTGGATGATCCAACTGCCCGACCGTGATCTGGCCTACTTTCCGGAAGGGACCGAGCACTTCGATGACTACGTCGAAGCGGTCCACTGGGCGCAGGAATATGCGATGGCCAATCGCAAGGCGATGCTCGACCTGGTTCTGGACGCGCTCGCACGGCATCTTCCTTCGTTCGAGGTCACCACCGAGGCGGTGAACTGCCATCACAACTACGTGGCCAAGGAGCATCACTACGGCGCTGACGTCTGGGTAACCCGCAAGGGGGCGATTCGCGCCCGAGAGGGCGATCTCGGCATCGTTCCGGGAAGCATGGGGGCTCGCAGCTACATCGTGCGCGGCAAGGGCAATGCCGAGAGTTTCTGCTCCAGCGCGCACGGCGCCGGCCGCCGCATGAGTCGAACGGCCGCCGAAAAGCACTTCACCGAGGCCGACCTCGAGGCGCAGACAGCAGGTGTCATTTGCCGCAAGGACAAGGGCGTACTCGATGAGATTCCCGGAGCCTACAAGGACATCGATGTGGTCATGGCCAACCAGCGAGACCTGACCGAGATCCTGCACACGCTCAAGCAAGTCGTGTGCGTGAAGGGGTGACTTGCGCCATCGGGTTCGTCCGTTCTTCGAACGAAATTCCGGCCAGGCATCGCAAGCAGACCGACCGAACGGCTTTGGGCGGGGCACCACTACAGAAAAGCAGGATCGACCGCGATGGTTTGTGGACGGGCACTGCGCGAAATCAGCGAAATCAGAGAAATGAGAAGACCGACAAGCACTTGCGGACGAAACGGCGCGGCGAAACGAGCGAAATGAGTTCTCCGACTACACGGGCCGGTATACCCGCGTTGGTGTTCCCGGTGTGTCGGCAGGCCGCTCGCCCACTGCACGCTGATCATGGAGGGTGTAGCGGCCAGAAGGTGTTCCAGGCTGGCATCGATCAAGGCCTTGGACACCTTGCCCCGAAAGCATTCAGAACTGATCTGACTGCGCGTGGCCTGACCTCGCTCGCGCAGGAAGGCCAGCACGCGGTTCGACAGTTCCAGCGCGTGCGCCAGCTTTGCTTCGTCGGCCGCGGTGAAGAACACATAACGGACAGATGCGGTGGCGTGGCGAATCCACGCCATCGCCGCATCGATGTGCTCCGCGTCAATCCGGAGTTGCAGATCGGTCAGCGCCATCAGCATCGCCAACCGCAGCAGTATCGGGGCGCGACGTTCCAACAGCGATGCAACTGCGCCACCGCCGAGTTCCTCGTGCAGTTCGCCCCGGTACAGGCGTGCGTAGCGCCACCGCGCTTGAGGCGAGAGTTCAATCCGAAGGTGGTCGCGGTCTTCGTGCTGGTCGGCGCGAACGAAAGCCAGCACATCCAACGTCCTGCGCGCAAGATGTTCAACCACCGTTTGCGGCGTTTCCTTCGGGAACGGAAGCATGCGCGTTCGCTCGGCCCAGATCATCAGGAAACGGTTGGCGAAGCCGTTGCTCATTTCCCGGGTGCTCATCAGGCCTATCAGCTCACTGGGCGAGATCGCGCCGCACAGGCAGACGTGAGGATCGCTGGCGTAGACCCGGTTGGATTTCGTTGCCGGTTTCAGATCGACGCCATCCCAACAGTCGCGCAGCGCCGCTGACAGCGTGTTGCCATCGCGCCGCCCCTGATGCAGCACGTTGGCAAACTCGGATTCGACCACCCACAGCCGCTTGTCCTCAATGGCGGGCACGTCCTGCCGACCCTGTCGGTAGCCATCGTGGATCAGTGCCGCGAGCCCCTCGCGTGTGGACAGGCCACCCCGGTGAACCTGTGGCGCAATGGTGGCGTCCATCGCCCGCAAGGTCTCGTCGATGCGCAGGACCAGCGACACCGCGTCGCCCTTGCGGCCACGGCCCGAGCGTCCGATGTGCAGGCAGAACAGCCGCGCGTGGTGCCGGGTATTGCCGATGGGAAGGTACACGCCACGCCCGACCGCGCAGGACAAGTACGCCATAAAGTTTGCCGCGATGGCGTAAGCGTTGGTCTCCGTGCCGTCACTGCCTGCGCGAGCGACGTCGCCGATGAGGCCATAGAGGCAGGCCGGTTCGGGTTGCGGCGCGTTGCGGTGTGCGCTGATCGCGGCGTCGCTATGGACATCGGCGGGTGGCGACGCGGCGTGCGATGGCGAGGGGGCATCGAGGCTCCGGCGCATTCACTTGCCGTCCAGCGCAACCGTCTGGACGATGTTTTCGAACTCGGCCAGCACGTCGGGCTGGCGCTGGGAAAGAAAGCGGAACACCGCCTTGTTGTCGATCAGCTTACTGAGGTAGCCGCGCGCCAGCACGAGGAGCAGCACGTCCTGACCGTAGGACTTCTCGACCACTTTCAGTTGCCCCTGCAGGCTGCCCATTTCGCGCTCCATCTTCGTCATCTGCTCGGCGGTGACGCCCCGTACCTTTCGGGGCTTGGTTTCGCTGACCAGCAGGTGCGGCGGCGTGGCCACGAGCAAGGCCTCGGCATAGGCGACAGTCATGTTGTTCGCGGTCAGCATCAGTTCGATGCACTCGATCTGCCGCGTCGGCTTGAGCTTTCGCAGCACCGAACTGAGGTTGGTTGAGAAGTGCTGATCTTTCAGCATTTCAACCGCCTCCGGGCAGATGCCGTCGAGCATTCCGACCTTCTTGTGAATCAGGCTGATGTCCACGTTCAGCGCCTTGGCCAACCGGTCCGGCGTAACGCCGCGCTCGACCGCGCGCCGCAGCATGTGATGCTCCTGGATCGAGGAGATGCGGTTGATCCGGTTGTTGTAGGTGTAGCTTTCGTCGTCGGTGGCGATCAGGCACGGTGCGTCGCTGTAGCCGATCTGCCGCAGCGCCAGCAAACGCATGTGTCCGTCCAGCAGAACGTGGCGACCAGTGGCGTTGTCGGCCTTGCCCACGCTCAACGGTTCAATCAGACCGACGGCCTCCAGCGACGCCACGATTTGCTTGTACTTGCGCGAAGTCAGCACACCTTCGGGCGTCTTCCGCGAAGGCAGGATCTGATCCAGCGGCAAGGTCAGCGGGTTGGGGATGAATCCCAGAGACGGCTGGCTCATGCCGCATGGCCTCCGGCCCAGACGCGCTCGGCCAGTTGCTTGGGCAAGGTGTCCAGCCCTTCGGCACGCAACAGGTTGGTGAAATGCTCGTCGCTCAGCAGCTGGCGCAGTGCCTCGATCACGAACAGCAGGCGCTGTTGAGTGAACTCGGCTTTCTTGACGAGCAGCTTCTGCCGCTCCACCTCATGCTGGTAATTGCGCACCAAACTGGAGGTGGTGATGGCCGATCCCTTGCGCGCCGGTCGATGCGCGACGGACTTGCCCAGGGCGCTGCGCCGCTGAAGCACGCGGCGCACCTGCATCAACTGCCCGCCTCGCAGTTGGCCGCTTTCATAGGCGTCTTGCAGCGCAGCCTGCACGGCTTCGTCGCTGCCGGCGCCCGCGATGGTGATCGCCACGTTGAGCGGAACACGACCGCCTTCGACGGCGACCAGGAGGCGTTCCTCGCCATTCTTCAGCAGGAGCAGGATCCCCTTGACGTAGTCGAGGCTCAGGCCGGTTTTCTGGGCGATGACCTTCTTGTCGTAGCCCTGCTGATTTAGTTGCTCGATGCCGGCCAACAACTCCAGCGGACGGTACGCGCGGCGGGCGATGTTTTCCGTCAGGCTCATGATGAACGCGTCCTCGTCGCCGACCGCGACGACCAGCGCCGGAATCTGCTTGCCGCCAATCGCCTTGAATGCCTTGAGCCTTCCTTCGCCGCAGATCAGCAGGTAGCGTTTGCCATCCTCCAACTCGGGGCGTGGCGTCACCGTGACCGGCTTCTTCAAGCCAAGGCTGCGGATGTTGGCGACGATTTCCTCGAACAAGCGGCCATTGCGGTCGCGCGGGTTGAGCACGGCGATCTGATCGACGGGGATCATCTGTAGGTCGGTGGCGTGGCTCTGCCTGGTCATGCTGCCCTCCGGATGCGGCTGCGCTCGGTCATGCCGTAGAGGTAGTCCAAGCTGTCGAAGCGGTAGCTCTCGAATTCGAGGCCGTTGTGATCGGCCAGGTGGATGCGCATCTGACCGAAGTCCAGTCGGGGCAGCAGGAAGTAGTCCAGCGCTGCCTGGTTGATCTCATCAAGCCGGACAGCGACCGTGATGTCCGGCATCAGGCTGGTGTCGAAGCGCACCTTCCAGCGACGACGACCGTTGTCCAGCCACTGGCAGCGCGACAGCACCAGCGAAACGGTGAACTCGCGGTTGACCGTGAGCAGGTCGGTCGCCGGATCGCGAACGACCGCACCACCGACCTCGGCGATCGTCCGTTCGGTCTGACCGACGATCTCCGGGTGCAGGCGTCGCAGGAACTGATTGACCTCCAGGTACTGGTAGTCCCGGTCGGGCGTGAAGCCAACCGTCTGGTAGGCGCGGATCAGGCTGCCGAAGCGGTGCGCGTAGGCTGCCGCGGACGGCATTCCTTCGGCCTCATCGATGATCAGGCCCGAAAGGTAGCCGCGTTGCTGGAGGAGGCGGCGCAGTTTCTCGATGAGTTCATCGTCGCTGAAGCGGTGCGCGCGCTCGCGCAGGATGCCCTGCGCGGTGTAGAACAGATCGGCGGGCACGATGCCCTCGAACGCGCCTTCCTTCTTGATCCACATCTCCGGGCTGTTCACCACCCGCGTCTTCTTGAGCTTGAAGGAGCGCCGGTTGTAGACGTTGTTGCCGATGTACTTCTCGTTGGAGAGCACCTCGCGCACGGTGGCCCGCGTCCATGCCCGGCCAAGATCGGTGACGATGCCCTTGGTGTTGAGCCGGTCGGCGATCTCCGACTCGAACAGGCCGTCCTCGACGAACCAGCGGTAGATCTGGTTCACGACGGCGACTTCCGAATCCGGACCGGGCTGCAAGATCACGCGGTCGGTTTGCAGGCTCTTGTGCTCGCCGCGCACCAGTTGACCCTTCACGGAACCGGACTGGTCGATCAGCACACGGCGCAGGCCATAGCCCGCTGGCCCGCCCTGGCGAAAGCCGAGTTCGATCAAGCGGCACTGCCCGGCGAACACCTTCGCGGAAAGCTCCCGGCTGTACTCGCCCGCCATCGCGCGCTTGACGCCCTTGACGATGGTGGACACCGGCGAGCCGTCGTTTTCGAACTGCTCCGCGCAGTAGGCGACCTGAATCCCGGCACGGCGGCAGATGTATTCGTAGTACGCGCTTTCGTCCGCGTCTTGGAAGCGCCCCCAGCGGCTCACGTCGTAGACGAGGATGATCTGGAAGTCGACCGTGCCCGCCTGGACGTCGGCGATCAGTTGCTGGAGTGCCTGTCGCCCGTCGATGCGCAGCCCGCTCTTGCCCTCGTCGGCGTAGGTGCGGACGATCTCGATGTTGCGTCGGGCGGCGTACTCGCGGATCTTGTCGCCCTGGTTCTGCGTCGAATATTGCTGGTGCTCGGTCGACATCCGCACGTATTGCGCGGCCCGAAACACCGGGCCCGACCCCGGCGGGCGTGGAGGAGGTTCGATCTCTTTCATAGGCCCGGTCACTCTGCGATTGGTGCTCTCGGGTCTGCCACTCCTTTCAATGAACGCGACGCCGCGCCACGGCGGCAGCGCACACGGTCGGAATCGTTGCCATGCAGAGAATTCGAGAGCCTGTTTGGGGTCGAAGTTACGGTCGGATCGCCGAGGTGTCGATCAAGTCCTCTCTTGACACGTCCATCTTGCACGGACACGTCACGCAAACCGGCGTGATCTCGACAACCCATGAATCGCCGTTCTCCCTCGGCGACGCCGGGTACTGCGTGATGCGGTACAGACCGGTCGGCAGGTCGCACACGTCCATCTTTGCAAGATCGACGTTTGGCCCTCGATCCCGCGACCGCTGCTGCTCGCGGTTGCGCTGCGCGCATTCGGGCCGGGCTTCGCGGTAGTTGCGCCAGTAGTCCTGGTTGCGCTGTGCCCACGCCTGCTGGGCGGCGCGCTGGTTGATCCGGTAGTCCGGATCGGATTGGAACTTGGCTCGCTGCCACTGTCGCTTGCGGGCGCGCTGGCAGTCGGGCAAGGAACAGAAGGTTTGGTTGGGCGTTTGCGGGCGCGGTTCGAAGGGCTTGCCGCAGCTGGTGCAGTGTCGGGTCATCGTTGGGGTCTCCATGCAGGCTCCGCATGGCAACCGCGATGGATCCGACACCAGGCCAGGGCGCTGGCCGAGCACGCCGACCGCCTTGAGCTTCCATGAACTGACAGGTGACCGGCGACGAGATCTGGCGCGACGTCGATATCTGCCGCGTTGCCAATGGAATGCGCCCTTATCTGGAAAGCGTGGCCTGCGGCGATTAGCCGCCTTATTCGCCGCACGCAACGCGGAGCATGACTTGCCTTTGCGGCGAATCGGGTGTTTAATCTCCGCATGATTAGCGGAGAACAACTCTACGTCTGGCAGTCAGACGACTGGCCGAACTGGCGCTACGACCTGTCTGCGCTGGCCGGGCCACTGACCGAGGTGAGTCGCGCCCAAGGCCTGCTGCTGGGCCGTCTGGCCGACGTGGGGCTGGCGCTGCGTGACCAGGCCAGTCTCGCCGCCTTGACCGAGGACGTGGTCAAGACCAGCGAGATCGAAGGCGAAGTGCTGAACGTGGAGTCCGTGCGCTCGTCCATCGCCCGGCGTCTGGGCGTGGACATCGGCGCGGTGGCCCCGGTGGACCGGCACGTCGAGGGCGTGGTCGAGATGGTGCTCGACGCCACGTCGCGCAGTGCCGAACCACTGACCGCCGAGCGCCTGTTCGGCTGGCATGCGGCGCTGTTCCCGACCGGGTACTCGGGCATGAACAAGATCGCCCTCGGCCAGTGGCGCGACGACGCCGATGGGCCCATGCAGGTGGTTTCTGGCCCAGTGGGACGGCGCAAGGTTCACTTCCAGGCGCCGCCCGCTGATGTGCTGCCTTTTGAGGCGGCCCGCTTCCTGAGGTGGGCGAACGAACAGACCGGCGAGCCGGCACTCGTCAAAGCAGGTCTCGCGCACCTGTGGTTCGTGACCCTGCACCCCTTCGACGACGGCAATGGGCGCATCGCCCGCGCCGTGGGCGACCTGTTCCTGGCCCGCGCCGACGGCAGCCCGCAGCGCTTCTACAGCCTGTCGGCGCAGATCCAGCGCGAGCGCAAGGACTACTACGACGTGCTGGAGCGCACGCAGAAGGGAACGCTCGATGTCACCGGCTGGCTGTCGTGGTTCCTCGGCACGCTCGGGCGCGCCATCGCCAGTGCGCAGTCCACGCTGGATGCCGTGTTGGTCAAGGCGCGCTTCTGGCACCGCTGGGCGGGCACGTCGTTGAACGAGCGGCAGGTGAAGATGCTCAACCGCGTGCTCGACGGCTTCGAGGGCAAGCTCACGAGCAGCAAGTGGGGGTCAATGGCCAAGTGCTCGCCCGACACCGCGCTGCGCGACATCACGCAGTTGCTGGAACTGGGCGTGCTGAAGAAATCGCCCGGCGGCGGGCGCAGCACCGGCTACGAACTGGCGGATTGATTCGGCCAAATTTTCGAATTCACGCCCTCAAGGCCGAGGCGTTACTATCGGGTCCGGATTGCGGACGCGGGTTCGGTTCCGTGTTCCACCACCACTATTGAAGCCCCAACTGTTCTCAGTTGTGGCTTTTCCTCGTCTGATAGCGACAAAATCAGCGCCCCTGTGCGGCCCGCAGCATGCGAGGTGTGTGACCCTCCATGCGAGCCCTGTGCACCCACAACGGCGTCATGTGCTCGGTGGCGAGGTTGCCGCCGCGCACCGCAGAGCGGCGGCACAGCCCGCCTTGCCCGTCGTCGGCATCGATGCCCATCGCGCGCCCAGTTTCGCTTGACCCCGTTGCCTGGGCTGATGCGTTCAAACCAGCATCACCAACCAACGCGCGACATTCACGATGGCAACATGCTCCGTGTTTCGGGCCGCAGCTGCGGCCCTCGTGGCCGTGATTGCGGGCACACCCCTGGCATGGGCCCAGCCCAGCGCCGCGCCGCCCGTTCGACAGGTCGAGCTGTTCGTCCCACGAGGCGCGGATGAGTCGCTCCTGCCGGTTCGACTGGAGGCCGTGCGCGTGACCGCCGAACTGGTGGGCAGCGTGGCCAAGTCGACGGTCGAGATGACCGTGCACAACCCGAACAATCGGGTGCTCGAAGGCGAGTTGAGGTTTCCGCTGTTCGGCAACCAGACGGTGACAGGTCTCGCGCTGGACATCGCCGGCGCGATGCGTGCTGCGGTGCCGGTGCCCAAGGAGAAGGGGCGCCAGGTGTTCGACGATGTCGCGCGGCAGCGGGTCGACCCCGCGCTGCTGCAGGTCACGCAAGGGAACAACTTCAGCCTGCGCGTCTATCCCATCCCCTCGCACGGTTCGCGGCGCGTGCGGCTGGAGGTTGCTCAGAGCCTGGACCGCGAGTCCGGTGCACTGGTCTACCGGCTGCCGACGGCGTTCGCCGGAAGCATCGGGCGCTTCGACGCCGTTGTACGGGTCACCGGTGTCGACAAGACGACGACAGTGTCGGCGCGCATTGGATCGGGCACACCGCTCGAGGGCAGGGGGGACGGCGCGGGCGCGGTCACCTTCATGCACTCGCAGCAGGCCTATGAAGGTGGGGGCATGCTCGTGGTGACCCGAGCGCCACTGCCGGGTGTGCAGGTGAGCACACAGATGTACCGCGGCCAGATCTACTTCTACGCCGAGCTGCCGGAAGGCGCCGAAAGCCCGATGCGGCGACCGGCGCCGCAACGCTTGGGCATCGTCTGGGATGCCTCCGGCTCCGCTCGAGCCGCTGGCGACCGACAGATCCAATTGCTGGGCGAGTACCTCAGGCGCTTGCGCCACGCGCTCGTGGTGCTGCGTGTCGTGCGCGATGTTGCCGAAGAGCCGCAGGCATACGTTGTGCGCAACGGCAATTGGGACGCGCTGGAGGCCCGGCTCTCGACGCTGACCTACGACGGCGGCTCCAGTACCGAGTTGTGGGCGCAGGCACCCAGCGACGTCGACCAGGTGCTGGTGTTTACCGACGGGCTGTTGAACTTCGGTCGCGCCGCGCCTGTCGCGCCACCGGTTCCGACGATGACGATCAGCGCATCGGTTTCGGCCGATGCCACCCTGCTGCGCCACTTCGCCGAGCGCAGTGGCGGCGAGTACGTCGACCTGAACCGCACATCGGTCGAACATGCGCTGCAGCGACTCCTGTATCGACGCGCGCGCATTGTCGACATTCAGGGCCGTGGCGCACGCGACGTCGTGAAGGCGTCACCCTATGCCATCGGGGGTACCTATCGGATCGGTGGAGTGCTGGACGCTGACGCGGCGGTGGCCACCGTCACCATCGAGGATCCCCGCGGCGTGCGGCGCAGGCGGACCGTCGCGATTGCGCCGGCCTTTCGGCAGGACGGCGAGTCCGGCATTGCCGCGCAACAGTGGGCCGCGATGAATCTGGCCGACCTGCAGGCCGAACCGCGGGTGAACCAGGGCGCGATCGAGCGCCTGGGCCTGCGCTTTCGCATGGTCACGCCGCGCACTTCGCTCATCGTGCTCGACGCGGCACGCGACTATGTGCGCTATCAGATCGACCCGCCCTTCGAGGACCGGGACTTGGCGGCCGAGGTCCAGGCGCTGACGGCCGTTGCTCGCGCCCAGAGGCAGACCGCCGGCGCCGAGCAGCTTGCGCGCGTCACGCGCGAGTTCGAGGCGCGGCTTGCCTGGTGGGAGCGCGATTTCCCCAAGGACGCGCCGCCAGTACGCGGGCGACTCGAGCAGGCGCCGGCATCGGGCACCGTGGGCCTGGCCCGTGACCAGCGTCAGGAGCTGCCTGTGCCGCTTCCTGCGCCCATGTCGGCGCCCGTGACGGTCGCGGCCACGGCGCGGGCGCCCGTCGCCGCGGCAGCCGAAGCCCCTGCCTCGGCTCGAAAGTCATCGGGTGGCGGTGGCGCGTCATCCGAGGCGGCAACGATCCGGCTGCAGAAGTGGGCGCCGGACAGCGTCTACGCTCGCCGCATGCGCGCGGCTGCGGCAGACGAGGTCTATCGCGTCTATCTCGACGAGCGCCCCGCGCACCTCGACAGCACCGCGTTCTTTCTCGATGCCGCAGACATCCTGGTCGAGAAAGGCCTGCCTACGCTGGCTGCGCGCGTGGTGTCGAACCTGGCCGAGATGAACCTCGAGAACCGGCAGATCATGCGCATCCTGGCCTATCGCCTGACGCAGATGAAGGCACACGCGGCGGCGATCGCGGCGCTCGAGCGCGTGGTGGACATCGCGCCGGACGAGCCGCAGTCCTGGCGCGATCTTGCCCTGGCTCAAGCCGACGCTGGCCAGATCCAGGCCGCCGTGGACAACCTGTGGCGCGTGGTATCGACGCCCTGGAGTGGCCGATTCCCACACATCGAGATCGTTGCGCTCACCGAGCTCAACGCCATCGTTGCCCGGGCCCACGCTGCGAACGTGACGGTGGATACGAGCGCCATCGCGCCCGCGCTGCTGCGGCACATGCCGTTGGGCTTGCGGGTGACGCTGGCATGGGATGCCGACAACACCGACATCGATCTGCACGTGGTTGATCCCAACGGCGAGGAGGCCTACTTCGGCCGCCGACTCACCTACCAGGGTGCAGCGATGTCACCCGACTTCACCGGAGGCTACGGTCCCGAGGAATTCGCGCTCAAGGTGGCCAAGCCTGGCCGCTACACAGTGCGTGCGCGCTTCTACGGTCACAACCAGCAGATCGTGGCGCCGTCGACCACGCTGATGATGGAACTGACCACCGACTTCGGCACGCCCCGTCAGCAGTCGCGCAAAGTCGTGCTGCGCCTGTCGGGGCGCAGCCAGATGGCGGATGTGGGCGAGTTCGAAGTCGCGGCGGGCGAGGGGGCTCGATGATGGGTTCTCAGGTCACGACATGCGCCTGCACCCCGCGCCGCGGTGCGGGGCCGATCGCTGGCCCACGGCCCAGGCGCGCCCACATCTGCACGGTTTGGGCGGGCTGGCTCGCGCCCAGCAGGCTGCGGATCTCGGCGTAAGGCACCGCCTGCTCGGCGTACTCCTGCAGCGCTTGCTGCAGCGGATGCATCGACAGCCCCTGTGCAGTGGCGGCGAGCTGCGCACGCACATAGGCCCGACCGGCTGCCAGTTGGGTGCGGCGTGAGTTGTCGGCGCTGGTGAGCCAGAAGAACGCCGGCGTGGACTGAAGCGACTCGTGGAAGGTGTCGATCTGGCTGCGTATGGCCGTGCTGTCCGGTGCCGACGGCTGGCTGCGGTCGAACAGGCCCAGCGCGACCATGGCGCGCACCATCGGCGTGTTGATCGACAGCCCGTCGCGGTGGCTGGCGATTTCATGTGGACCGACCCGCAGCACGCGGTAGGACTCGAGCAACGCGCGCGGTGTCGTCAGCTCGATGCGCCAGGCGCGCAGGGCGATGTCGCGGTGTGCCTGCAGCGCGGCGGTGTCGCCCGGACCGGTGATGCCGAACTGGACAGGGTGGCCGGCCACGCTGTCGCGCAGGGCCTGCACGGCTGCAGGATCTATCGGGCGGTTGTCGTAGTTGGCGCGATTGGTGTGGCGGCGGAAGACCTGGGCGAACAATGGGTCGGGTTGCACGCTGGCGTCGGACACCAGCCGCACGCGCGCCGAAGGTCGGTCGTCGGGCCCCGCCGGGCCCCATTCGCCCTGAGGGAACGGCTCGAGCTCGGCGCGGTGGCCGCGCTGGCGAGCCGCCTGGTCCAGCAGTTCCAGGAACGTGCCCTGGCTCATCGTCATCTGGCGTGAGTAGGGGTCGGTTTCGGGCAGCAGACGCGTGCGGTCGATGCGCAGCGTGATGACGTCGGGTTCACGCAGGTCGACCAGCCAGGACTGCAGGTTGTGCGAATGCGGAGCGAGGATGGCATGGGCCAGCACCCAGTGGCGCAGGTCGACGCCCGCGGCGGGGCCGCGCCAGGCGGCGACGGCGTCTTCGGGTAGGTCGCTGCTGCAGCCGCTCAGTGGCGGCAGGGCTGCGGCGATCGCGCCGCCGCCGAGGATGCGCAGCATGTGGCGTCGTTGCATGTCGGTGCTCCAGGAATCGGATATGGCCATTGTGGGCACGTGCGGATCCCGGGACAATTCCATGAATGCATGGAACAGCTATTCACAAATGAACAACCGGGAATTCGACTGGGCGTTGGTCAAGTCGTTCCTGGCTGCCCTCGAACACGGCAGCCTGCTCGCGGCCGCCCGAGCCACCGGCACCAGCCAGCCCACCCTTGGACGGCACATCGCCGAGTTGGAGTCGCAATGGGCGGTGGTGCTGTTCGAGCGCACCGGGCGCGGCCTGCAGCCCACCGCGCGTGCGCTGCAACTGGCACAGGCGGCGCGCGCGATGGATGCGGCTGCGGCCCACCTGGGTCGGCTGGCCGGCTCGGCCGAGCGCGACGCTGCAGGGGTGGTGCGGCTGTCTGCCAGCCAGCCGGTGGCGTGCTGGGTCCTGCCGTCGGTGCTGGCCCGCATGCGCGACGTACTGCCGCGCATCAGCGTGGAACTGGTGGTCAGCAATGCGCTGAGCAACCTGCTCGCGCGCGAGGCCGACATCGCCCTGCGCATGGTGCGGCCGCAGCAGGCTTCACTGGTGGCGCGGCGCATCGGGCAGATCGCCGTTTGGGCGTGTGCCCACCGCGACTACCTGGTCCGTCGGGGCGTCCCCGTTCAGCCCACCGACCTGCTGGCGCACGACCTGATCGGCAGCGTGGCGCCCGGCGACATCGAGCGCGGTGCACAGGCGCTGGGCGTGGACGCCGGGCGGCTGCGCTTCGCGCTGCGCACTGACGATCTCATCGCCCAGTGGCAGGCCGTGCGAGCCGGTATCGGCGTAGCGTTCTTGACCGACCATGTCATCGCGACCGATCCGCAGGTGCAGCGGCTCCTGCCGCAATTGAAGCTGCCGCGGTTCCCGATGTGGCTGGTGGTGCACCGTGAAATCCGCACCAGCGCACGCATCCGGGCGGTCTATGACTACCTGGCCGCGCAGGTGCCGGCACTGCTGGCAGCTTGAGCGTCGCGGGCGGCCAGGCCTGCGAGGTACACGTCGATCGCACGCGCGCCCTCGCGTGCAAGGTCGAACGAACCAGGGTCGAGCATCCAGGTGTGGATGAAGCCCACGAGCAGGGTATGCAGCCCGAGCGCATCGCGGGTGTCGATGCCCGCTCGTGCCAAACACCTGCCGATGGTGGCAAGGTGCTCGCGCACAGCCTGCAGGTGGCGCGTCTGGACCGCGACCAACTCGTCCACATACTCCACCTTGTGGGTGGCGATTTCGAACACCCGCCGCGACTGCGGATCGTCGTCGACCCTCTGCAGCACTGAGACGAGGAGCTGGCGCAGCTGTTGAAGCGGCTCGCCGGCGTCGCAGTTGTCGAGCCGGACGGCCGCTTCCTCCAGCGGCAGACGCACCCGCTCCATCATGGCGTTGAACAGGTCGGCCTTGTCTTCGAAGTGCCAGTACACGGCGCCGCGCGTGACACCGGCGGCCTGGGCAACATGCTGCAGCGACGTGCGCGAGACACCGCGCTCGTGGAACAACCGCTCCGCCGCGTCGAGTATGGCGGTTCGGGTGGCGAGGGCCTCGGCTTTGGTACGACGTGCCACGGGGGGCGGCGGAAATCTGGCAGCAATATATACATTCTAGACTGTACGTATACTGAGTTCGCCCGAATTCACTCCATCCCTCCATCCATCAGCCATGCCACACCTGCGTCCATGCCGCTTGCTTCTTCCTCTGCTGCTGGGGGCGTTGTCTGCCTGCGGACCTACCGGGTCAGGCGGATCTGGTGCAGGTACAGGGACAGGTGCCGGTGGGGCCGGCCGCCAGGCGCCGCCGCCGTCCGTAGGGGTGGTGACCGTGCAACCGGCCGCCGTCGCGCTGCAGCAGGAGCTGCCTGGGCGTGTCGAGGCGCTGCGTACGGCGCAGGTGCGCGCACGGGTCAGCGGTGTCGTCGTGCAGCGGCTCTTCCAGGAAGGCAGCGACGTGCGGGCGGGCCAACCGCTGTACCGCATCGATGCGGCGCCCTACCAGGCTGCGCTTGACAGCGCCCAGGCCACGCTGCAGCGTGCCGAGGCCGTGCTGGCCCAGGCGCGGCAGACGCTGCAGCGCTACGAGCCGCTGGCCGATTCAAAGGTCATCAGTCAGCAGGACCTGTCCAACGCGCGCTCGGCCCAGCGCATGGCCGAGGCCGAGGCGGCGGCTGCACGGGCGGCGGTGCAGACAGCACGCATCAACCTGGGTTACGCCAGCGTCGTGGCGCCCATTTCCGGGCGCATCGGTCGTGCTTTGGTGTCCGAAGGCGGCCTCGTGACGGCGGCGGAAGCCACTCCGATGGCCCTGATCCAGCAGGTCTCGAGCGTGTACGTGAACTTCACCCAGTCGTCGGCCGAGTTGCTGCGCCTGCGGCGCCTGGCGGCCGACAATGCGCGCCAACGCATGCCCAGCGATGCAGTGGCCGTGCGCATCGTGCTCGACGACGGCACCGAGCTACCCCAGACCGGGCGCCTGTTGTTCAGCGACATCAGCGTCGACCCTGGATCGGCACAGGTCACCCTGCGCGCGGAGGTGCCCAACCCGCAGGGGCTGCTGCTGCCCGGCCAGTATGTGCGGGTGCGGTTGGCGCAGGCCACGCTCGGTGGCGCGATGCTGCTGCCGCAGCAGGCGGTCAGGCGCAGCGGGGGTGGTGACACGGTGCTTGTTGTCGCGCAGGACAACAAGCCGGTCACGCGTCGCGTGCAGGTCTCGGGCTCGCAGGGCGCGAACTGGGTCGTCACCAGCGGCCTGCAGCCGGGCGAGCGCGTCGTCGTCGATGGCTTCCAGAAGATGCAGGTCCCTGGCGCGCCGGTCACGCCGGTGCCCGCCGCTGGCCCCGCCTCGGCGGCGACCGCTGTGCCTTCGGCACCGGCCAGCCGCTGAAGCCGGGAGCCGCGCATGGCCAGCTTCTTCATCGACCGCCCGATCTTCGCTTGGGTCATCGCGCTGTTCATCAGTGTGTTCGGCGTCGTCGCCATCGGCCAGTTGCCGGTGGCGCAGTACCCGCCGGTGGCGCCGCCGACGATTGTGGTGTCCGCCGTCTATCCCGGCGCATCGGCCCAGACGCTCGAAGACAGCGTGCTGGCCATCGTCGAGCGCGAGATGAACGGCGCTCCCGGACTGATCTACATGGAGTCGGTCGCACAGGCCAACGGAAGCGGCAGCATCACGTTGAGCTTCCAGCCCGGGACCAATGCCGATCTGGCTCAGGTGGAAGTGCAGAACCGACTGTCGCGGGCAACGCCGCGGCTGCCATCGGCCGTGACCCAGCAGGGCGTGCGCGTCGACAAGGCACGCTCGAATTTCCTGCTGGTGACGGTGCTCACCTCGGCTGACCCGGCGTGGGACCCCGTCGCGCTGGGCGACTACGCGTCGCGCAACGTGCTGCCCGAGATCCAGCGGGTGCCGGGCGTGGGGCAGGCCCAGCTGTTCGGAACCGAGCGGGCGATGCGCATCTGGATCGACCCGGCGCGGCTGCAGGGTCTGGGCTTGAGCGCGGCCGATGTTGTTGCCGCGATCCGGGCGCAGAACGCACAGGTGGCCGGTGGCGCAATCGGTGAGTTGCCGCATGTGCCGGGGCAGGGCATCTCGGCCACCGTCGTGGTGCCCGGGCAACTCGATGGGGTCGAGCAGTTCGGTGCGGTGGTGCTGCGTGCGAATGCCGATGGTTCGAGCGTGCGGCTGCGCGATGTGGCTCGCATTGAGCTTGGCGCGCAGGGGTACGCCACGACGGCGCGCCTGAACGGCAAACCGTCGACGGCCATCGGTGTGCAGTTGTCCCCCACCGGCAATGCGATCCAGACGGCCGCGGCGATCCGCGCTCGCATGGCCGAGCTCGAGCGCTACTTTCCCGCCGGCGTGAGCTACGCCATTCCGTACGATGCTTCGCGTTTCGTGAAGATCTCGATCAGCCAGGTGGCCACCACTCTGGTCGAGGCCGTCGCACTGGTGTTCATGGTGATGCTGCTGTTCCTGCAGAACCTGCGCTACACGGTGATTCCGACCATCGTGGTGCCGGTGGCGCTGCTGGGCACGTTCGCAACGCTGATGGCGCTGGGCTACTCGATCAACGTGCTCACGATGTTCGGCATGGTGCTGGTCATCGGCATCGTCGTCGATGACGCCATCGTGGTGGTCGAGAACGTCGAGCGCATCATGTCCAGCGAGCACCTGCCGCCCCGCGAGGCCACGCGCAAGGCCATGGGGCAGATCACCGGGGCCATCGTGGGGATCACGCTGGTTCTGGTGGCCGTGTTCGTGCCGCTGGCCTTCTTTGCCGGCTCGGTGGGCAACATCTACCGCCAGTTCTCGGCGGTGATGGTGGCGTCCATCGGATTCTCGGCGTTCCTGGCGCTGTCACTCACGCCCGCGTTGTGCGCATCGTTGCTGCGGCCGGTAGCCGCCGGCCATGGTGCAGCGCGCAGGGGGCCCTTCGGCTGGTTCAACCGCGCCTTCGGGTTCACCGCACAAGGCTATGGGCGCACGGTCGAGCGTGCGCTGCCTCGCGCGGGTCGGCTGCTGCTGGTCTACCTCGCGCTGGTGGTGGCGATGGGCTGGGTCTATCTGCGGCTGCCGGGGTCGTTTCTGCCGGCCGAGGACCAGGGCAACCTGATCGTCAGCGTGCAGTTGCCCCCGGGCGCCACGCAGCAGCGGGCCCGGGAGGTCATGACACGGGTCGAGGGCTTCATGCTCAAGCAGCCCGAAGTGGAGAACATGATCGGCGTGCTCGGCTTCAGCTTCTCGGGCCAGGGCCAGAACGCGGCGCTCGCGTTCGTCACGCTGAAGGACTGGGACCAGCGCGGCGGGCCGGGCCAGTCGGCCCAGGCCCTGGCAGGGCGCGCGTTCGGCGCGCTGATGGGCGTGCGCGACGCCTTCATCTTTCCGTTGAGCCCGCCGCCCATTCCCGAATTGGGCCAGGCGTCGGGCTTCAACCTGCGTTTGCAGGACCGCGCCGGCCATGGCCACGAGGCCCTGGTCGCCGCGCGCAACCAACTGCTGGGCCTTGCTGCCAAGAGCCCCCTGCTCACGCAGGTGCGACCAGACGGGTTGGAGGATGCGCCGCAGTTGCGCGTCGACATCGATCGCGACAAGGCGGCCGCGCTGGGCGTGGGCTTCGATGCGGTGAATGCGGCGTTGTCCACCGCACTGGGGTCGTCGTATGTCAACGACTTCCCGAGCGGGGGGCGCATGCAGCGGGTGATCGTGCAGGCGGACGCGCCGGCGCGCATGCAACCCGAAGACCTGCTGCGGCTGGTGGTGACCAACTCCAAGGGCCAGGCGGTTCCGTTGTCGGCATTCGCGACGCCGCGCTGGGTGACCGGCGCAATGCAGACAGTGCGCTACAACGGCTACCCTGCCATGCGCATCGGCGGCAGTGCGGCGGCAGGGTACAGCACCGGCGACGCCATGGCCGAGATGGAGCGCCTGGTGGCGCAGTTGCCGGCGGGCTTCGGCTACGAATGGACCGGCATCTCGCGCGAGGAGAAGCTGGCGGGTAACCAGGCGCTGGTGCTCTACGGCTTCGCCATCCTGGCCGTGTTCCTATGCCTGGCTGCCCTCTATGAAAGCTGGGCCATACCGTTTGCGGTGATCCTGGCCGTGCCGTTGGGCGTACTGGGTGTCGTGCTGGCCACCTTGGGGCGCGGCCTGGCCAATGACGTGTACTTCCAGGTCGGCCTGGTCACCATCATCGGGCTGTCGGCCAAGAACGCGATCCTGATCATCGAGTTCGCCAAGGAGTTGCAGGCCCAGGGGCACACGGCCTGGGAGGCAGCCGTGCAGGCGGCGCGGCTGCGCTTTCGACCCATCATCATGACGTCGGCAGCCTTCATCCTCGGCACGCTGCCGCTGTTCCTGGCCAGTGGTGCCGGCTCGGCCAGCCAGCGCGCCATCGGCACGGGCGTGGTTGGCGGCATGATCGCGGCCACCGCGCTGTCGGTGATTTTCGTGCCGGTGTTCTTCGTCGTCGTGCGCAAGCTGTTCCCGCCGTCGCGTCGCCAGGAGATGCTCTACCGCCACGAGTCGGAGAACCTGAACCGCAACGAACCGCGCGACGATCGCTGAGCCTGCTCGCGCGTCTCGGCCTGCGCCGGGCTAACATGCCGCCATGAGCAATACCCGGGCCCGGAGTGCCAATCTGCCGCGCGGCCGCCTGCACTGGCGGCAACTGCTGGAGTGGCTGCTCGAGGACGGCTGGGTGACCGAGGCCGATGCCCAGCGCGTGAACAAGCGCTTCGCGGCGGGCGACTCCAGCTTGCACGCGCTGGTGCGCCTGGGCGGCGCCGGGCTGCAGAGGCAATGCCGGCCGCTCGACGTCGAGGCGCTGACCGAGTGGTTGGCCGGGCGCATCCACATGCCCTACCTGCGCATCGACCCGTTGAAGGTGGACGTGGGGCGGGTGGGTGACGTGATGAGCGTCCAATACGCCGAGTTGCGGCGGGTGCTGCCCGTCAGCGTCGGCGCAGCCGAGGTGACGGTGGCCACGAGCGAGCCTTTCGACGTGGCATGGGTGCCCGAGATCGAGGCACATACGCGCAAGCGCATTCGGCTGGTGCTGGCCAACCCTGAGGACATTGCGCGCTATACGACGGAGTTCTTCGCCCTGGCGCGCTCGGTTCGTTCGGCGCAGAAGTCGGGCGAGGTGGCGGTGCTGTCGAGCTTCGAGCAGCTGGTCGAACTCGGCAAGACGAACAAGCAGCTCGACGCCAACGACCAAGGTGTGGTGCAGGTGGTCGATTGGCTGTGGCAGTACGCGTTCGACCAGCGGGCCAGCGACATCCACCTGGAGCCGCGCCGCGACATGGGCGCGATCCGCTTTCGCATCGACGGTGTGCTGCACACTGTGTACCAGGTGCCTCTGGCGGTGATGGGCGCGATGACGGCGCGCATCAAGCTGCTCGGGCGCATGGATGTCGTCGAGCGACGCCGCCCGCAGGACGGACGCATCAAGACCCGCCGGCCCGAGATGGCCGATGCGCCCGGAGGCGGCGAGGTGGAAATGCGCCTGTCGACGCTGCCCACCGCCTTCGGCGAGAAGCTGGTGATGCGGATCTTCGATCCCGAGACGGTGGTCAAGAGCATCGAGGCACTGGGCTTTTCCGCGCATGACGGCGAGCGCTGGAAGTCGCTCGTGGAGCGACCGCACGGCATCATCTTGGTGACAGGTCCGACCGGCAGCGGCAAGACGACGACTTTGTACTCGACGCTCAAGACACTGGCCAGCGACGAGGTGAACATCTGCACCATCGAGGATCCGATCGAAATGATCGAACCCTCGTTCAACCAGACCCAGGTGCAACCGGCGCTCGACATGGGCTTTGCCGAGGGCTTGCGTGCGCTGATGCGGCAGGATCCCGACATCATCATGGTGGGCGAAATCCGCGACCTGCCGACGGCCGAAATGGCCATCCAGGCGGCATTGACCGGGCATCTGGTGTTCAGCACCTTGCATACCAACGACTCGGCATCGGCCATCATGCGCCTGGCCGACCTGGGTGTGCCCACCTACCTGATCGCGGCCACGGTGATCGGCGTCCTGGCCCAGCGCCTGGCCCGCACGCTGTGCCCCGCGTGCAAGGCACCCGACGACGCGATGACGCGCGAGGCGCTGGACGACCTGGCCCGGCCGTGGCGCCTGTCCGGTCAAGTGCGGCCCTACAAGCCGGTCGGGTGCCTGGAGTGCCGAAAGACCGGCTACCGCGGACGCGTGGGGCTGTATGAACTGATGCTCGTGACCGAGGATGCGCGCCGGCGCATCCATCCGGAACTGAACGTGGCAGAGCTGCGCAAGACCGGCGTCAAGGAAGGGATGCGTCCTTTGCGGCTGGCCGGCACCATGAAGGTGGCCGAAGGCCTCACGACCATGGAGGAAGTGATGCGCTGCACGCCAGGCTGGAACGACAGCTGAGAACGCTGCCGATCGGTGCTCGGTGCGTTACGTGGAAACCACAGCCGGCACCGCGGGGACGGATTTCTAGAATTCCCCGACACGGCCGCCCACGGGCAGCGAGGAGACATCGAGGTGAAGATCAAGAGCCAGAAGGACTTCTGGTCTGGGCTGATGTTCGTGATCGCCGGCGTTTCCTTTTCATGGGGTGCCACAAACTACAGCTTCGGAGTGACGGCGCGGCCGGGACCGGCTTACTTCCCGTTCGGGTTGGGCATCCTGTTGGCGTTGCTGGGCGCTTTCATCCTGTTCCGGTCGCTGGTCGTCGAGACCGACGACGGCGAACCGATCGGCAAGTGGGCGTTCAGGCCCATGCTCACGATCGTCTTCGCGGTTTGCCTTTTCGGGGTGATGCTTCCACGGCTGGGAATGGTGGTGTCGTTACCGGTGCTGATCGTCGTGGCCAGCCTGGCCGGCGAGGAGTTTCACTGGAAGGATGCCCTGATCAATTGCTGCGTGCTGACCGCCGGTTCCTGGCTCATCTTCATCAAGGGTCTGGCCCTGGTGATACCGGTGTGGCCTTCCTTCCTGACCACGTGAGGGGCGCACCATGGACCTGCTGCACAACCTCGCGATGGGTTTCGGCGTCGCCTTCACGCTGCAGAACTTGATGTATGGCTTCTTCGGCGTGCTGTTGGGAACGCTGATCGGCGTACTGCCTGGGCTGGGCCCGGTGGCCACCATCGCAATGCTGCTGCCGTCGATCTACGCACTGGATGCGACGCCGGCGCTCATCATGCTGGCCGGCATCTACTACGGGGCGCAGTACGGTGGCTCGACGACCGCGATCCTGATCAACGTTCCCGGTGAATCGAGTTCGGTGGTCACTGCGATCGACGGCTACCAGATGGCGCGCCAGGGCCGTGCCGGCCCTGCGCTGGCGGCCGCCGGCCTGGGCTCGTTCTTCGCCGGTTGCGTGGGCACGGTGGTGATCGCTGCTTTCGCGCCGCCGCTGACCGGGTTGGCCTTCCAGTTCGGGCCAGCCGAGTACTTCAGCCTGATGGTGATGGGTTTGGTCGGCGCGGTGGTGTTGGCCTCGGGGTCGCTCGTCAAGGCCATCGCGATGATCGTCCTGGGTCTGCTGATCGGACAGATCAACACCGATGTCATCTCGGGGGTGCCGCGCTACAGCTTCGACATCCCGGAACTGACCGACGGCATCAACTTCGTCGTGATCGCCATGGGCGTGTTCGGTTTCGGCGAGATCATCGCCAACCTCGGCCGGCCCGCCGAGCACCGGGAGGTGTTCACGAAGGATGTGCACGGCCTGTGGCCCACGCGCGAGGACTTCCGCCACGCGTGGCCCGCGGTACTGCGGGGCACGTCCTTGGGCTCGTTGCTGGGCGTCTTGCCGGGGGGTGGGGCGCTTCTGTCGTCGTTCGCGGCCTATACGCTCGAGAAGAAGATCGCCGGACCGTCGGGCCGCTTCGGCCAGGGCGATATTCGGGGGGTTGCAGGCCCGGAGAGCGCCAACAATGCGGGTGCGCAGACCTCGTTCATCCCGATGCTCACCCTGGGCATACCGCCCAATGCGGTGATGGCTCTGATGGTCGGCGCCATGACGATCAAGGGCATACAGCCAGGCCCGCAGGTGATGACCGGCAACCCGGAGTTGTTCTGGGGGCTCATAGCATCGATGTGGATCGGCAACCTGATCCTGGTGGTCCTCAACCTGCCCTTGATCGGCATCTGGATCAAGCTGCTGACGGTGCCCTATCGCTTCTTGTTCCCGGCCATTGTCACGTTCTGCTGCATCGGAACCTACACCCTCAACAACAACAACTTCGACGTGTTCATGACGGCGCTGTTCGCCATCATCGGTTATGCGTTCTACAAGCTCGGCTGTGAACCTGCGCCGCTGCTTTTGGGATACATCCTCGGGCCGATGATGGAGGAAAACTTGCGCCGTGCCCTGCTGCTGTCGCGGGGCGATTGGGGCACATTCGTCACCAAGCCGCTCTCGGCCGGTTTGCTGGCCGCGGCTGCGCTGTTGATCATCATCGTCACATTGCCGTCCATCAAGGCCAAACGCCAGGAAGCCTTTCAGGAGGAGGAATGATCCTGGGTCGACGGCGACGGCCGTACCCAGCGAATTCCGAGCGTCATCGGCCCGACGGGGTCAGGTGCACGGCGCACGCCGCTGTCGTCACCCGACCGTCCGGGTCGCGTTCGACGCGAAAGCCCACCCTCACCGGGCAGCGCTCGCCGTCTGGCAGATGCAGGACCATGTCGCGGTGGCTCGGCCCCTGACCGGCATCGCGCAGAAGATCGGCCAACCCGGACGATGGAGCCGGCTGCACGTCGCCGAGCAGTTCGGTGATCGGCTGCTGAAGCAACTCGGTCATGGGTCGCCTGACCATGGTGGCCAGCACTTCGTTGGCCCGCAGGATGCGCCCATCGGGTGCCAGGAGCGCCAATCCGGCCGGCACGACACCCATCACCGCGTCGAGCTGGCGCGCCGCGCGCCATTGAAGCTCGTCGCCGCGGTTCCGGGCGTCGGTCTGGATGCGCTGCAGGCGGCTGCTCATCGACAGCAGCAGCCATGACAGCAGCGCACCGCCGGCCATGGCAGGTACGGCGAAGAGCCAGACGCCGCCCGGGGTCTGGACCGGTTGCTCGATGCGCATCAGCCACTGGTGCCCACCGCGAGCGAGCACCGCGTCGCGGCGGAACACCTCGGTCGATGCGGCGGCTGAATCGCAACCCGCGGCGCCCTGCAGTCGCCTTGGCTCGACACGTGGGTCCTCATGGAAGATGCACAGCCGCAAGGCATCCGTGCGGGCCGCGAGCAAGGTGGTGGCCAATCGGTCGGCAGGCATGGGCAGATCAGGCCCGGTGCAGGGCGCCGACGCAGGTACGCTCGCGCAACTGCCCTGCGCAGATGCAATGGCACCGGTGCCGGATGTGGCGCCACCGTCGGCGCCGATCAGCAACCGGGCGTGGGCGGCCATGGCGTCGGCGTCGCGTTCGAAGCGGGCCTCGGCATGCTGGCGGTCTCGTGCGTCGACGCTGGCAAACACCAGGAACAACACGGCCGAGAGCGCCAGCAAGGGCAATGCGACGCTGCGCCAGCGCGAACGCCAGCGCGCGCGCTCAGGTGCGGCGACCGCCAGTACAACCGGCAACAGCAGCATCACTGAACCGGCATCGCACAGACCGCGCACGACGGCCACCGTGTAGGGCCGTGCCGTGCTGGAGCCCAACAGGGCGGCCCCCAGCGTGACCAGCATGCCGGTAACGCCACAGGCGATTGCGGCAGCAGACAGGCGCTGCAGCGCGCCTGGCGAATCCAGTGCCAGGTCGTCTGCCCGGCTCGAGCGCCGCAGCAGCAGGCCGCCAAACGCTGCCTGTGCCCACAGCAGCGGCGCACTCCAGATGGCTGTGCTGGAGTGGCCCAGCGGCCAACCCCCCAGGGCGATCCAGGTCAGGGCAAGTGCCAGCGCCGGCAGTGCGCGCCAGCCGAGCAGGCACGTCGCGCCCAGAGCGACGGCCAACGCCGGGGAAAGCGGTACTACGGGGATCCCCGAGGCGTCGTAATGCGGCGTCAGTGCCCACGCGGCGATGAGCAGCGGCACGGTCACGAGTGAGCGCATGAACACTTGGCCCGCAGCCGCTGCCGGCGCCCGCGCCGCATTGCCGCCGGGGCCGATGGCGGCGTCGCCTAGGTGAGGCGCGGCTTGATCGTGAGTATGGGCGGGAAGCGGCATGGGGCTTTCGTGGATTGACGGCGGGGGCACAAGCAAGCCAGCCTAGCACCGTGGCCGCCCCCTGCACATCGGGGCCTGTGCCTGGACCGCCGTGGCATGGCCCCCGGGTCGAGGGGGTGTCCTTGCTGGCGACGATGCGTCCCGGCTGCGCTCTGAAAACCGGGTAGGTCCGCCGCTACCATCGAAGGGCAAGCAAGGGGCGATCGATGGATCTGGGACTGCGAGGCTGCTGGGCGCTCGTGTGCGCCGCGAGCAAGGGACTGGGGCGGGGTTGTGCGCAGGCACTCGCGGCCGAGGGGGTCAATCTGGTCATCACCGCCCGGGGCGCCGACGGCCTGCACCTCACGGCGCAGAGCCTACGCCTGGCTCACCCCGGCATCGCGGTGCGAGCAGTGGTCGGCGACATCACGACACCTCAGGGCCGAGGGGATGCTCTCGCAGCGTGCCCCCAGGTGGACATCCTGGTGAACAACGCCGGCGGCCCGCCGCCAGGCGATTTCCGTCAGTGGGATCGCGACGCCTGGATGAGCGCCCTGGAGGCCAACATGCTCACGCCCATCGAGCTGATGCGCGCCACCGTCGACGCCATGGCCGAGCGCGGGTTCGGGCGTGTGGTGAACATCACGTCGTCGGCCGTCAAGGCTCCGCTGGACACACTGGGCCTGTCCAACGGCGCGCGCGCCGGTCTTACCGGGTTCGTGGCAGGCTTGGCCCGCCAGCCGCGGCTGGCGGCACGCAACGTCACGATCAACAACCTGCTGCCCGGCGCGTTCGACACCGACCGGCTTCAGGCGACGCTGCGCGGCGCAGCCCAGGCCGGCGCCACAACGCTTGACGACGTTGCCGACCGGCGCCGCCGCACCATTGCGGCACAGCGATTCGGCACGGCCGAGGAGTTCGGGGCGCTGTGTGCATTCGTCTGCAGCCGCCAAGCGGGCTACCTGACCGGCCAGAACCTGCTGATCGACGGCGGCGCGTACCCCGGCACGTTCTGAGCGTCGCTTGTCGGGCCTGGGCGCCGTGATGCGGGCGTGCATCGCCGCGGCCATTGGACTATGCTTGCGAGCAAGCTGGCCCGTGACGGGGGGGCGTGGTCGGCTGCAAAGGGGTGCCGCCATGTGGCCCGGTCGGATGGAACGCGCGCTCGCGATGCTCGTGCTGGTGCTTGCTGCCGGCTGCGCCGGCACACCCGTCGTGACGGCCGATGCGGCGGCAGCGCTCTTGCGGGACGATCGGTTTCGGACTGACGCCGTACCCAGTGCCGAGCTGCAACCGCAGCGCATCTTCGACCTGACACCGGCCATGCGCGCGTACGCCGAGCAGCACGTGATGGCGTCGAGCCAAGGGCGTGACGTGCAGCAGCGCTTGTTGGAGGCGCTCTACACGCGCAGCGACCTGCAACTGCGTTACGACGCCGAACACACGCGCACGGCTGCGCAGGCCTTCGAGGCCAGGGCGGGCAATTGCATGTCGTTGGTGGTGATGACCGCAGCCTTCGCAAAACACCTCGGGTTGAACGTGCGGTTCCAGAACGTACGGGTCAATCCGACTTTCGGCCGCAACGGGGACCTGACGTTCGCGTATGGCCACGTCAACCTGTCGATCGGGCGCCATGTGCCCGCCAGCAGCCAACTGCTCGGACAGCCCGGCAACCACTGGCTCACCATCGACTTCCTGCCGCGCCAGGACCTGCGCGGGCAGCGATTCGATGTCATCGAAGAGAGCACGTTGGTTTCGATGTTCATGAACAACATGGCAGCCGAGGCCTTGGCCCGTGGCCAGCTCGACGCCGCCTACGCATGGGCGCGTGCTGCCTTGCAGCAGGATAGGAACCTGGGCATTGCCTACAACACGTTGGGTGTGATCTATCAGCGGCGCGGCTTGCTCGACGACGCCGAGCAGGTGATGCGCTTCGCGCTCGGGCTGGAGCCAGACAACGTAGCCGTGCTGGGCAACCTGGCGCCGCTGCTGGTGCAGCGGGGCCGTGTAGATGAAGCGCAAGCGGTGCAGCGGCGCTTGGCGCGGCTGCAACCCGATCCGCCATTCGCTTTCCTGATGCGAGGGCAGCAGGCGATGCGTGAAGGGAACTACCGCGCTGCGCGGGACTGGATCGAACGCGAACTGGAGCGCGACCCGGACAACCCGGAGTTCCACTACTGGCTGGCGTTGGCCCACATTGGGCTCGGCAGCCACGACGCGGCGCGCCGGGAGATGGCGCTGGCCTTCGACCACAGCCGCACCTCCGACGACCAGAACCGCTATGCAGCCAAGCTGCGACAGTTGAAGGCGGCTGCGGTGCAGTGACGGTCTTGCTTCCGCGCCCATGGCGCTGCCCTGCGGCGCTGCGAGCCGCAGGGTCGGCTCACGCCGATACACTGGCGCCCCCGCCCATGCCTGAGCACCCCACCGTGTCCGATCGCCTGGCCGTCGTGCCCCAGTACCTCCTTCCCCAGCAGCCGTTAACCCACCTGGCTGGCCGGTTCGCGGCGTGGCGCGGCGGTCGTGCCACCACGGCTGCGATCCGCGCCTTCGTCCGCCGCTATGGCGTGAACATGACCGAGGCCGCCGAGCCCGACCCCGAGGCCTATGTCACTTTCAATGATTTCTTCACACGGGCCTTGCGTCCTGGCGTACGGCCACTGGCTGCCACCGAACTGATCTGCCCGGTGGACGGGGCCATCAGTCAGTTCGGGACCATAGCCGGCGACCAGATCGTCCAGGCCAAGGGCCACACCTACAGCACCGCCGCGCTGTTGGGCGGCGACACCGAGCTGGCCCGGGCCTTCGACCACGGTGGATTTGCAACGCTCTATCTCAGCCCGCGTGACTACCACCGCATCCACATGCCGTGCGACGGCCGGCTGCTGCGCATGACCCATGTGCCGGGTGCCTTGTTCTCGGTCAATCCGACCACGGCGCGGGGGGTGCCCGGGCTGTTCGCGCGCAATGAACGGGTGGTCTGCGTGTTCGAGGGTGCCATCGGTACCTGGGTCATGGTGCTCGTGGGTGCGACCATCGTCGGCAGCATGGCGACTGTGTGGCACGGGGTGGTGAACCCGCCGCGCCCGGGCAGCCTGCGCCGGTGGGACTACGCCGATCGCACGGTGTCGCTCGCGCAGGGCGAGGAAATGGGGCGCTTCCTGCTGGGTTCCACCGTCGTGCTGCTCATGCCCCGGCGCGCGGGCCATGAGCTGTGTTTCGACACCACCTGGACGCCAGGAGGGGCGTTGCGCATGGGGCAGGCGATGGCGGCTTACCGGCGCGTGTGACCCGCGCCAGAGCCCGGCCCCGCGCAGGCTCACGCGGGGCATGGTAGGGTGCAGGGCAATGCACGAAAGTCCGATGACATGAGCCTGCACACCCCCCTCGGCGCGCTGACGCCCGATCGGCTCCGGGCCATGAAGCGTGGCCTGGAAAAGGAAAGCCTGCGCACCACTGCGGCCGGTGATCTGGCGCTGACGCCGCACCCGGCCGCACTGGGCTCGGCGCTGCAGCATCCCCACATCACGACCGACTTCTGCGAGTCGCAGCTCGAGTTCATCACCGGCACCCACGGTGATGCGCAGTCGTGCCTGGACGAACTCACGCGCATTCACCAGGTGGCCTACCGGGCCTTGGGCGACGAAATGCTGTGGGTGTCGAGCATGCCCTGCGCGCTGCCGACGGATGAAACCATACCCATCGGGCGTTACGGTACGTCCAACATCGGGCGCGCCAAGAGCGTCTACCGCATGGGCCTGGGGCACCGCTATGGCCGTCGCATGCAGACGATCTCCGGCATCCACTACAACTGGTCGCTGCCGGGCGTCGACACCGATGGGTACTTCGCGCTGATCCGCAATTTCCGTCGGCACTCGTTCGTGTTGCTGCGCCTGTTCGGAGCCTCGCCGGCGGTTTGCGCAAGCTTCGTGGAGGGCCGAAACCACAACCTGCAGCGCATCGGCAGCGGGTCGCTGCACCTGCCGCATGCCACCTCGCTGCGCATGGGGCGCCTGGGCTACCAAAGCGACGCCCAGGCCTCGCTGGCCATCAGCTACAACAGCCTGGCCGAATACGGTGCATCGCTGGAAGACGCGATGACACGTCCCTATCCGGCATATGAGCAGCTGGGCGTGCGCAATCCCGGTGGCGAGTACAACCAGCTGGCGACCACGCTGCTGCAGATCGAGAACGAGTTCTACGGCTCGATCCGACCCAAGCGCGTGATCCGTTCCGGCGAGCGACCGTTGCATGCCCTGCGCGATCGCGGCGTGGAGTACGTGGAAGTGCGCTGCATGGATCTCGATCCGTTCCAGCCGGTGGGCATCGACGCGGCGACCATGCGTCTGCTGGACCTGTTCCTGCTGCACTGCGTGCTGTCCGACAGTCCACCCGACACGCCCGCGGAGATCGCCGCCCTGGGCCGCAACCAACACCGGTGCGCCGAGCGCGGTCGGGAGCCGGGTTTGAAGCTCGAGCGCAACGGCAGCTGGGTCGTCCTGGACGACTGGGCGGGCGAGTTGCTGCAGGAACTGCAGCCGATGGCGCATCACCTCGACGGCGTGTTTGGCGGTGACGCCTACCAGGGCGCCTGGGAACACGCGATCGCGGTGCTGCGCGACCCCCAGCTTGCGCCATCGGCGCGCGTGCTGGCGGCGATGCAGTCCGACTTCGGCGGCTCGCACTGCGGGTTCGTCCAGGACCGCTCGCAGCGGGCGCGCCAGGCGGTTGGCGCGTTGCCCTATCCGGACACGCTGGACGCATGGGCGCGGCACATGGCCCGCGCCTCGCTCGAGGCCCAGCACCAGTTGGAGGCGTCCGACACGCTTCCTTTCGAGGAGTTTCGCCGCCGCTACCTGGCGCAGGAGCATCTGCGACCGGTGGTCCAGGCGGCCTGATCTCGCCTTGATGTTGTGCGGCCAAAAGGCGCGGCACGGTCGACCGCCGCGCGCGTCATGGGTCGGCATTGCGGCCGCTGGCGGGTTGCCATTGGGTCAGCAATTCATGCGCCGATGGGCGCGGGCGGCGCTGGATCTCCTGCGGCGTGCCGATCGATACGAAGCACAACGGCTGCTCGCCGGGCGCCAGACCGAAGGCCCGGGCAAAGCGCGGGCTGCGCAGCGAGCGGCCACCGCTGAGCATCGCCCCATAACCCATGGCGTGGGCCACGAGCATCAGGTTCATCATGGCCGCACCGAGCGTGGCCGCGCGCTCGGGCGCGGGTACGTCTTCGTCGGCAGGCTCGTGGCGCAAGATGGCCAGCAGCAAGGTCGGCGCATGGTGGGCCTTGGCGCGGGCACGGGCGAGGTGATCCGCGCGCGGCTGGGGTTCGCGCTCGCGCAGGCAGGCCTCGAACAGGTCGGAAAGGGCGTCGCGCTGGTCATCGGCGATGCAAACCAGCCGCCACGGTCGCAGGTCGTGGTGGTCGGGCGCGGTGCCGGCGGCCTCCACCATCTGTTGCAGTTCGGCAGGCGTGGGCCCTGGCGCCTGCAGCAACCTCGGCGCGACTGAAAAGCGGGTCTGGATCAGCGCCGAAGCCAGGGCGGCCCAGTCGTCCTCGGTGGAGCCTCGGAAGTTGGTGCTGGCGTCTGGCGCAGTGGCTTGCTCGGTCACGGTGCAATCCTAGGGCAATTGTCGTAGGCTAGCCGATTGGGGCGCGGCGGGCGTGCCCCGACGCGACGCGGCCGATCGGGCGCCCGTCGTGCCAGGCAATCCGAGCGTGAGGCGATTCATGGCGATGGCAGTGCAGATCCGCCGATATGGCGGCCCCGAGGTGATGGAGATCGTCGACCTGCCGGTGGGTGACCCCGGTGCGGGCGAAGTGCGCATTCGGCACGCCGCGATCGGGCTCAACTTCATCGACGTCTACCAACGCACCGGCTTGTACGCCAATCCCTTGCCGCTGGTGCTGGGCATGGAAGGCGCCGGTGTCATCGAGGCTGTCGGGCCAGGCGTCGACCACCTGGCGCCCGGTGACCGGGCGGCCTACGCCAGCAATCCGCCAGGCAGCTATTCGCAGGCACGGGTCATGCCCGCGCGGTGCGTGGTGCGGCTGCCCGACGAGATCGCCTTCGACACAGCGGCCGGCATGATGCTCAAGGGCCTGACCGTGCAGTACCTGCTGAAGAAGACACAGCCCCAGGGCGGCCTGCAGCCGGGCGATGCCATCGTGTGGCATGCCGCTGCGGGTGGCGTGGGCCTGATTGCCTGCCAGTGGGCGCGCGCCATGGGCCTGCAGCTCATCGCCACGGCGGGCTCGGACGAAAAGTGCGCGCTTGCGCTCGAGCACGGTGCGGTGCACGCCATCAACTACCGGCGGGAAAACTTCGTCGATCGCGTGCGGGCCATCACCGGCGGCGCCGGTGTCAAGGTGGTGTACGACTCGGTGGGCAAGGACACCTTCGACGGCTCCCTCGACGTGCTGCAGCCCTTCGGCCTGCTGGCCAGTTTCGGCAATGCCTCAGGACCGGTGCCGCCGTTCGCGCCGGGCATGCTCGGGCCCAAGGGGTCACTCTACCTGACCCGGGCGACGCTGTTCACCCATCTGGCCACACGCGAATCCACGCAGGCCATGGCCGACGACCTGTTCGCCGTGGTGTGTAGCGGCGCTGTGAAGATCCGCATCGACCAGCGCTACCCGCTGTCCGAAGCGGGCCGCGCGCACGAGGCACTGGAAGCGCGGTCAACCACCGGCTCGAGCGTGCTGCTGCCTTGAGGACCGCGATATGAGCGCGCCATCCGGGCCATCCGGCGCAGCGGCGGCCACCGTCGAGGGGGCTGATTTCATCGTCGTGGGAGCCGGCATTGCCGGAGCCTCGGTGGCGTGGGACCTTGCCCGGCGCGGGCGCACGGTGCTGCTCGAGCGGGAGTCGCAGCCGGGTTACCACACCACGGGGCGTTCCGCTGCCCTGTACCTCGAGAGCTATGGAACCGCCCAGGTGCAGGCACTCACACGCGCCAGCCGGGCCTTCTTCGACGACCCTGGCGAGGGATTTGCCGAACATGCGCTGCTGCGCCCGCGTGGCGCGCTGATGGTCGCCGGTCCGGACGACCTCGCAGCGCTGCAGGCGCACTGGGCGATGTTGCAGGCCGCCGTGCCGAAGGCCCAGCACCTGGATGCCAGGGGTGTGCTGGCCCTGTGGCCGGCGCTGAGGCCAGACCGGGTGGTGGGCGGCACATTCGAGCCCGATGCGGCCGATATCGACGTCCATGCGCTGCACCAGGGGTTTCTGCGCGGCCTGCGCCGGCGCGGCGGCCAGGTGGTGTGCGACGCCGAGGTTCGAGCGATCGCGCAGGTGGGTGCGAACTGGCGCGTACAGGCCGCCGGGCGCAACTGGCAGGCGCCGGTGCTCATCAATGCCGCGGGCGCATGGTGCGACGCACTGG
>JABWBN010000376.1 GCA_013360485.1 Burkholderiaceae bacterium | reverse complement strand
ACCGAGGACAGCCTGGCGGCGCTCGGCACGCTCGACAAGCTGCTGATCGATCCGCCGCGCGAAGGCGCGATCGCGGTGGCGAAGGCGATCGATGCCCGGCACGGACCGGCGCGCATCGTCTATGTGTCGTGCAACCCCGCCACGCTCGCACGCGACGCGGCGGTGCTGGTCCGCGAGAAGGGCTACCGGCTGCGCGCGGCGGGCATCGCCAACATGTTCCCGCAGACCTCGCATGTGGAGTCGGTGGTGGTGTTCGAGCGTGCACCGGACGCCACGTAGGCGCGGCACGCGACGCAAGACCTTGCAGCAGCAAGGTCGCCCTCGCCCTGACCGGGCGGCGTCCCGGCGGCTTCGGGTCGCGACACGGTGGTATACTGCGCGGCCTTGCGGAGGCGTGGCAGAGCGGTTGAATGCAACGGTCTTGAAAACCGTCAGGGGTTTGCGCCCCTCGTGAGTTCGAATCTCACCGCCTCCACCATACACAAGGGCTCGGATAGTCTCCGGGCCCTTTTTCTTGCCTGAAAACCCCGCGCCACGCGGGGTTCCGGCCAGCCGTGCTGCGGGTGGCCACCAGACGAAACGCCCGAAATCGGCTACTTTCTCGGCCAGAGCCGTCTCTGTTCTCCGTTTGGCCTGCGGGTAGGCGCAGATGGTGGTCCAGCAAAATCAACCACTTACGCGCGCCGGTTCATCGTCAACCAAGGCGACCGGTCAGGCATCAAACTCCGTCACGACCTCCCACTGGGTGGCCCATTCGGTCGGCTACGGGCAAGCAGGACCCTTGCAGCGAAAATGTCGACGATGACCAACAAGAAGAAAATCGTCGCTGATCTGCAGTCTGCGCTGTCTGGGCAGAGCCCACTGAGCATCGATCTGTACGTGGAAGTTCTGGCCGACTTCGAGGACGAGCTCAAGGCCTCGCTCGACAAGGACGCCGATGACGCCTTGCTGTGTATGCTGGCCGACGACGGTGACGTGGCGATGATGGTCATCGACTGGGACGGCAGCATCTACCGGAATGAAAACGCGTTGAAAAAGCTGCAGGCCATGTGGCGGCACAGCTTTGACACCAATGTGCAGACCCTCGTGCCCATCCTCAGTGACCACATCCGCCAGAAAAACTTGGGGGTGGCAGGCATCAAGTGGCTGCCCGCACCCAGCGATTGAAGCGGGCTGACGAACGGCGGCCCTGTTCACGAATCGAACGCGGCCACCGCCTCCCGCTGCGCCATCCAGTCGGTCGACAGCGGATTCCGCTGGAACCACAGCAGGCTCATGCACTTGGGCTGCTGCCCGGCCAGAATGCTCTGGATGATGGCAGGCTCGAGCAGCGTCAGACGCAGGAGCTCGTTGACCGTCGAATGGTGCAGTCCCTCGCGCTGGGCGATCTCGCTCCCACTGCCGACCACACCATCGTCGAGCAGTTGCTGCCAGTAGTAGGCCCGCGTCAAGGCCACCAGCAGGTGCTGGTCGATCTGGCTGGCGACCTTGCCCGGCGACTCGACCGCCCCATCTGGCCGCACCACCACCTTGCTGGCGCCGCGCTTCCTGATCTTCAGCGGGATGAAGGTGGACAGCTTGACCTGGCCGCCATCCCGGCGTTCACGGGCGACTGCCGCCCCCAATGGCTGCACTTTCGACTTCATACGGTTTCCTCCGTCTCCTGCAACTCCGCACCGATGGTGCCGGGCATCAGCTCGCCCGCCAGTTCCTGCCAGCCCTGATTGCGCATTCCGACGATCGTGACCGCTCATACCGACGAACGTGACCGGTGTTCTGTGCGCGCCAGCGTGGTGTTCAGAGTTTAACCGTGTCGGTCACGAT
>JABWBN010000133.1 GCA_013360485.1 Burkholderiaceae bacterium | reverse complement strand
CGCGGCCTCGGGCGCGCAGCGCAGGTAGCGGTCGGCCTGCAGCGCGCGCCGCGCCGCGGCGCTGCCCACGGTGCCGAACTCGATCCCGTTCGTCAAGCCGCTGGAGACCTTCGACTTCGGCTATCAGCCTTCGATCGACAAGAAGCAGGTGCTGCTGCTGGCGAGCTACCACTTCATCGAGCACGGCGACAACGTGATCGTGCGGGCGCCCGATCACACGACATGATGCTCACCTCGCTACGTCATTGAAGTTCAAGGGGTATCTGGCGCGGATCGAGTGTGAGCGGACTTGCTCTCGACTCCTGAACGGCGCCACGGACTTCTGGTCGCTCCAGATCGCCGCGCTTGTTGACCCATGGTGCACCCTTGCAGGCCTGCGAGGCGCTCAGGCTGCCCGCGCTGATCAGGCGCAGAACCGTCATCTTGCTCGTACCGAGTATGTCGGCGGCCTGCTCGAGAGTGATCTCGCCGCGCCCTTCGCGTTCGCCGCCCTGGTACACCGCGATGTCGTGGCTGCTGCGGAACGCGCGCACCCGCGTCTCGGTCCACGTCAGCTCCCTGCCGATACGGTAGCGCAGCCGATTCAGCAGCGCTGCGATGCTGCCGTCCTTCAGCTGGCGCGCGAGCTGCGAGACGAGCTGGCGGACTTCGATATCGGCGCTCCATCGATGCTGGCCCGCTCGGTTCTTCACCACGCTCATCTCGGCGTGATCGCCACCTTGCCAATGGATGACGAACTCGATGCGTGCGTCGACGACGCGAGCGATGATCTCCCGGATGACGGTGCGCAGAATGCGCTTGCGCGACTCGTTGCCGGCCGCGGGATGGTCCCACCTGCCCACAGGGCAAGCCCTGTGGACAGCCCTTCGGGTCCGCGACTTGACCACCGCGCTCGACGACGAGAAGAGAAGAAAGGAATACGGAAACCGGAACACCAAGACCGCAGCATCAACGACAACTACGCCCGCCCCCAGGGGCGGCCGGTCTTGCCCGCTACGGCATCACGAAGCTGATCTGGGTCCGGACGTTGGCGGCCAGCGAGCGCAGCCGCGGGCCGATCTCTTCCTCGATCTGATTGGGACTGAGCCTGAAGATCGGCACGCGGCAGTTCATCGCGAAGCACTCGCCGTTCTTGTCACGCAGCAGCGGCACCCCGGCCGAGTGCGTCTCCGGGATCCAGGTGCCGCGCAGCACCGAGAAGCCGCGGCTCTTGCATTCCGCCACGCCCTGCAGGAAGGACCCCGAATACTTCGCCCAGAGCTCGGGGGTGTCGCGCTGCATTTCGGCGAGCTTGGCCTCGTATTCGTCTGCACCCAGCTGGGAACACAGTGCATGACCGATGGTCGCCACCACCAGCGGGCCGATGGTGCCCAGGTCATGTGAGGTCCACACGTTCTCGTTGACGCGCGAGGTCTCCAGGTACACGAAGTGCGTCCGATCGATCACTCCGATCGACACCGTGCCGCCCACATCCTGCGCGAGCTTTTGCATTGACGGCCGCGCGATCTGCAGGATCTTGGCGTCGGCCAGCAAAGGGTTCACCAGCATCAACGCGCCCCAGCCGAGTCGGAACTTCGACTTCTCCTGCTTCAGGTAACCCAGTTGCGTCAGCGTGTAGGTCAGCCGGGCCACCGTGGGCCGGCTGATGCCCGTATGCGCGGCGATCTCGCCGTTGCTCATCCACGTCTGCTGCGGCTGGAAGGCGCGCAAGACCTCGAGTCCCTTGGCCAGCGTCGTGGCGAAACCTGCATCGCGTTCTTGCTCATCCATCCTGCGTCTCCTTCGGTTCGCCCTCCCATCGTGGGGCCGATTCTGCGACAGTCATTGCCGCATGTCCACATACTGGACATCTTCTATGCTTCGCGTTTGCCCTATGGACGTATTCAGCTCAAACAGCGAAAGTTTCGACGATCGGCTTCCTGCCCGCCGCGACTCCCCTCAGGACAGGGATGGGTCGGCGTGTCACGCGCCCTGTTGTTCGGAGTGAGAGAGCATGAGTTCGAGATTCCTGCTGTCGTTGATAGTGGTCATGGCGCTGGCTGCATGCGGAGGTGGCGGCGACTCGTCGCAAGACCAGGCTACGCCCGCTGTCTCCAACAAGCCCATCGTGATCGCCCATCGCGGCGCCAGTGGGTACCTGCCCGAGCACACGCTTGGCAGCTACGAGCTGGCCATCCGCATGAAGGCCGACTACATCGAGCCGGACCTGCAGTTCACGAGCGACAAGCAGCTCGTCGCCATGCATGACGAGTCGCTCGATCGCACCACGAACGTGGCGACTGTGTTCCCCGGCCTGCGCAATGGGCACAGCAAGTACCTCGTCAGTGACTTCACGCTGTCCGAGATCAAGCAACTCACCGTGCTTCCGACGGGCACCGCCTCGAACAGCCATCCGGGCTTCACACCCAGCATGGTCGTGCTCGGCGCCGCGACCATGCAGGCAGGGGTCGCGAAGTTCGTGGCATTCACCGACACCGGCATGACCACGATCGATCTGGCGGATCTCTCGAAGTTCGCCGCAGGCGTGGGCGTCATCATCGACTACCCGGCCTTCGCGCTCACGCGGGAATTCGTTTCGCAGGCACGCGCCGCAGGCCTCAAGGTACATGGCTGGACCTTCGACAAGGTCGATGCCATCGCAGCCAATGACCAGTACCACCGGTACCTGAGCATGGGCGTCGATGGACTGTTCACGAACTACGTCGACCTGGCAGTGCTCGCACGCGACAGCTACCTTGCTGCGCCATGAGGCGCTGGACCCCGCCTCTTGCGAAGCCGGCTGGCCTTGGCGAAGGGGCCCAGCCTGAGGTGAATCCGGCAGCACAGGGAGTAGCAGCGTGGCACGCGTGATCGATCTGGAAATCGGGCTTCCGAAATCGGAAGCGAACCCGGAGTTGGAGCGCATCACACACGGTCGGCCGGGGACGCCCTTTCCGCACTCGTTGCCCCGACCCGAAGGGTATGGGTTCGACAACTACGAGCGCGTGTTCCGGGTGCGCGGCGCGCAAGCCCAGCCCGCCTCGCTCGACGACGGTGGCCTCGGGCGACTGGTACAGGACATGGACCGCGCCGATATCCGCTGCGGCCTGCTCGTGGGCGCCGACAACAGCGCGATCGGCGAGATCCATGCGCGCTTCCCGGGCCGCTTCTTCACGCTGGTCACCATCGACCCGACCGACGGCATGCGCGGCGTGCGCGAGCTCGAGCGCCTGGTGCGCGAGCACGGCGCCGGCGGCATCCGGGTCTCGCCGCTGTACACCAGCATCCCCGCCGACGACAAACGCTACTACCCGCTGTACGCCAAGTGCGTGGAGTTGAAGGTGCCGGTACGCATCTACACCTCGATGACGTATGCCAACGACCGCCCTTACGACATCGCGCACCCGCGTCATCTCGACGACATCTGTATCCACTTCCCGGAGCTTCGCGTGATCGCCGGGCTGGCAGGCTGGCCGTGGATCAACGACATGGTGGGGCTGCTCAGGCGCCATCCGAACCTGTACGCCGACACCGCCGCACACCGGCCAAAGTACCTCGCCACGCCAGGCTCCGGCTGGGAGCAGTTTCTTCAGTTCGGCAACACGCTGCTGCAGGACAAGATCATGGTCGGCCTTTCCCGTTACCTGCTCGGGTCCAGTTTCGAAGAGCTGATCGGGGAGTACCGAGCGCTGCCGATCAAGGACAAGGTGATGGAGAAGTGGCTTTACGCGAACGCGGCGCGCTTCTTCGAGCTGGACTGAACCCAAGCGGACTCCCGCGGACCGCCCAGGCATGCTGCGCTACACGCTGATCCGCATCGCGCAAGCGGTGCCACTGCTGGCGGCGGTGGTCCTGGCGGTCTTTCTGATGCAGCAGTTGATCCCTGGCGACCCGGTGCAGGCGATGGTCGGCGACTTTCCGGTCCCGCAGGCGTTCCGCGAAGCGATCGAGCAGCGCTACCGGCTCAAGGATCCGCTTCATGTACGCATCGGCTCGTACTTCGCTCACCTCCTGCAAGGCGACCTCGGGTACTCGTACCACGCGCAGCGCCCGGTGCTCGACCTCGTCCTCGAGCGCATCCCGCGCACCGTCGTGCTGGTGACCGCAGGCTTCGCCCTGGCGATCCCGCTGGGCATGCTGATCGGCGTGATCACCGGCACCGCACAACGTCGCGGCGTCGACCAGGCCTGGACCACGATCGCGCTCGTCGTCTACGCCGTGCCCACGTTCTGGCTGGGCCAACTGCTGGTGCTGCTGCTGGCGCTGAAGCTGCCTTGGTTTCCTACCCAGGGCATGGGGCCGCTGGTCTCGCAGGCCACAGGCTTGGCCTGGCTGCTCGAGCGGTTGCACTACCTGGTGCTGCCGGCAGCGGCGCTCGCCATCCACGAGGGCATGCGTGTCGCGCGCATCATGCGCGCCAGCGTCATCGACACGCTGAGTCAGGGCTACGTCGTCACGGCGCGCGCCAAGGGGCTCGAGCGCGGCGCGATCATCCGACGCCACATCCTGCGCAACTCCAGCTTGCCGCTGATCACCATCGCGGGCTACGCGATCGGCGCCGCACTTGGCGGCGCGGTGCTGCTGGAGACGGTGTTCACCTGGCCTGGCCTGGGCCTGCTGCTCATCGAGGCCATTCGCGCCCGCGACAACATGACCGTCATGGGCGCGGTCATCTTCTCGGCCGTGGCCGTCGTGCTGGCGAACCTCGTGGTCGATGTGCTGTACGCGCTGATCGACCCGCGCATCCGCCAGCGGCGTTGAGAGCTCGCGGCATGACGACGCAGAGCAACGGCTCGGTTCACGGCTCCGCAGTCCCGGCTGCGGCCGCACGGCTGCGCAGTGCAACGGCCGCGCTGCATGGCATCGTGCGCACGCGCCACGGCGCGATGGGACTGCTGATCCTCGTGTCGCTCGCGCTGGCGGCGCTTCTGGCGCCGTGGATCACGCCTTTCGGCCCATTCGAACAGACGCCCGACAGCCTGGCTGCTCCGGGGGCCGCTCATCCCTTCGGCACCGACAACGTCGGGCGCGACGTGTTCTCGATGGTGATCCACGGCACGCGGGCGTCGTTGGCCATCGGATTCGGAGCCGCCTTCGCCGCGCTGCTGGTGGGCGGCGCGGTCGGCATCCTGGCCGGTTGGTTCGGCGGCTGGGTCGATGTGGTCCTGATGCGGATCACCGAACTGTTCCAGACCTTGCCGGTGATCCTCTTCGTGCTGCTGGCGGTGGCGCTGCTGGGCAGCAGCTTCTGGCTGCTGATCGCCGCCGTCACGCTGGCGATCTGGCCGGCCGAGGCGCGCCTCGTCTACGGACAGTACCTCAAGCTGCGCGAGCGCGAGTTCGTGGCCGCGGCGCGTGTGCTCGACCTGTCCACCTCTCACATCATCCTGCGCGAGATCCTGCCCAACGCGATGCAGCCGATCATCGTGCAGGTGGCGCTCGACGCGAGCGTGGCCATCCTGATCGAGGCCGGCCTCGGCTTCCTCGGGTTGTCCGACCCGAACATGATCAGCTGGGGCCAGTTGCTCCACGCCGCCCAGGATCACATGAGCCTGGCGTGGTGGATGAGCGTGTTTCCGGGCGCGGCCATCTGCCTGGCGGTCATCGCGTTCAACCTTTTCGCCGACGGCGTCAACGAGATGTCGGACACGCGGCGCCTGGGCGCGCGCACCGGGCTGGAGCGCTGAAGCAATGGCGAACGGAATCGCTCGTTCCGGCTCGCGCGCAGCAGACGGCGCGACTGCGTTGCTCGACGTGCGCGACCTGCAGGTGCATCTGCGCACCGCCGATCGCGTGGTGCGTGCCGTCGATGGCGTGGACCTGCAGGTGGCCAGCGGTGAATGCGTGGGCATCGTCGGCGAATCGGGCTCGGGCAAGAGCACGCTGTCGCGCACCGTCGCCCGCCTGATGATCAATGCCGAGTTCGCCCGACTGCGCGGTCAGGCGTTCTTCGACGGCGCCGATACGCTGACCTTGGAGCCGCAGGCGCTGCGCCGGCTGCGTCGCAAAGCGGGCTTCTCCATGATCTTCCAGGATCCGCTCGGCTACCTGAATCCCACCATGCGCGTGGGCCGTCAGATCCGCGAGGCGCTCAGCCCCGGGGACCACGCCGCATCCGAGAGCGAACGGGTGCACGCTCTGCTGCGTGAAGCGGGGCTGCGTGATGTCGAGAGCGTGGCGCAGCGCTACCCGCACGAACTGTCCGGCGGTATGCGACAGCGCATCATGATCGCGATCGCGTTGGCCAGTGAGCCGCGGTTGTTGTTCGCCGACGAGCCGACCACGGCGCTGGACGCCACCGTTCAGCTGCAGGTGCTGGAGACGCTGCACCGGCTGCACCTGAAGCGCCACATGGCGATGATCATCATCACGCACGACCTCGGCGTGGTGGCAGCCCTGTGCGACCGGGTCTACGTGATGCACGCCGGCAAGGTCGTCGAGACGGCGGGGACGCTGGAGCTGTTCGATGCGCCGCGCAGTCCGTATGCGGCGCGCTTGATCGAACTGACCCGGCACACCCGGGCCGATGCCCCCGCCCGAGGCCGAGCCCTCGCTCAGGCCACGGCCGGCAGCGGGAGCGCCGCATGACCGTGGATGCGCCGATCCTCAGCCTGCGCGACGTGACCCAGCTCTTCTGGAGCCGCAGTCCGGACGGCTGGCGCCGCCGTGCGCTGCGCGCGCTGGACGGTGTGAGCCTCGACGTGCACGAGGGCGAGACGCTGGCCATCGTCGGAGAGTCCGGCTCCGGCAAAAGCACGCTGGCGCGGCTGCTTCTGGCCCTGAACAGGCCCAGCAGCGGCCAGGTGTGCTTTCGCGGCACGGATCTGCGCCGTCTGGGCGCTGCCGGCCATGCAGACTACAGGCGCAGTGTGCAGGCGGTGTTCCAGGACCCCTCGTCCTCGCTCAACCCGCGCATGCGCGTGTCCGAAACCCTCGGCTACGTGGTGCGCCGCCACGACCTGGCCACAGCGCAGCGCCAGGCCGCATTCATCGAAGGCCACCTGGCATCCGTCGGGCTGACCCCTGCCGACAGCTTCATGGGCCGCTACCCGAGTCAGCTCTCGGGTGGGCAGCAGCAGCGTGTGGCCATCGCGCGCGCGATGATGCTGGCGCCGCGCGTCATCGTGGCCGACGAGCCGCTGTCGGCGCTCGACGTGTCGATTCAAGGTCAGGTGCTGGAACTGATGCGCGCGCTCAAGGAGCGCTCGCGCGTCGGCTTCGTCGTCATCAGCCACGATTTGCACGCGATGGAGGCGATCGCCGACCGCGTCGCAGTCATGCATCAGGGCCGCATCGTCGAGATGGGGCGCGACGTCTTCACGCACCCGAAGCACGAGTACACGCGGCTGCTGTTGCGCGCGCGGCTGCCGGCCGATCCGCGCGCAGCGCGCGCGCAGCTTGCAGCGGCCGTTGCGGGGCCCGTCGCCGTCGACTGAGCCCCGGGAGCACGACCACCCGATTCCCCATGGCCATTCCTCAGGGTTGCCACTCGCGCCCACTCGATCAACACCCACTCTCTTCCAGGAGGAACGATCCGTGTCCAAGAACCCGCCTCAGGACCAAACCCCGAACACAAGCCGTGCCCGCGGCGCTTTCGTCCAGGCGCGCCGCGGCGTGCTGGCTGTCGGGGCAGCCATGGTGCTGTGTCTCGGTCTGTCCGCCCCGGACGCGCGCGCCCAGGACCGTCCGCAGCGCGGAGGCACCGTGATCGCCGCGGTGGATCCCGGCGCAATCCCCAGCCTGAACACCCATCTGACCTCGGTGACCGCGGCGCTGTTCATCGCCGACGTGTGGGCCGACGGCCTGATGACCTACGACCGCCACGGCAAGCGGTTGCCGCGCCTTGCCACCGAATGGAGCGTCTCGCCCGACGGCAAGGTCTATTCGTTCAAGCTGCGACAGGGCGTCAAGTGGTCCGACGGCCAACCCTTCACGGCCGCCGACGTGGTGTTCACGCTGAACAATTTCGCCAAGTTCAACACCTATCTCGGCAAGTTGCTGCCCTTGGTGGTCAGCGCCGAGACGCCGGACCCGCATACCTTCGTGCTCACCCTGAAGGAGCCGCTCACCGCCACGCTCGACCTGTTCGACAAGGAGGTCTTTCCGCTCCTGCCCAAACACGTCTACGAGGGCAGCGCCGACCTGGCGACGCACCCGGCCAACCGCGCTCCGGTGGGATTGGGCCCGTTCAAGTTTCAGACCTGGGACAGCGGCCGCGCCATCACCTTCGTGCGCAACCCCCACTACTGGGAGCAGCCCAAGCCGTACTTGGACTCGGTGGTCTTCGCGTTGATTCCGAACGCGCAGCAGCGCCTGAACGCGATGATGCGCGGCGAGGTCCACTGGTTCCGCCCAGAGGCGGTACAGGTGCCTGCGGCCAAGGGTGGCGCGGCAGCCGGGCACTACAAGGTCGTTCGCATCGAGAACAACGCGCCAGAGCGTCCGATCGTCGATATGAACATGCGCAAGCCGCCGTTCGACAACCTGAAGGTGCGGCAAGCGCTCTTCCAGGCCATCGACCGCCAGCGCATCATCGCCGACGCCTACCAGGGCCTGGCCACGACGGCGCAGAACGCGATTCCCTCGCAGTTCAAGGATCTGTTCGACCCGTCGGTGGACTACGACAAGCTCTATCCCTACGACCCGAAGAAGGCCGGCGCGCTGCTCGACGAGGCGGGCTATCCGCTCAAGGACGGCAAGCGCATGACCGTCGAGCTCACGTATCCCGCCTTTCCTCCCTATGACTCGATTTCGAAGCTGGTGCAGAGCAGCTGGGCGGCCGTGGGCATCGACGTGAAGCTGGCGGGTCTGGACGTTCAACTCTTCGTCGACAAGGTCTACAAGCAAAACGCGTTTGACGCTTCGATCGTCTCGCTCACCGGCCGCACGAACCCCGTGCTCGGCGTCGACCGCAGCTACGTGTGCAACAAGGGGAAGCTGCCGTTCGTGAATCCCACGGGCTATTGCAGCGCCGAGATGGACAAGGCGGTGGCCGATGCGGCCGCCGCGCCGGCGGGACAGCAGCGCGCCTTCTACCGGCGCTATGCCGAGATCGCGGCGCGCGACCTCAACCAACTCGTGCTGGCGAGCCAGCAGATGCACGAGGCGGTGTCGACCCGGCTCGAAGGCCTCGATGCGCAGTTCAACTTCTCCTACAACACCCATCCGAACTGGGCCGAGGTGTGGTTCCCCAAGAAGTAGGAGCCGGGTTGGTTGCCGCGCGCCCGCCGGGCCGACCCTGGCACGGCGGCGCCGTCGGCCCCGAGGTGGCGATCCGGCAGTCCACGTCATCGCTTCCCGAACACCTGAGCCTTGCGCGAGGAGTAGATATCTTGTTCAGAGACGTCGCGGCCCTGGTCAGACCGCAGGCCGTCGCCATCGTGGGCGCTTCCTCCAAGCGCACTTCCCAGGGCAACGTGGTCATCCAGAACCTGCGCAGTTGGGGTTTTCGTGGCCGCATCCTTCCGGTTCACCCCTCGGCCGACGAGATCGAAGGGCTGCCGGCGTGTCGCACGATCGACGCTCTGCCGGCCGCGGTCGACACGGCGATCGTCGCGGTGCCTGCAGCGGACGTGCTGCAAACGCTGCGCCAGATCGAGCGGGCGGGCGTTCGCTCGGCCAACGTGTTCGCCAACGGTTTCGACGCCGCCGACGAAGCTGCCGTGCGCGCCTTCGGCGCCGCGACGAATCTGGTGTTCAACGGCCCCAACTGCATGGGCCTGGTGAACTTCACCGACGACGCGCCGCTGTATCCCTCGCGGCCTTCGCTGCGCCTGGCCGCCGGCCCGGTGGCACTGGTGGCGCAGTCCGGTTCGGCCGCGATCTCGGTGATGAACACCATCACCAGCGGCCTGTCCAAGGTCATCACAGTCGGCAGCGAGTTCCAGGTGACGGCCGCCGACTATCTGCAGTGGCTGGCCGAGGATGAAGCGACCCGCGTGGTGGGCGTGGTCGCCGAGTCCATTGTCGATCCGGTGGCGTTCGCTGCCGCCGCCGAGCGGCTGCACGCGGCGGGCAAGCCGCTGGTGGTGCTCAAGGTCGGCCACTCGGCCCTCGGTGCCGTGGCCACCCAGGCGCACACCGGGGCGCTGATCGGCGACCGGGATGCGTTCGACAGCTTTCTGCGCGGCTGCGACATCGCCACCGCGGGTGACTACGACGAACTGATCGCCTCGCTCGAGTGTGCGGCGATCGCGCGGCGCATGGTTCGGGGCGCACGCGTCGCGGTCGCCGGCATCTCGGGCGGACAGACCGCCCTGGCCTGCGACGTCGCCGAGGCCGCGGGCGTCCCCATGGCCCGCTTCTGCGAAGCCACGCGCGTCGCCGTGCAGAGGGCGCTGCCCGGCACACCGGGTCACAACCCGGTGGACTTCGGCGCCACGGTCAAGGAGTCGGAGCGCAACATCCGCGACGGCGCCGAGGCGGTGCTGAGCGACCCCGATGTCGGCGCGCTGGCCTTGCTTCAGGACTCGCAGGCGAGCCTGAACCCACGCACCTGCGAGAACTACCTGCGGCACATCCCCCACTACGGGGCCGTCGGCGAGCGCGCGGACAAACCCGTGGTCATGATCTCGCCCACCGGGGAAGCCGTTCATCCAGAGGTCACCCGGGCGCTCGCCGGCTCGCGCGTGCCGGTGCTGCGCGGGCTGCGCCCAGGCCTCCTGGCCATGACCAACCTGGCCCGCGGTGAGCCCGGCCGGGCTGGCGCCTGGGCC
>JABWBN010000132.1 GCA_013360485.1 Burkholderiaceae bacterium | reverse complement strand
TTGCGCGGTTGGCGGCGGCGGTTGGTCGGGGGTGACCTCGGCCCAGCGGCCGCTGGCATCGGTGCGCAGGCACACGCCCTGGCGCCAGCGGCCCTGCACCCAGGCCTGCGGCGCCCACAGCAGCGCGGGATCGGTTTGGATCATGGCCGCCAATCCAGGACGGTCTGCAGCATCTGCCGCAACAGGGGCTGGACCTGCGTGGCGCGCGCGTCGCTCCAGCGCCAGGGCTGCTGCGGATCGTCCTCGTCGAGGTAGCACGACCAGCACATCTCGAGCTGCACCGCATGGACGCCGAACTCGGGACGGCCGTAGTGGCGGGTGATGTGCCCGCCCTTGAAACGGCCGTCCACCACCTGCGTGTAGCGCGTCTGGCCGGCCAGCAGCGTGGCCAGCGCCAGGCGCAGCTCGGGTGCGCAGCTGCGACCTTCGGCGGTGCCGAGGTTCAGGTCCCACAGCCGGCCGGGGAACAGCCACGGGAGCTGCGAACGGATGCTGTGGCCGTCGAACAGCACCGCATGCCCGTGCTCCACGCGCAGCCGCTGCAGTTCGTCGTTCAGCGCATCGTGGTAGGGGCGCCAGTAGTGTCGGATGCGCCGGGCGGCTTCGGCGTCGTCGGGCTCCTGCCCTGGCTTGTAGAGTGCATCGCCACTGAAAAAGCGCGTGGGGCACAGCTCCGTGTTGTTGACGCCGGGGTACATCGGCGCGTTCTCGGGTGGCCGGTTCAGGTCGACCAGGTAACGGCTGTAGCGCGGCACGAGCACCGATGCGCCGAGTTCGTGTGCAAAGGCATAGAGGCGCTCGAGGTGCCAGTCGGTGTCCTCGCAGGCCAGGGCTCGCTCGACGTAACGCGGAGCCTGTTCGGGCGGAATCGCGGTGCCCACGTGCGGCAGACTCAGCAGCAGCGGCGTGCGGCCGCGGTGCAGGGTGCAGACGTCGTTCGTCATGAGGGTGCCCCCTGATGGGCTTCGACGCCTGCGCGTACCACGCGCAGGCAGGGGTTGCAGCCGAACCAGTAGGCCAGTTCGGCCGGGCTGCCGACGTTCCACAGCACGAAATCGGCGGCCGCGCCGGCACGCAGCATGCCGTGGGTGGCACCCAGCCCGAGCGCTCGCGCGGCATGCACGGTGACGCCGCGCAGTGCTTCCTCGGGGGTGAGGCGAAAGAAGGTGCAGGCCATGTTGAGCATCAGCAGCAGCGACAACCCCGGCGCCGAGCCCGGGTTGTGGTCGGTGGCCAGGGCGATGGGCACGCCGGCGGCTCGCAGCGCGGCCACGGGGGGGCAGCGCGTCTCGCGCAGGAAATAGTAGGCGCCCGGAAGCAGCACGGCCACGGTGCCGGCCTGAGCCATCGCCGCCACGCCGGCATCGTCGAGGTGCTCGAGGTGGTCGCACGACAACGCACCGAAGCGCGCGGCCAAGGCCGCGCCGTGCTGGTTGCTCAGTTGCTCGGCATGGAGTTTGACCGGCAGTCCCAGTGCCTTCGCCGCCTCGAACAGGCGCTGCACCTGCGCAGGTGTGAAGGCGATGTGGTCGCAGAAGGCATCCACGGCATCGACCAGGCCTTCGTCCTTCCAGCGGGGCAGCCATTGGCAGGCCGCGTCGATGTACGCGTCGGGGCGTTCGGCGTATTCGCGCGGCAGTGCGTGTGCCGCCAGTGCCGTGGTGCGAACGGTGACCGGCAGTTGCCGCGCGATACGCCGCGCCACGCGCAGGCAGCGTGCTTCGTGCTCCTCGCTCAGGCCGTAGCCGGACTTGATCTCGATGGTCGTCACGCCCTCGGCCATCAGGGTGGCGGCGCGGTCGGCCGCGGCGCGGTACAGCGCGGCATCGGTGGCCACTCGGGTGGCGGTCACGGTGGCACGGATGCCGCCACCGGCGCGCGCGATGTCTTCGTAGCTGGCTCCGCACAGGCGCAGCTCGAATTCCCGTGCGCGGTGGCCGCCGTAGACGAGGTGGGTGTGGCAGTCGATCAGGCCGGGGGTGACCAAGGCGCCCTCGAGCGCCACCCGCTGCGCGATGCGCTCGGCCAGTTCGGGCGGCAGCGCACTGCACGGGCCCACCCAGCGCAGGGTGCCATCCTCGACCAGCAGGCCGCCATCGTCGACCAGGCCCCAGGGCTCTTCTGCGCCGGGCACGGCGCTGGGCGGCGCCATGGTGACCAGGCGTCCGCCATGCCACCAGGTGGCCGCTGGGCCCGAGTTCGCGTGTGTCATTGACTCGCCCGCGCCTCGAACTCGATCCACCATGCCACGGGCGTGTCGGAATCGCCGCGCACGCGCCAGCGCTGGCGCCGCGCGTAAGTGCTCACGGCCAGCGTGTGGGCGGGCAGCTGGGCCGCGTCGGCGTCGTCGATCTGCAGCGTGAGCGGCTCGGCCACATAGACCGCGCGCAGCGTGGCCGACGACAGCCACTCGTCGTCGTTCTTCACCCGCAGCATGGCCCCACGGCCGTGGTCGCGGCGCACCATCAGGTTGAGGGCGCGCGTGTCGCGGTGGTTCAGGCTGCAGTGGGGCGCCAGCGCACCGTCGAAGTGCACCGGCGCGCTGTGCGGGTCGAGCATGTGGCGGCCGTCGGGCAGTGTGAGCACCACGCCGGCGCCATCGACCACCGCAAACCAGCGATCGACACCGTCGTAGGCAGAGAACGGCCCGTCGCGGGTGATCTCGGCCAGGCTCACGCGCATGTGCCAGTCGTCGGCGGTCGCCCCTGCCGGCCAGGTGTAGAGCTCGCGCGTGCTGCCGCCGCCGTTGGGCCAGGATTGAGCCTGGACACGGCGGGTTTCGATGAGTTGCAGGCTCATGGCGTGAACGCTCCTTCGAGGGTGTAGAGGCGCCCCGGGTGCACCAGGCGGGCGATGGTGATCGCAGTGTCGCGCCGTTCGGTTCGGCGCACCACCACCAGGCAAGGTTCGCCGGGCGCGATGCCCAGCAGCCGGGCCTCTTGCGCGCTGGGCAGGGCCGCCTCGATCGAGTACTGCGCGCGCCAGAACGGCGCCACCTCGAGCAGGTAATGCGTGGGCGTGGTGCGGGTGAAATCGACCTGAAGGTACCCCGGCGCGCAGGCCGGGTTCACGTAGCGGTCTTCGCATTGCAGCGGCACGCCGTTCTCGCGGTGCACGATGAGTGTGTGGAACACCGGCTCACCAGCGGCGAGCCCCAGGCGGGCGGCCAGTGCGGCTGTGGCGCGCTCCTGCCGGCACAGGTGCACCAGTGCATCGTGGCGGTGGCCGCGGGTGGTTATTTCCTCGTGAAGGTCACGGATCGTCAGCGTGGAGGCCACACGGTGCAGTGGTGCGGCGAAGGTGCCCACGCCCTGCACGCGATCGACCAGGCCTTCGGACTGGAGTTCTCGCAGCGCCCGGTTGACGGTCATGCGGCTGACACCGAAGCGGGCCACCAGCTCGGCCTCGGATGGCATCAGGGCACCCGGCAGGTACTGCCCCTCGGCCAGCGCGTCCTTCAAGTGCTGCTTGACACGGGCATAGGGCGCCAGTGGCGGTGCGGTCGGGGCGCGGGATCGGGTCATCTGGAGAATCGTACTTGCATCGGGTTGTCTAGACAAGTACAGTCCGAACCCGAAGCTGCCGTCTGCGGCGGCAAGCCGCACCCCGCACCGAGAGGTAACGCCATGACCGATCTGTCACCCGCCCGCCATTTGGCCGCACCACGCCCGGTGCGCGCGCCCACGGGGTCCACGCTGCACTGCCGCAACTGGTTGATCGAGGCGGCTTACCGCATGATCCAGAACAACCTCGACCCCGCCGTGGCCGAGAACCCCGACGCCCTGGTGGTGTACGGTGGCATCGGCAAGGCCGCGCGCAACTGGGAGTGCTTCGAGGCCATCTTGCGCGCGCTGCGCCAACTGGGTGAGGACGAAACGCTGCTCATCCAGTCGGGCAAGCCGGTGGGCGTGTTCCGCACCCACGCCGACGCGCCGCGGGTGCTGTTGGCAAACTCCAACCTGGTGCCGCGCTGGGCCACCTGGGAGCACTTCCACGAGCTCGATCGCCAAGGCCTGATGATGTATGGCCAGATGACAGCCGGCTCCTGGATCTACATCGGCAGCCAGGGCATCGTGCAGGGCACCTACGAAACCTTCGCCGAGGCGGCGCGCCAGCACTTCGGCGGCCATGCGGTGGGTCGCTGGATCCTCACCGCCGGCCTGGGCGGCATGGGCGGCGCGCAACCGCTGGCCGCGCGCTTTGCGGGCTTCTGCTCGCTGAACATCGAGTGCCAGCAGTCGCGCATCGACTTCCGGCTGCGCTCGCGCTACCTCGACGAGCAGGCGGCGAGCCTGGACGATGCACTGGCGCGCATCGAGCGCTACACGGCCCAGGGCCGCGCGGTGTCGGTCGGCCTGCTGGGCAATGCCGCCGAATTGCTGCCCGAGCTGGTGCGGCGCGCCCGCGGCGGTGCCCCCACACCCGACCTCGTGACCGACCAGACCTCGGCGCACGACCTCGTCAACGGCTACCTGCCCGCCGGCTGGAGCGTGGAGCGCTGGCGCACGGCGCAGGCCGATGGTGCGCAGCACGCTGCATTGCGCGAGGCTGCCGCGCGCAGCTGCGCCATCCACGTGCAGGCCATGCTCGACTTCCATGCGATGGGCGTGCCCACCGTCGACTACGGCAACAACATCCGCCAGGTGGCCTTCGACACCGGCGTCGGGCACGCCTTCGACTTTCCCGGCTTCGTGCCGGCCTACATCCGTCCGCTGTTCTGTCGCGGCAAGGGGCCGTTCCGCTGGGTTGCGCTGTCGGGCGATCCGGCGGACATCCGCAAGACCGACGCCAAGATGAAGGAACTCTTCCCCGACGATGGCCACCTGCATCGCTGGCTCGACATGGCCGGCGAGCACATCGCGTTCCAGGGGCTGCCTGCGCGCATCTGCTGGATCGGGCTGGGCGAGCGCCACCGCGCCGGGCTGGCGTTCAACGAGATGGTGCGCACGGGCGAGTTGAAGGCCCCCATCGTGATCGGCCGCGACCACCTCGATTCCGGCTCGGTGGCCTCGCCGAACCGCGAGACCGAGGCCATGCGTGACGGCAGCGACGCCGTGAGCGACTGGCCCCTGCTCAATGCCCTGCTCAACACCGCCAGCGGCGCCACCTGGGTGAGCCTGCACCATGGCGGCGGCGTGGGCATGGGCTACTCGCAGCATGCCGGTGTGGTCATCGTCTGCGACGGCACCGAAGCGGCAGCGCGCCGCGTCGGGCGCGTGCTGTGGAACGACCCGGCCACCGGCGTGATGCGCCATGCCAACGCGGGCTACGACGAGGCCGTGGCCTGCGCGCGCGAGCAGGGACTCGACCTGCCGATGATCACGCGTTGAGCGCCACACGGTACCGCACACGGCACCGCACACGGCTTCCCACACAGGAGTACCTTTGGAACTGACCTTGAACCCCGGCGCGCTGACGCTGGAAGACCTGCAGGCCGTTCACCGTGGCGAGGCGCGCCTGCATCTGGCGGATGCGGCCTGGCCGCTGGTGCAGGCCAGCGCCGAGGTGGTGCAGCGTGCCGCCGCCGGCCAGGCGCCTGTCTATGGCGTGAACACAGGATTCGGCAAGCTGGCCGGCGTGCGCATCAGCGAGGACGACCTCTCGCTCCTGCAGCTCAACCTCATCCGCTCGCATTCGGTGGGCGTGGGCGCACCGTTGCCCGCACCGGTGGTGCGGCTGATGCTGTCGCTGAAGGCGGCGTCGCTGGCGCGCGGCGCCTCGGGCGTGCGGCCGGTGGTCATCGAGACGCTGTTGCAGGTGTTCAATGCGGGCCTGGTGCCCTGGGTGCCCAGCCAGGGGTCGGTGGGTGCCTCGGGCGATCTGGCACCGCTGTCGCACATGACGCTGGCGCTCATCGGCGAAGGCGAGTTCCTGGTCGACGGGCGGCGCGAGCCGGCGAGCACGATGCTGGAGCGGCACGGCATCGCCCCGCTCGCGCTCGCGGCCAAGGAAGGGCTGGCGCTGATCAACGGCACCCAAACGTCCACGGCGCTGGCGCTGCATGCCTTCCTGGCGTTCGAGCCGGTGCTGGAGTCGGCGCTGGTGGTGGGCGCGCTCACGGTGGATGCAGCCCGCGGCAGCGACGGCCCGTTCGACCCGCGCATCCACGCCTTGCGTGGTCAACCGGGCCAGATCGACGTGGCGCAGTACTACCGCGCGCTGCTGCACGGCAGCGCCATCCGCGCCAGCCATGCCGAAGGCGATGACCGCGTGCAAGACCCCTACTGCCTGCGCTGCCAGCCGCAGGTGGTGGGGGCCTGCCTCGACCAGCTGCGCCATGCGGCGCTGGTGCTGCTGCGCGAAGCCAACGCCGTCACGGACAACCCGTTGGTATTTGCCGATGGCGCCGCGCTCGTGTCGGGGGGCAACTTCCACGCCGAACCGGTGGCGCTGGCCGCCGACGCCATGGCGGTGGCCATCGCCGAAGTGGGGGCCATCGCCGAGCGCCGCATTGCCATGCTGATCGACACCGGTGTGTCGCGCCTGCCACCGTTCCTGGCGCGCGAGCCCGGACTGAACTCGGGCTTCATGATCGCCCACGTCACCGCCGCGGCACTGGCCAGCGAGAACAAGTCGCTCGCGCATCCGGCCAGCGTCGACTCGCTGCCCACCTCGGCCAACCAGGAAGACCATGTGTCGATGGCCACGTTCGCGGCGCGCCGCCTGCAGCCGATGATCAACAACGTGGCACACATCCTGGCCATCGAGTGGCTGGCCGCGGCGCAGGGCATCGAGTTCCTGCGGCCGCTGCGCAGCGCGCCCGCGCTGGAGCAGGCGCATGCACTGCTGCGCGCGCAGTGCCCCAGCGTCGAGTGCGATCGCTTCCTGGCGCCGGACATCGAGCGCGCCGCGGCCCTGGTGCACGACGGCGCGCTGTCGCGCGTGTTCCGCACCCTACCGGGCTTGCCCGCATTGTGGATCCCGGCCTGAGCCGGCAGCATGACTAGACAACTGGCCGGCCCTAACGGCCGATTTCTTCCACCGTTGCGGAGCTCCCTCATGCCATCGAACACCCCCCGGCGCCTGTGCGGCGCGCTGGCCGCGGCCGGCGCGCTGCTTTCGCTGCCCACGCAAGCCCAGGAAACCAAGGTCGCCATCGGCATGTCGGGCTGGACCGGCTTCGCGCCGCTGACGCTGGCCAGGGAAGCCGGCCTGTTCAAGAAGCATGGCCTGGACGTGAGCATCAAGAAGATCCCCCAGAAGGACCGCCACCTCGCGATCGCCTCAGGTGACATCCAGTGCGCCGCCACGACTGTCGAAACCTGGATCGTCTGGAACGCCAATGGCGTGGCCACGACGCAGATCTTCCAACTCGACAAGAGCTATGGCGCCGACGGCATGGTGGTGAAGCCCGGGATCGCCAAGATCGCCGATCTCAAGGGCAAGACCGTCGCAGCCAGCGCGCCCGGGACGGCACCGTACTTCACGCTGGCCTGGATGCTGCGCAAGAACGGGTTGTCGGTGAAGGACGTGAAGGTCGTCAACCTGGAGCCGCAGGCGGCCGCCAACGCGATGATCGCCGGCACGGCCGGCATCGACGCGGCGATGACCTACGAGCCCTACCTGGGTGCGGTGCGCGCCAAGCCCGAGGCCGGCAAGATCATCGCCACCACGCTGGATTACCCGATGATCATGGACACCTTCGGCTGTACGCCCAAGTTCCTGGCCGACAACCCGAAGGCCGCCAAGGCGCTGGCCGACGGCTACTTCGATGCGTTGGCCATGATCAAGTCCGACCCGAAGAAGAGCTTCGAGATCATGGGCGCCGACGTCAAGCAAAGCGGCGAAGCGTTCGAGAAGAGCCAGGCCTACCTGCGCTGGCAGGACCGCGAGGCCAACCAGAAGTTCTTCGCCGGTGAGCATGCCGCGTTCAGCCAGGAGGCCGCCGTGTTGCTGCAGGAGGCGGGCATCATCAAGGCGGTTCCGGATCTGTCGAAGCTGGCCGACACGCGCTTCCTGAAGTAGGCGCATCGGTGCGCATGAAACCCCTGGTGCCGGTGTCGCCACTGGCGCGCCTGGTGCTGGGCGTGGCCTTCTTCGTCGTCTTCGTGGGCGTGTGGACGCTGGCCACGCTGGGCGGCTACGTCAGCCAGACCTTCCTGGCCGACCCGCTGACCATGCTGCGCAGCGGCCACACGCTGTTGACGGAGATGGGTTTCCTGCACGACATCGGCATGACGGTGTGGCGGGTGCTCGGCGGCTTCGTCATCGCCGCGGCGCTGGCACTGCCGCTCGGGGTGGCGATGGGTGCCTACAAGCCGGTGGAGGCGTTTTTCGAGCCCTTCGTCTCGTTCGCGCGCTACCTGCCGGCGTCGGCATTCATTCCGCTGCTCATCCTGTGGGCGGGCATCGGCGAGGCGCAGAAGCTGGCGGTCATCTTCATCGGCAGCTTCTTCAACCTGGTGCTGATGATCGCCGTCACCGTGGGCGAAACACGGCGCGATCTGGTCGAGGCGGCCTACACGCTGGGCGTCAAGGACAGCGGCCTGGTGCGGCGCGTGTTGCTGCCCGGTGCAGCGCCACAGATCGCCGAGACGCTGCGCATGGTGCTGGGTTGGGCCTGGACCTACGTCATCGTGGCCGAGCTCATCGGCGCCTCCAGCGGCATCGGCCACATGATCACCGACAGCCAGGCCCTGCTGGCCACCGACCAGATCATCTTCGGCATCATCGTCATCGGCCTGATCGGCCTGGCCAGCGACCTGTTGTTCAAGGCCCTGAACCGGCGGCTGTACCCATGGGCACAGCTTGGCCGATGAGTCACCCGGGCCATCGATGGGCATCCTGACCGTTCGCGGCGTCGAACGCCGCTTCGACACGCCCCACGGCAGCACGCTGGCGCTTCGGGCCACCGATCTCGACGTGGCCGAGAACGACTTCATCACCATCCTCGGCCCCAGCGGCTGCGGCAAGAGCACGCTGCTGCGCATCGTGGCGGGGCTGGACGTGCCCAGCTCAGGCGAGGTGCTGCTCGATGGCAGGCGCATCGAAGGCCCGGGTGCCGACCGTGGCATGGTGTTCCAGAGCTACACGCTGTTTCCCTGGCTGACCGTGCTCGACAACGTGTGCTTCGGCTTGCGCGAACGCGGCCTGGCGCTTGCGCAGCAGCTCGAGGTGGCGCAGGGCTACATCGACCGGGTGGGCCTGCGTGGGTTCGAGCGCCACTACCCGCGCCAGTTGTCCGGCGGCATGCAGCAGCGCACCGCGCTGGCGCGCGCCCTGGCCAACTCACCGCGCATGCTGCTGATGGACGAGCCCTTCGGCGCGTTGGATCACCAGACGCGCGAGCTGATGCAGGAGCTCCTGCTGGGCATCTGGGAGGCCGAACGCACCACGGTGCTGTTCGTCACCCACGACATCGACGAGGCAGTGTTCATGGGCAGCCGCGTGGTGGTGATGAGCGCACGCCCCGGGCGCATCAAGCTCGACCGGGTAGTGCCTCTGCCCCACCCACGCCACTACACGATGAAGACAGCGGCCGACTTCTCGACGCTGAAGGCCGAACTCACCGAGAGCGTGCGCGCCGAGGTGCTGGCGGCGCAGCGCGCCGCTGGCTGATCAGCGGATCAGCCGCACTTCGACGCGACGGTTCTCGGCCGCCTCTGGGCGCTGCTTGTTCAGCAGTTCGTGCGGCCCCTTGCCGTCGGCGACGATGCGGCTGGCATCCACGCCCTGCTTGGACAGGTAGGCGACCACGGACTCGGCGCGCTCCTTGGACAAGCGCATGTTCAGCGGCAGCGGGCCGGTGGAGTCGGTGTGGCCGATCACCTCGTAGCGGTAGTCGCGCAGCGTCTCGCTCTTGAGCGCCTGCGCCAAGCGCTCGAGCTTGACGTGGTCGCGTGCCATGACCTGCGCCGAACCGAGCTCGAAGCCTACCTGCATCGAGGCATTGGTCTTGGTCGCGGCCGATGCGCCGACGATCGCGATACCGCGCGTGCGCTCCGGTGGCGTGAGCGCCTCCACGAGCTCCTTGACGTCGGGCGTGCGGGTGCCGAAGTCAGCGGCCATCGCGGTTGCACCGGCCAGGCCGGCGGCCATCGCGGCCAGGGTGGTGACAAGCAGCTTGCGGGTCGGATTCATGATGTCGTGCTCCATGCGATGCCGGTGTGCCCCACGATCGGGCGCCACCTGAAGTGGCTCGCGTCACTCTATGATGAATTCCGCGGCGCGAATCGACAGTGTCTTTGGACACTGCGTTCCGCCGTCCGTGCAATCGGACACGCCCAGCAGCCGTGCGGCACGACCTTCGGCGAAGGCGCGGACCAGTTCGGGCAGTCCGATGCCCCGGGTGAGCGCCGCGTCGGGCTTGAGTGGCACCTCGCTGTGAACGGCAATCACCCAGGTGCGGCCCAACGGCGGCTGCGCGACCATGTCGGGCAGCTTCACGGCACGACCACCGGTGACGCGGGCGCTGGCGCCGGCTGCAGGGTAGAGGATGGACAGCCTGGCCTTGGGCGTGTCATCGACGGTGAGCAGGTGCAGCGTGCCGCTTCCGGCTGGTACGACGTCGAGCACGATCGGTTGGCCCACGCGCAGGTGATCGGGCGTGATGCGCAGCGAAACGCCATCTGTGGAGCCTGACAGCCGCGCCAGCCCGTCGACGGCGCAGGCCCAGGTGGCCGAGGCGGCGTCGCAGGCCAGCAGCGTTCGCTGCGGCGCCGGTGCAGAGGCGATCGTGGGCAATGGCGCGCTGGCACC
>JABWBN010000009.1 GCA_013360485.1 Burkholderiaceae bacterium | reverse complement strand
GGCGCGCGGTCCACCCTCGCCCCACGCCTGACCCCGCGGTCCTGCCCCCCCCGGGCAGGTCGCTGTCCACAGGCATCGCCCCAGTAGCCCGGCACCTGCGCCCCTCAGCGCGCAGTCCGGGCACGTTCTCGTTCAGCCGCGGCCGGCTGCGACTGTCGTCGCAGCCGGCCGCGGCATGCCGCTCCTCACTCAACTGACGACACCATGCAAACCTTGACCATCCACGCCTTTGCGCCGCATCTCACGCCACCAACCGCACGATCGGGCAGCATGCACCTGCCGATCGCACTGGCAACCCTGCTGCTGACGACCGGTGCCGCCATGGCCCAAAGCCCCACAGCGGGAACTGTGGTCGTTTCCGGCCAACGCCAGGCCGGTGCAGGCGCGCCGTTGACGCTCGACGCCGATGCACTGAAGGCCCTGCGTGCCGCCCAGGGCGACACCGCGTCGCTGCTGCGCAGCGTGCCCGGCATCTCGCTGCAGGGGGCCGGCGGCGCCTCCAGCCTGCCGGCACTGCACGGCATGGCCGGCGACCGCATCCGCATCAGCATCGACGGCCTGGATCTCATCGCCTCGTGCCCGAACCACATGAACCCGCCGCTGTCCTACCTCGACCCCAGCGCGGTGGCCACCCTCGAGGTCTACGCGGGAATTGCGCCGGTGAGCGCTGGCGGCGACAGCATTGCCGGGACGATCGTCGCGCGCACGGCCGACCCCGAGTTCGCGCCAGCCGGGCAGGCCATGCAAAGCCGCGGCGAGATCGGTGCCCACGCGCGCAGCAACGCGCGGGCCACGGGCGTCCACGCGCGGGCAAACCTGGCCACCGACACGCTGGCGCTCAGCTACAGCGGCGCCATGGCCAGCGCCGACAACATCCGCGCCGCACAGGCGTTCAAAACCGTGAGCGAAACCGGTCGCGCCGGCCATGTGCTGCCGCTGGACGAAGTGGGATCGACCGCCTACGACACGCGCAACCACACGCTCGCGCTGGCACACCGCAGCGAGCGCATGCTGGTGGAGGCGCGCCTGGGCTACCAGGACGTGCCGGAACAGCTCTACCCGAACCAGCGCATGGACATGCTGGGCAACCGTCAGGTACGCGCTCAGTTGCGGATGGCCAGCCGCCAGGACTGGGGCAGCGTCGAAGCCCGCGTGTTCCAGGAAGACGTGGAGCACACCATGGACTTCGGTGCGGACAAGCGCTACTGGTATGGCAAGAACTCCGGCTCGGGCTCGCCGTGCGACCCGATCCGCTACGCCGGCGACCCCGCCGGCACCTGCGCCGCCGGCATGCCGATGCATACGGAGAGCCACCACCGCGGGGTCACGACGCGCGCCGACATCGCCATGGGCGCGACCGACACGCTGCGCCTGGGAGCGGAGTGGCTGTCCTATCGCCTGAACGACTGGTGGCCACCCTCGGGTGGCGGCATGGGGCCGGGCACCTTCGAGAACATCCGCGACGGCCGCCGTGACCGCGGCGTGCTGTACGGCGAGTGGCTCGCTCGGCCCAGCGCGGCCTGGAGCTGGAATGCCGGCGTGCGCGCCGAACAGGTACGCACCGACGCCGGGGCCGTGCACGGCTACAGCACGGCCAGCGGCGCCATGGGCGGGCAACTCACAGAATCCGGCGCGTTCAATGCGCTGTCGCGCGAGCGCACCGACCACCACCTCGACTTCGCATTGATTGCACGACACACAGCATCGGCCGCGCTGGAGATCGAAGCCGGCCTCGCGCGCAAGGTGCGCTCGCCCAACCTGTACGAACGCTACACCTGGTCGTCGTGGCCGATGGCGGCGACGATGAACAACTTCGTCGGCGACGGCAATGGCTATGTCGGCAACCCCGACCTGAAGCCCGAGGCGGCGCACACCGTATCGGCCACGCTGGACTGGCACGCGGCCGACCGGGCCTGGAGCGTGCGTGCCAGCCCGTACCTGACCGAGGTGCACGACTACATCGATGCCGTCAAGCGCAGCGGCTGGGTGGCCAACAAGTTCAACGTGCTGGGCTACGCCAACCAGTCGGCCCGGCTGACCGGCCTGGACCTGTCGGCGCGCGCAGCGCTGCCCACCCTGCCCTGGGGCGCCTGGAGCGTGGAAGGCGTGCTGAACCTGACCCGCGGCACCAACCGCGACACCGGCGACGACCTGTACCAGGTGATGCCCGCGAACCTGCGCGTGGCCCTGAACCATCAGCGTGGCGCCTGGCAGGGTGCACTGGAGGCGGTGGCAGTGGCGCGCAAGAGCCGTGTCAACGAGGTGCGCAACGAGATCACCACGCCCGCCTACACGTTGCTGAACCTGCGCGGTGGCTACACCTGGGGGCAGGTGCGCATCGATGCCGGTATCGATAACCTGCTCGACAAGCACTACGCGCTGCCCACGGGCGGCGTTTACATCGGCCAGGGCACGACGATGAGCATGAACGGAGTGCCCTGGGGCATCGCCGTGCCGGGTCAGGGCCGCTCGTTCTACGCTGCGGTGAACATGTCGTTCTGATTGCGTGCGGGCGCGGGTGACGGTGGCCCCCAGCCGCCGCCGCCCGGTGTCTCGATGACGAACACCTCGCCGGGCCGCATCGCCACCGAACCGATGTGGCCCAGCGGCTCGATGCGCCCATCGGCGCGCTCGACGCGGTTGACGCCGGGCGCACCGTCGTGGCCCCCGGCGGCACCAAATGACCCGCGCACGCGTGCATTGCTCAGGATGCTGGCGGTCATCGGCGCCAGAAAGCGGACGCGGCGTGTACCGCCGTCCCCGCCGCGCCAACGGCCGGCGCCGCCCGAGCCGCGGCGGATTTCGTAGCTGTCCAGCCGCACCGGATAGCGCCACTCCAGCACCTCGGGGTCGGTCAGGCGCGAGTTGGTCATGTGCGTCTGCACCACCGCCGTGCCGTCGAACCCGGGGCCGGCGCCAGAGCCGCCCGAGATGGTCTCGTAGTACTGGTGCTGCTCGTCGCCAAAGGTGAAGTTGTTCATCGTGCAGGGGCTGGCGGCCATCATGCCCAGCGCGCCATACAGCGCGTTGGTCACGCACTGCGAGGTCTCGACGTTGCCGGCCACCACCGCCGCCGGTGCGTGCGGGTTGAGCATGCAGCCCTCGGGCACGACCACCCGCAGCGGCTTCAGGCAGCCGGCGTTCAGCGGTATGTCGTCGTCGACCAGAGTCCGAAAGACGTACAGCACCGCCGCCATCGTCACCGCCTTGGGCGCGTTGAAGTTGTTGGGCAGTTGCGCACTGGTGCCGGTGAAGTCGATCGTCGCCTCGCGGCGCCGGGTATCGACCGTGACCTTCACCGCGATGGTGGCGCCGTTGTCGAGAGGCAGCTCGAAGGCACCGTCCTTCAGCGCGGTGATCACGCGCCGCACCGACTCCTCGGCGTTGTCCTGCACATGGCACATGTACGCGGCTACCGTCCGGCTTCCGAACTGAGCGACCATCGAACGCAGTTCCTGCACGCCCTTCTCGTTGGCGGCGATCTGTGCGCGCAGATCGGCGATGGTCTGGTCCGGGTTGCGTGCGGGCCAAGGGCCGCCGGCCAACTGGGCGCGCAACTCGGCTTGCCGCAGCTGGCCGTCGCGCACCAGCAGGAAATTGTCGAACAGCACGCCCTCTTCGTCGATGCTGCGCGAGAACGGGGGAACCGAGCCAGGCGTGATGCCGCCGATGTCGGCATGGTGGCCACGGCTGGCGACGTAGAAGCTCGGGTGCACATCACCCGCTTCCAGATAGACAGGCGTCACGACAGTCACGTCAGGCAGGTGCGTGCCGCCGTGGTATGGGTCGTTGAGCACGTACACGTCGCCCTGGCGCATGGCGGGGTTGCGTTCGATCACGGTCCGGATCGACTCGCTCATCGAGCCCAGGTGCACCGGCATGTGCGGTGCGTTGGCGATGAGCCGGCCCTCGGCGTCGAACAGCGCGCAGGAGAAGTCCAGTCGCTCCTTGATGTTCACCGAGTGCGCGGTGTTCTGCAGCCGCAGGCCCATTTGCTCGGCGATGTTCATGAACAGGTTGTTGAACACCTCCAGCATCACCGGGTCAGCCTCGGTACCCACCGCATGCGAAGACAGCCGCGGCCGCACGCGGCTGAGCGTGAGCACGCCATCGTCGCCCAGTGCCGCCTGCCAGCCGGGCTCGACGACCGTGGTGGCATTGCGCTCGGCGATGACCGCCGGGCCTTCCACCAAGGCGCCCGCGGGCAGACCTTCGCGCTGGTGCAAAGCGGCTTCACGCCAGGTGTCCCCGCTGCCGTCGTCTGCCGCGGCATACATCTTCACCTGCGCCAGGGCCGCCGGCCGCTGCGAAACACTGATAGCACGCGGCCCGGCTTCGGCAAGGCCTTCGCCGGCGCCCACAACCTCGACCGAGATCGCCTCGATCACCAGCCGGCGGTCGGGCATCAGGAAGGCGAAGCGCTGGCGATAGGCGTGCTCGAACTCGGCCTGGACGATGCGGGCGTCGCCGAAGGCCACCTCAAGCGCGGTGTCGGTGCCTTCATAGCGCAGGTGCAGGCGCTCGCGGCGCCGGATGCGCTCGGCGGCCACGCCCTGAGCCAGCAGTTCGACCTCGGCCGCGGCGCCCAGTTCGGCCAGCCGGGTGCGCGCCGCGTCCAGCCCATCACGATCCAGCGCCTGCTCCAGCGAGGCCTCGCGCATCGCAATCTGGTCGGCCAGCCCCATGCCGTAGGCCGAGAGCACCCCAGCCAGCGGGTGCACCAGCACGCGTTGCATGCCCAGGGCATCGGCCACCAGGCAGGCATGCTGCCCACCCGCACCACCGAAGCACTGCAGGGTGTAGCCGGTCACGTCGTAGCCGCGGGCTACCGAGATGCGCTTGATGGCATTGGCCATGCTGGCCACGGCGATCTGCAGGGCGCCTGCGGCCACGGCCTCGGGCGTGGTCGGCCGGCCGGTGGCGGCCGTCATGCGCCGAGCCAGTTCGGCGAAGCCGCGCTGCACGGCACCCCGGTCCAGCGGCGCATCGGCCTGCGGGCCGAAAACCTGCGGGAAGTACTCGGGTTGGATCTTGCCCAGCATCACGTTGGCATCGGTCACCGCCAGCGGGCCGCCACGGCGGTAGCAGGCCGGGCCCGGGTTGGCGCCGGCTGATTCCGGCCCCACGCGCAGCCGCGCACCGTCGAAAGAAATGATCGAGCCGCCGCCGGCGGCAACCGTGTGGATGCTCATCATCGGCGCGCGCATGCGCACACCGGCCACCTGGGTGTCGAAGGCACGTTCGAATTCGCCGGCAAAGTGCGACACATCGGTGGAGGTGCCACCCATGTCGAAGCCGATCACCTTCACGGTGTCTCCAGGCCGTCCCAAACCATCGGCGCCCACGCGAGGGGGCTGGCAACCATGCGGCAACAGGCTCGGGGATTCGAGGTGCTGGCCGGCCGCTTGCGCGGTGCGCACCATGCCGACGATGCCGCCAGCCGGACCGGAGAGGATCGCATCCTTGCCCTGGAAGCGATGGGCCTCGGTGAGGCCACCGGAGCTCTGCATGAAGAACAAGCGAACGCCCGGCATCTGGCTGGCCACCTGCTCGACGTAGCGCCGCAGGATGGGCGACAGGTAGGCATCGACCACCGTCGTATCGCCGCGCGAGACCAGCTTCATCAGCGGGCTCACCTCGTGCGAGGTGCTCACTTGCGTGTAGCCGATCGCCCGGGCAATGCGGGCCGCGGCCTGCTCGTGGGCGGCATGGCGGTAGCCGTGCATGAAGACGATGGCGCAGGCGCGGATGCCCGTGTCGTAGGCCGACTGCAGTTGCACGCCCAGCGAAGCTTCGTCCAGCGCCTGCACCAACTCACCGTGCGCACCGACGCGCTCGTCGGCCTCGATCACCTGCTCGTACAGCAGCTCAGGCAGCACGATGTGGCGGTCGAACAGGCGCGGCCGCGCCTGATAGGCGATGCGAAGTGCATCGCGGAAGCCGCGCGTGGTGACCAGCAATGTGCGGTCGCCCTTGCGTTCCAGCAAAGCGTTTGTGGCCACCGTCGTGCCCATCTTCACGCACTCCACCTGCTCGGGCGTGATGGCCTCGCCCGGTCGCAAGCCCAGCAGCCGGCGGATGCCCTCGACTGCGGCATCCCGGTACTGCTCGGGGTTCTCGCTCAGCAGCTTGGCGGTGGTGAGGCTGCCGTCCGGACGCCGTGCAACGATGTCGGTGAAGGTGCCGCCGCGGTCGATCCAGAACTGCCAGCGCGGCAGGCCGGTCGCAGCCACACCGGGCTCGATGCGCGGGGCGCTCACAGCGAGCTCGCTGCACGGGCAGCCTGGTCATAGAGGCCAGACATCGTGCGCATCAAACGCGCAAGAGATCCGATGTCCGTGTTGTGATCGGCCATCAGGTTGTCCACCAGGCAGGCCTCGCGAATTTCACGATATCGCTGCACGTGAGCTTCGCCTTCCAGCGTCGGGCTGTAGAACACCTCCTTGCCCTGGCGCTCGGCAAGCACCAACCCGGCAGCAAGCAGCTTCTTCAGGGAATAACCCACGACATGCGTGTCCTCGTAGTTCAGCACGAAGCAGATGTCCGCCAGCTTCTTGTTGCGCGCACGATGCTGCAGGTGGTGCAGAACCAGAACGTCGGTGATGGTCAGATCAGGGCACCCGGCGGCGGCCATGCAGCGCACGGCCCAACGCGAAAACGCGTTCCAAGCCACGATAAGCCCGAATTCCAGTTCCGAAAGCTCAGTGCTTCGCGGTGACACGAGGTGCGACGACGACACGATGGGTGCACTGCGCGCGCCGACATCGCGCGCGGGGGAGGCAGCCGGTGTGGCTGCTTTCGGCTTCGACTTCGCAGGCATCAGGGATTACACCAAATCATTGAAGAATTATTGGCAATTTATTTGAATCATCCATAGACTGCAAGTGTTCTCGGCAGCTTCGATCCCTTCGGCCTACGAGACACCCGGTACCGCGTGCACTACGCCGCCTGACCCGATCACACGCAGGAGCCCACCCATGAGATTCGACCGCGCCCTCCTCACGTCCGCCCTTTGCCTGGGCCTTGTCCAGGCCGCCGCAGCCCAGACCAAATGGGACCTGCCCGCCGCCTACCCGGCCACCAACTTCCACACCGAGAACCTGGTGCAGTTCGCTGGCGACGTGGACAAGGCCACCGGCGGCAAGCTCAAGATCACCGTGCACGCCAATGCATCGCTGTTCAAGGCGCCCGAGATCAAGCGCGCTGTGCAGGGCGGGCAGGCGCAGTTGGGCGAGATCCTGCTCGCGAACTTCCAGAACGAGTGGCAGGTCTTCGGTGCCGATGGCTTGCCGTTCCTGGCCGACAGCTATGACGATTCGGCCAAGCTGTACAAGGCGCAGAAGCCGCTGCTCGAGAAGAAGCTCGGCGACCAGGGCATGATGCTGCTCTACGCCGTGCCCTGGCCGCCGCAGGGCATCTACGTCAAGAAGCCCATCACATCGGCGGCTGACCTCAAGGGGATCAAGTGGCGCGCCTACAGCCCCGCCACTGCGCGCATTGCCGAGTTGGTGGGTGCACAGCCGGTCACCGTTCAGGCTGCCGAGCTGTCGCAGGCCATGGCCACTGGCGTGGTCGAAAGCTACATGTCCTCTGGGGCAACCGGCTACGACACCAAGACCTACGAGCACATCAAGTACTGGGTCGACACCCAGGCCTGGCTGCCCAAGAACGCGGTGATCATGAACAAGGCCGCCTACGATGCGCTGGACAAGCCGACGCAGGCGGCGCTGCTGAAGGCGGCGGCCGATGCCGAGACGCGCGGCTGGGCGCTTTCCAAGCAGAAGAACGGCGAGTACATCGACCTGCTCAAGAAGGCCGGCATGACCATCGCACCGCCCGCACCCCAGCTCAAGGCAGACCTGAAGAAGGTGGGTGACACCATGCTCAAGGAGTGGCTCGACAAGGCCGGCCCCGAGGGCAAGCAGCTGGTCGACGCCTACCGAGCCAAGTGACTGCGGGAGTCGACGCTCAGGCGCCGCCGCCCGGCGGTCTGCGTCGCGCGCTCGACGCGCTGTACGACATCAGCGCATGGCTGGCCGCGCTGTGCATGGTGGCGCTGCTGGCGATGGTGCTGCTGTCCATCGTCAGCCGGCAGCTGGCCTTCCACGTGCCCGGCACGGACGCCTATGCCGGCTACCTGATGGCCGGCGCCGGCTTCCTGGCGCTGGCCCACACGCTCAAGCGGGGCGAGCACATCCGCGTCACCCTGATACTCGGGGCGCTGCACGGGCGGGTGCGTCGGGCACTGGAGCTGTGGGCGCTGGCAGCGGCCACTGTGCTGGCCGGGCTGTTCGCGTTCTACAGCATGCGGCTGGTGTGGCAGTCGCACGTGATGCATGACGTGTCCACCGCCAGTGATGCCACCCCGCTTTGGATTCCCCAGCTCGCCATGGCCGCGGGCACATTGGTGTTGCTCGTCGCGTTCGCCGACGAGCTGGTGCTCGAGTGGCAAGGCCGGCGCACCGACGAAGGCCATGCGCAGACGTCGCACAACGAGTAGCCCATGAGCGACCTGTCGATCACTGCTCTGCTCATCGTGGCGCTGTTCCTCATCCTGGGCAGCGGCGTGTGGATCGGGCTCACGCTGTCGGGTGTGGCCTGGATCGGCATGCAGCTGTTCAGCGCACGGCCGGCAGGCGACGCCATGGCGGTCACGGTCTGGGGTTCGGCGTCGAGCTGGACACTCACCGCGCTGCCGCTGTTCGTCTGGATGGGCGAGATCCTGTTCCGCACGCGCCTGTCGCAGGACATGTTCCGCGGACTGGCACCCTGGATGCAATGGCTGCCCGGACGGTTGCTGCACACCAACGTGATCGGCTGCGCCATCTTCGCCGCAGTGTCCGGCTCCAGTGCGGCCACCTGCGCCACCATCGGCAAGATGACGTTGCCCGAACTCGCCCGGCGCGGCTACCCCGAAGACATCACCATCGGCTCGCTGGCCGGAGCCGGTACGCTGGGGCTGCTGATACCGCCCTCGATCATCATGATCGTCTATGGTGTCACCGCCGATGTCTCGATTGCGCAGCTGTTCATGGCTGGGGTGTTTCCGGGGCTGCTGCTCGCGGCGCTGTTTTCGGGTTACCTCATGCTGTGGGCCCTGTTGCACCCGAGGCGCGTGCCGGCAGCCGATCCGCCGCAATCGTTGAAGCACAAGCTGCATGAATCGCGGCACCTGATCCCGGTGGTGCTGCTCATCGCGGGCGTGCTCGGCTCCATCTATGGCGGGGTGGCCACTGCCACCGAGGCTGCCGCGGTGGGGGTGGTCGGAGCGCTGGCCTTGTCCGCGGCGCAGGGATCGCTGGACTGGCGCACGTTCCGCGACTCGCTGATGGGCGGCACACGCCTGTACTGCATGATTGCGCTGATCCTGGCCGGCGCGTCGTTCCTCACGCTGGCGATGGGCTACATCGGCCTGCCCCGGCACTTGGCCGAATGGATAGGCTCGCTGGGTTTGTCGCCCTTGGGCCTGATCGTCATCCTCGCCGCGTTCTACATCGTGCTCGGCTGCTTTCTCGATGGCATCTCGATGGTCGTGCTCACCATGGGCGTGATCCTGCCCACGGTGCAGAAGGCCGGGATCGATCCGCTCTGGTTTGGCATCTTCGTCGTGTTGGTGGTCGAGATGGCCCAGATCACCCCGCCGATCGGTTTCAACCTGTTCGTGTTGCAGGGCATGACCCGGCGCGAGATCGGCTGGATCGCGCGGGTGACGCTCCCGTTCTTCCTGTTGATGGCCGCAGCGGTGCTGCTCGTCTGGACCTTTCCGCAGATCGTGACGTGGTTGCCGCACCGCATGTCGGGCTGAACTGCAGCCCCTTGCACCCGCAATTCGGTCAGCCTGCGGCCTGAGCCCGCGCTAGCATCGACCCCTGCCCAGCCGGCGATCGCGCGGCGGCAGGGCGGCGCCCCGGGGGATCCGAGCTCCATGTCCGACCACAGCCTGCAGACCTCGGCACAGCCGATCGCGGCGCCCGAACCGCTGGAGCAGGCTCTCGCGTTGCAGTCGCGAATGCCGTTGGTGCGCATCGGCGAGGCGCTGCTCGCGCTGGGTTTCGTCGACGAGCGTCAGCTCGGCGATGCACTGGCCCGGCAAACCCAGGAACGCCACCTGCCGCTGGGTGAACTGCTGGTGATGAGCCAGGCCATCAGCCGCCAGCAGTTGGAACAGGCGCTGGTGCACAAGATGGGGTTCCCGGTGGTGGATGCGGGTCGGTTTCCGGTGGAGGCCGACGCGATCCGCGAAGTACCCGTGGCACAGGCGCAGCGGCTTTGCGCACTGCCGCTCATGGTGCGCGGCCATCGCTTGATCGTCGCGCTCGAGGATCCATCGGCACGCATGGTGATCGATGAACTCGAGCACTGCACCGCACTCAAGGTCGTACCCGTGCTGGCGCTGACGGGGACGCTGCGACCGGCCATCGTGCAGACGTATGTCGGCACTGGCACCACCACAACGCCTGCGCAACCCACGGCGCAGCCCGCGGCCGACGACGGTCTCGACCAACCAGCCAGCGTCATCGCGAGCAGGCTGATCGAGCGCATCATCGCCGACACCCGGTCCGGTGCGGTCACTCATGTTCATGTCGAGTCCGATGGCACTGACCTCCCGCTGACCGTCCGCGCCCGGCGCGGCGGTGTGTTGGTACCCTACGCCCGCCTGCCGGCGGCCTGTCGGGATCCTTTGGTCGAGCAGCTCAAGGCCATGGCCCAGCTCGATCGGGGTGAGAGGACGCAACCGCAGGTCGGCCTGATCGAACCCGCCGATGGCGATGAGCACCCACCGTTGCAGGTGACCACGATCCCGACCGTCGGAGGGCAAGAGGACGTGGTGGTGCGGCGCCGAACACGTCCGCGCCTGCGCGCGCTGACCGACCTTGGACTGACGGCGCTCAACCTGGCGGCATACACCGCAGCCATCGAGCATGCGAGCGGACTCGTTCTGTGTGTGGGCCCCGAAGCCAGCGGCCGCACCACGACGATGCACGCAGCGCTGGCCCACCTGAACACACCCGAGCGCAAGATCTGGACTGCCGAGCAATCGGTCGAGATCATCCAGAGAGGGGTACGCCAGATGCAGGTGCGTGGCAGCGGCGAGCCCAGCGCTCTGAGCGCGTTGCGGGCAATCGCGCAGGCCGACGCCGATGTGGTGATGGTGGACGAGCTGGATGACAGGCGGGCCGCGCGTCTGGTGGTCGACCTTGCAGCGTCGGGCGTGCTGGTCCTCGCGGCCATGACCGGCTCGAGCGCGTGCGGGGCGGTATCGCGCCTGATGTCGATGGGCATCGACGGGGACAGCCTGGCCGATGCATTGCGCGGCGTGCTCGATCAGCGGATGGTCAGGCGGTTGTGTCCGCATTGCATGCGCTGGTCACCGGCCGATGGCGGGCAGCTCGAGTCGCTTCGGGTCGCATGGTGCGCCGACTCGCGTGCAACGGGATCGCCCGCACCGGCCCAGCGCGACCACGACCCGCTGGCTCACTGGCTGATCGAATACGGCCGCAACGGCGTGATCGGGATACCCGCAGCAGTCGGCTGCCCGCATTGCGATGGCACTGGGTACCGGGGCCACATCGGCGTGCATGAATGGACGGAAGTCGATCGGCAGGTGTTGAAGAGGCTGCAGACCACGACCCAGATCGACCTGCCTCGACTGCAGGGCCCGGCCACCGAGCGGCTATCGCTGTGCCAGGATGCCATCGAGAAAGTGCTGACTGGAATGACAACCGTGGCGGAAGTCAACGCCATCTGCAACATCTAGGAATCGTTCGGATTGATGATTCGCTGCGGATGCGCTACAGCACGTTCAGCGAATACCCGTCCGAGCCCTGGGGTTCGGGCAGAATCGGGCCAGCGCATGCCAATGCAGGTCAGCCGCCCGGTCGTTCGGTGCGCACAACGGGTTACACACACCAAACGCGGCCGTCGGCCGCAACGGTTCTCGCCCTGCGATGACTTCGACTGCCGCCATTGCCGATCCTGAAGCACGGAGCCTGTGCTGATGGCACGCATCTATCTCGTCGACGATCAATTACTGCTGCGCGATGGTCTGCACGCGCTGCTGTTGGGAGCGGGTCACGAGGTCGTGGGCGAGGGCAGCGATCCCACGCAGGCCGTGGCCGAGGCTCAACAGCGCCAGGCTGAAGTGATGCTGCTCGACCTGGGACTGGGCGAGCGCTCGGGGTTCGAGGTGTTGCAGGAGCTGCGTCGCCGCGGCTCGACCGTTCGGCCGCTGGTGCTCACGATGTCGTCGCAGCCACGCGACGTGGCCGAGGCGGTGCGCCTGGGCGCCGCGGGCTACGTGCTGAAGGACGCCGGCGCGGCCGAGCTGTTGCCCGCCATCGACGCAGTGGCCGCCGGCCGCCGTTACTTCGGTCCGCAAGTGTCGGACCTCGCCTTGAAAGCACTGGCCAACGACGCACCGCCCAGCCCGATCGCCACCTTGTCGCCGCGCGAGCGCCAGATCGTCACGATGGTGGTCAATGGCATGAGCAGCGCGGCCATCGGCCAGGAACTGCACCTGTCGCCCAAGACGATCGACACCTACCGCAGCCGACTCATGTCCAAGCTGGGTGTCAACGGCGTCACCTCGCTGGTGCGGCTGGCGGTGCGCGAAGGCCTGATTCACGACTGACGCCGGCGCCGGGGGGCCATTCTTGCCGACCATGCTCCACTAGGAGGCTGTCGGGCTTGGGGAGGGCGCGGGACCCTCCCAAAGCCCGACAGCCTCCTAGACGGCGCAGCTGCGAAATCCGCAGAATCCATCGTCGGACGCTGGCGCAGCGAACCGCCGGCGGTCAGGGTAATGCTGGCGCGCAACGGTCATGCAACTGGCACCACGCAGCACACGGGCGGCGGGATGGGGTGCCGCGGGGTCAAGCCGCACCGGCGCGGTGCGGTGACCCGGATAGGCCCATGCGGCTTCGGCCATCCATTCGGCCACATCACCCCAAACGAAACCGCGGTGGCGGCCCTGGCGCGAGGCCAGGGTGTATTCGGCCTCGGTCGGCAAGCGGCGGCCGGCCCAGCGGCACCACGCGTCGGCTTCGTACCAGCTCAGGTGTATCGCGGGCTGAGCCGAAGGCACCCGCTGCAGGCGCCCCTGCCGGTGCACCAGCACCCCGTGCGCGAACTGCTCGACATAGCGCGGCGCCCGTCTGCCGGTGGCTTCCACCCAGGCCCATCCAGCCGGGCTCCAGTGCGTGGGATCGTCGTAGCCACGGTCGTCGACGAACTCGGCGAACTCGGCCCAGGTCACCGGCTGCGCGTCGATCTCGAACTCGGGCACTGCTGCCTCGTGGGCGTACTGCTCGGCCTCGGGCACCCAGCCGCCTGGCGGCGTGCCCAACATGACCTTCTGCGCACCAAAACCCAGCGGGTCACGCCGCACCCGCGCCGCCATCGGGTGCCCGCGCAACTCGGGCACCGTGACCTCGAAGCCCAGCGCTTGCACGGTCGCTGCCAGCGTCTCGCTCAGCCTGTCCTCGTGCACCAGGGCCATGCGGTAGAAGTAAAGGGCCTCGTCGTCGTCGCCAGAGACCTTTTCCAGCAACTCGAGCGTGGCCTCCAGTGTGGCTGCCAGGTAGGCGCGCATGGCCTCGCCCGCCGGGGCGCTGCCCGACCAACGCTGCACCCTCGGCTGAGCCAGCGGATCGAGCCACCAGTCGAGCACGGGATCGATCGACGCGAGCCGTACGGAATCACTCGGACAGGCGCTGCCCCGGGCCCGCTGCGGGTTGCGCGCGATCCACAGTTCCTGGATCCTTCCGGCCTGGCCAACCAACCACACCGGTGGGTCCGCATCCAGCGGCGGCGACAACCGCGCCGGCATGCCTTCGACCGAGCCCAGCCACTGCAGCGTGCGGTTGCGGGCATCCATCAGCGCCAGCGACAGCACATCCGGCCCGGCCCGGCGCATCGCCGCCGGGTCGTGTATGTCTGCGGACTGGAAAATGGAGTGCGACATCTTCCCAACGATACCGCGCCGGGCCGGGACGTGCTCGACGCATCGGCGCTGGCGAGACCGCCCGCCCCCTACGGCCGCTCGATGCGCGCGTAGGCGCTGTGGTTGTGGATCGACTCGAAATTCTCGACATCCACGCTGTAGCGTCCCACGCGCGTGTCGGCGTTCAGGCGCAGCGCCACATCGCGCACCAAGTCCTCGACGAACTTCGGGTTCTCGTAGGCGCGCTCGGTGATCCACTTCTCGTCCGGTCGCTTGAGCAGCGGCCAGATCTCGCTGGAGGCGGCCTCTTCGGCGTACCGCACCAACTCGTGCCAGGCCAGCGGCGCCAATGGCTCCACACGCACCGTCACCAACGACCGCTGGTTGTGCGCGCCATAGTCGGAAATTTCCTTCGAGCACGGGCACAGGCTCTTGACCGGCACCGCCGCTTCCATGCAGATGACGGTGGTGTCCGCGCGTCGCTCCGCAATCCAGCGCCCTTGGTAGTCGAGCAGGCTCTGCACGCCGGACACCGGGGCCCGTTTGCGGACGAAGAACGGGAACCGAGCCTCGATGCGCCCCTCGGTGGCGCCCAGCCGCTCGAGCATGCGGCCCAGGGCGTCGGCCAGCGCTTCGGTTTGCAGTGGTGCGGGCAAGGTGTCTAGCCAAGCCACGAAGCGCGACATGTGCGTGCCCTTCTTCTCGGCCGGCAACGCGACGTCCAGGTCCCATTGCGCCACCGTGTGCTGATCCTGTCCCGCAACACGGAGCATCAGGGGCCAGCGCACATCCTTCACGCCCACGCGCTGGATCGCCAAGTGGCGTTCATCACGCTCACTTTGCGTATCAGGTATGTGCAAGGCATCGGTCAGGTGGTTCATTGTCGGTAGCCGTGCCGTTGACGCGCACAGGCGAAATCGTCGGGGTCCGCAAGCAGCCGGCCTGCCGGGTGGTGATCAGTCATTGACGGCAGGCCGCACCAGCGTCAGCGGCACACCGAAGCGCTTGCGCACCGATTGCTCGATGCCTGCAGCGTCCAGGCCCAGCGACGACAACAGCTTGGCCGGATCGCCGTGCTCGGTGTAGGCATCGGGCAGGCCCAGATGCAGCACAGGCACCGTCAGCCCGGCCGCATGCAGGTACTCGCCCACCGCGCTGCCTGCACCGCCGGCCACACAGCCCTCCTCGAGCGTGACCAACACATCGTGCGTGCGAGCCAACTCATGCACGAGATCGATGTCCAGCGGTTTGGCGAACCGCATGTTGGCCACCGTTGCGTCGAGAGACTGCGCTGCATCGAGGGCCGGGTACAGCAGCGTGCCGAAGGCCAGCAGTGCCACGCGCCGGCCCTCTCCGCTGGCCAGCCCACTGTGGCGCCGCATTTCGCCCCGTCCCCAGGGCAGTTCATGCAGGCCCGGATCCGGCACCTTGCCCACCCCAGCGCCACGCGGATAGCGCACTGCCACCGGGCCGTCGCGACGGAACGCCGTCGTCAACGCACGCCGGCACTCGTCCTCGTCGGCCGGCGTGAGCACGCTCATCTGGGGCACGCAGCGGAGGTAAGCCAGGTCGTAGGCGCCGCAGTGGGTGGGGCCGTCGGCCCCGACCACGCCGGATCGGTCGAGCGCAAAGACCACCGGCAGGTTCTGCAGTGCCACGTCGTGGATGAGCTGGTCGTATCCGCGCTGCAGGAACGTGGAGTAGATAGCCAGCACCGGCTTGAGGCCCTCGCAGGCCAGCCCGGCGGCGAACGTCACGGCGTGCTGCTCGGCGATGCCCACGTCGTGGTAGCGCTTGGGAAACCGCTGCTCGAACTCCACCAGCCCGGAGCCCTCGCGCATCGCAGGCGTGATGGCGACCAGGCGCTCGTCGGCCTCGGCCATGTCGCACAGCCATTGGCCGAAGACCTGGGTGAACGTGGGGCGAGGTGGCGTGGCCGGCTTCTGCAGCCCCACCGCCGGATCGAACTTGCTCGGACCGTGGTAGTTGACCGGATCGGCCTCGGCCAGCTTGTAGCCATAGCCCTTCTTGGTGATCACATGCAGGAACTGCGGGCCGCGCTTGCCGCGCAGGTTCTCCAGTGTGGGGATGAGGGCGTCGAGGTCGTGGCCGTCGATCGGGCCGACATAGGTGAAGCCCAGTTCTTCAAAGATGGTGCCGGGCACCACCATGCCCTTGGTGTGCTCCTCGAAGCGCTTGGCGAACTCGTACAGCGGCGTGCCCTTGAGCACGCTCTTGGCCCCCTCACGCGCCGCGCTGTAGAAGGTGCCGCTCATCAGTCGCGCCAGGTGCTTGTTCAACGCCCCGACGGGTGGGGAGATCGACATGTCGTTGTCGTTGAGCACCACGAGGATATCGGCCAGCCCCGCACCGCCATCGGCGCCACCGTGGTTCAGGGCCTCGAATGCCATGCCGCCGGTGAGTGCGCCGTCGCCGATCACAGCGGCCACGCGCCTGTTCTCGCCCTTGAGCCGGGCGGCATGTGCCATGCCCAGCGCCGCCGAGATGCTGGTAGACGAATGCGCGGTCCCGAAGGTGTCGTACTCGCTCTCGTCGCGACGTGGAAAGCCCGCCAGGCCACCCAACTGGCGCAGCGTGCCCATGCGCTCGCGTCGTCCGGTGAGGATCTTGTGCGGGTAGGTCTGGTGCCCCACATCCCAGACGATGCGATCGTGCGGCGTCTGGTACACGTAATGCAGCGCGATCGTCAACTCGACGGTACCCAGGTTCGACGACAAGTGGCCGCCGGTCTTGCTGACGCTGTCGAGCACGAACGCACGCAGCTCCTGCGCCAGCATGCGCAGTTCGGGACGCGACAGCCGGCGCAGGTCGGCGGGGCTGTCGATGGTGTGCAACAACGCAGTGCTCATGGACCCTCAGTGTTCGCGGTCGACCACCAGATCGGCCAATTGGCGCAGGTGGGTCGTGTCGGGGAGTCCGCAACCGTCCAGCGCCAGCAGTGCCGCCTCGTGCAGGCGACGGGCCTCGTCGCGGGCCGCCTGCAGACCGAGCACGCTGACATAGGTGGGCTTGTTCTGGTGCACGTCCTTGCCGGCGGTCTTGCCCAGCTTGTCGGAGCCCTGTGTAACGTCCAGGATGTCGTCCACCACCTGGAAGGCCAGCCCGAGTGCGGCACCGTAAGTCGACAGCCCGGCCAAGGCTTGCGCGTCGGCGCTGCCGGTGGCGGCGCCCATCATCACGCTGGCCTGCAGCAATGCACCCGTCTTGCGGCGGTGCATGTCGCGCAGGGCGGACTCGTCCAGGCGCCGGCCGATGGCCGCCAGGTCGATGGCCTGTCCGCCAGCCATGCCCGCATGCCCGGCTGCCCGCGCCAACAACCCGCACAGGCGCGCCTGCAGCGCCTGCGGCACCTCGGGCCCGTCGGGGGTGAGCACCTCGAATGCCAACGCCTGCATCGCATCGCCCACCAGCATCGCGCTGGCCTCGCCGTAGCGCACGTGCACGGTCGGCTTGCCTCGGCGAAGCACGTCGTTGTCCATGCAGGGCATGTCGTCGTGTACCAGCGAGTAGGCGTGGATGAGCTCGACGGCAACGCCGGCGCGCAACGCAGCTTCGGGCAGCCCCTGCACGGCCTCGCTGGCGGCGCGCACCAACATGGGCCGCAGGCGTTTGCCGCCGTCGAGCACGCCGTAGCGCATGCCATCGCCCAGACCAGCCGGTGCATCGCAAGGCACCCAGTGCTCCAGGGCACGCTCGACCTGATCGAGCGTTTGGCGCATCCAGTCGTCGAAAACGGGCGGCGGCGTCATGGCGCGGTGTAGTCCTTGAGCTGACCGTCCTCAAGCAGCTTGACTTGAGCCTCGACAGCCTGCAAGCGCTCACGGCAAACGGCCAGGAGCTGGGTGGCGCGGCGGTAGCTGTCCAGAAGCTGGTCGAGCGGCATCTGACCCGTCTCCATGGCCTGAACGAGGCGCTCGAGTTCAGCCAAGGCCTGCTCGTAGCTTTCTCTGCCATCGGCACTGGCGGTGATCGGCACCTCCGGATCGGGCGCGGACATGAGGAATACGGTCCTTTGGCGGAAAAGCGTTGATTTTAGTCGCCCGCACTCCGACCCCTCAGGCCTGCGGGTGGCGCACGCGTACAATCCCAGCCTTCGGCCATCCTGAGTGATGGCCGTTCATCATTGACAAGCCCATCCGCGGGGCCACCGGGTGGGGGGTTGTGACATCCTTGCTGGAGATCCTGGGGATCATGTCGGACCTGAGCATCGGTCTCGAAGCTCCGGATCCCGCTGCGGACAAGCCCCGCGCGGCATCCGATTCAGTCGCGGCAACGCCCGCGCAATGCCGCGCCGGTGTGGCGGTGTCGAACGCGACGCAGTCGCAGCTTTCGGTTGCGACCTATTTCTCGGAGGCCTTGGCCTCGCGCGAGCAGGAACTCATCTTCCAGCACGGGCCGCGCTATCTGGGGCACGCACTCGCCATTCCCGAGGTGGGCGACTACTATGCGCTGCCGCAAGAGGGAGAAGGCCGCGCGCTGGTGCGCACCGCTCAGGGCGTGCAACTGGTGTCCAACGTCTGCCGTCACCGCCAGGCTGTGATGCTGCGCGGCCGCGGCCACACGCGCGCTGGCATCGTCTGCCCCCTGCATCGCTGGACCTACGACCTGCAGGGCCGACTGGTCGGCGCACCGCACTTCGAGCACGACCCCTGTCTGCACCTGAACACCTACGGCGTGCGCACCTGGCACGGCATGGTGTTCGAGGACAACGGCCGCGACATCGCGGCCGAGCTCGGTACCGTGGGCCCGCGTGCAAGCTTCGACTTCACTGGCTTCGTGCTCGACAAGGTGCAGATGCACGAGTGCCGCTACAACTGGAAGACCTTCATCGAGGTCTACCTCGAGGACTACCATGTCGTGCCCTTCCACCCGGGCCTGGGGCGGTTCGTCAGCTGCGACGACTTGCGCTGGGAGTTCGGGCGCCATCACTCGGTGCAGACGGTGGGCATACACGAAGGCCTGCGGCGCGCGGGTTCGCCCGCGTATCAGCGCTGGCACGATGCGGTGCTGGCCCTGAGGGGCGGCGTGGCGCCCGCGCACGGTGCGATCTGGCTCACGTACTACCCGAACATCATGGTCGAGTGGTACCCGCACGTGCTGGTGGTCTCGACCCTTTACCCGAAGGGGCCGCAGCGCACGCTCAACGTCGTGGAATTCTTCTACCCGGAGGAAATCGCCGCCTTCGAGCGCGAATTCGTTGAGGCCGAACAGGCCGCCTACATGGAAACCTGCCTGGAGGACGACGAGATCGCCGAACGTATGGATGCTGGCCGGCGCGCGCTTCTCGAGCGCGGTGACGACGAGGCCGGCCCTTACCAGAGCCCGATGGAAGACGGCATGCGCCACTTCCACGAATGGTACCGGCGCGTCATGGGCATGGGCCGCGCCAGTTGGTGACCCGATAGCCCAGGCATCTCGCCTGCGCCAGGACAGGCAAATCAGGACACCACAAACGTCGGGCACCGATGCCCAAGCGCGACTCGGCGAGAAGCCGCTCCCCTCCTGACACCGGAGCAGGAGCGGCACAGACGCGCTGGCTTACTTCTGGTAGACCCAGGCGCCGTTCTCGATCTTGACCATCACGCGCGCGCGCTGGTCGAGGCCCAGGTGGTCATTGGGCGACATGTTGAACACGCCGTGGGCGCCCGAAACGTTGCGGGTGCGTTCCAGCGCATCGCGCAGCGCCGTCCGGTACGCCGGCGTACCGGGTTCGGCCGACTTGCCGACGCTGGCAATGGCTGCGTGGAGCAGCAGGCCGGCATCCCAGGCATGGGCGCCGAACGTGGACACCGATCCCTTGCCGTGTGCGGCCTCGTAGGCGCGCACGTAGGCCATCGCGGTCTTCTTCACCGGATGGTTAGCAGGCAGCTGCTCGGCCACGAGCACGCCCCCGGCGGGCAGCAGCGTGCCCTCGACGTCCTTGCCTCCGACGCGCAGGAAATCGTTGTTGGCCACGCCGTGCGTCTGGTAGACCACTCCCTTGTAGCCGCGCTCCTTGAGCGTGCGCTGAGGCAGCACGGCCGGGGTGCCCGAACCCGCCACCAGCACAGCCTGCGGGTTCTCCTTCATGATCTTCAGGACCTGTCCGGTGACGGACGAATCGGTGCGGTTGTACCGTTCGGTGGCCACCACCTGGATGCTTTTGAGCGCGGCCGCCTTGTTGAACTCCTGCAACCAGCCCTCGCCATAGGCATCCGCAAAGCCGATGAACGCCGCCGACTTGATGCCGTTGTCGGCCATGTGTTGCACGATGGCCAGCGCCATCATGATGTCGTTTTGCGGCGTCTTGAACACCCAGCGCCGCTTGGCATCGACGGGCTCGACGATGCGTGCCGAAGCCGCCATCGAGATCATTGGCGTCTGGCTCTCGGACACCACGTCGATCATGGCCAGCGAGTTCGGCGTGGTCGTCGAGCCGATGATGATGTCCACCTTGTTCTCGGTGATGTGCCGCCGGGCGTTGGTGACGGCCGCCGTGGTGTCGGATGCGTCGTCGAGCACGATGTACTTGACCGTGTGACCCGCCAGCGTCTTGGGCATCAGGTCGAACGTGTTCTTCTCGGGTATGCCCAGCGATGCGGCCGGGCCGGTGGCCGACACGGTGACGCCGACCTTGATTTCGCCGGCCTGCGAAGTTGCACACACGGCAGCCAGTGCTGCGGCCATCAGGGAACGGATCAGTTTCATGTGCATATCTCCTTCTGGGGTTGCTTCTGACAAGAAAGCGGTACCGGGTCTGGCGGAGCCTGAACATGCTCCAGCCCACCCAGGAACAGATCGACCACCACCGGCGCGATCGTGCCGTGGTCAACCGGACCACCCGGCTTGAGCCACGTGAACATCCAGTTCATCATGCCGAACAGCAGCATGGTCAGCGGTTTGGTCAAGGATGCCGCGGATAGTTCGGGGCGCAGTTGCGCCAGCGCATCTGCGAACACTTCAACCACCCGCCGCTCACCGTCGAGCACGCGTTCGCGCGCCTGCTCGTCGAGGAACTTGACGTCGTCGGTCAAGACACGATGCTCGTTGCACGCATCGGCGTAGGCCAGCACGAAGCGGCTGATGAGTTGCGCCAGCCTCTCGCGAGGCGGCAGGCCCTCTGCCACGACTTCGGCCACCAGCGCCTGCAGACGGTCGACGTGCGCCTGCGCCACGCAGCGCAGCAACTCGTGCTTGTCCCGCACATAGTGGTAGAGAGTGGGCTTGGACACGCCGCTGGCGGCCGCGACCTCGTTCATCGAGGTGGCGGTATACCCGCGCTCGGCAAACAGCGCCGCCGCATGCGTGAGGATGCGACTTCGTTGGTCATCGAAGGCAGCGCCGCGCACGCGTCCCATGGCAGCCTGCCGTTTCAGCGCTCGTCGAACGACAGCGCCACGCTGTCGCTCACGGGATGGGCCTGGCAGGTGAGCACGAAGCCGGCGGCCACCTCGGCGGGCTCGAGTGCGAAATTGCGATCCATGCGCACCTGTCCCGTCTGAAGCCGGGCGCGACATGTGCCGCACACACCGGACTTGCAAGAATACGGCAACTCGAACCCGGCGCGGGCGCAGGCATCGAGAATGCTGCCGTCGGGTGCCGAATATGGCACCGTCCGGGTGAGCCCATCACGTGTGATCGTGATGCGGGCATCGCTAACATCTCCCGGTTGCGGCACGTCGGCCGCCGTGCGCGCCGCGGCCACACCGAAGCGCTCGGTGTGGATACGCCCAGCAGGTAGCCGTGCATCGAGCAACGCCTGCTGTGCGATTTCGATCATGCCTTCCGGGCCGCACACGAAGACTGCGTCCAGGGCCGGCACGTCGATCAACGTGGTGGCCAGTCGATGCAGCAGCGGTGCATCGATGCGCCCTCCGGACAGCGGGGCATCGACCGGCTCGCGCGAGAACACCGGTATCAGCATCATGCGCGCAAGGTGGCGGTTCTTGAGGTCTTCGAGTTCCTCCTTGAACATGGTGCTGCGCGCGGTTCGGTTGCCGTAGACCAGCGTGAAGCGGCTGCGCGGCTCATCGTCGAGCAACGCCCGGGCGATGGCCAGGATCGGCGTGATGCCGCTGCCTCCGGCCACGCCCAGCACATGTCGCGCAGTGCCGGTACCCGGGCGCAGCACGAAGCGGCCCTGCGGCGGCATCACATCGACCGCCTCGCCCACGTGCAACCGCTCGTGGACCCAGTTCGAGAACAGCCCGCCTTCGATCCGCCGCACGCCTATGCGCAACGTCGGCCGACCCGTCCAATCGCACAAGGAATACGATCGCCTGCACTCCTGCCCGGCGATGACGGTGCGCAGCGTGAGGTGTTGCCCAGGTTCGAACGCGTAGGCCTCGACCAGCGCGGGCGGCACTTCGAGCCTCAACGCCACGGCGTCGTCGGCCACTGCGTCGCGCGCGACCACGCGCAAGCTGTGGAAGTGCGTATCGGTGCTCATATCGGCTTGAAGTGCTCGAACGGCTCGCCACAGGCCATGCACCGGTGCAGCGACTTGCAGGCGGTGGACCCGAACTCGGACAGGCTCTCGGTGCGCGCGCTTGCGCAGCGCGGACAGGTGGGTGACCGGCTCACGAACCGCACCACCTGCTCGCCTGCGGCTGGTGCCGGTCCCGGCGGCGCTATCCCGTGACGCTGGAGCTGCCGGCGTCCCTCATCGGTGATCCAATCGGTGGTCCAGGCCGGCGCCAGACGGCGCGTCACCTTCACCGGCCCCAGTCCGGCGGATTCCAATTCGCGCCGCACAGCCGACGCAATGGCCTCGGTCGCCGGGCACCCCGAGTAGGTGGGCGTGAGCACCACGAGCAGCTCGTCGCCCTCCTCGCGCACCTCGCGCACCTCGCGCACGATACCCAGGTCGACCAGCGAAACAGCCGGGATCTCCGGATCAGGCACGCGCTGCAGCACGCGCCACGCCACCCCGACTCGCGTGTGCAGTTCAGTTACCACCGTCACCAGACACCCCCAGGGTAGCGTCGCTGCAGCACCTGCATCTCGGCCAGCAGATAGCCCAGGTGCTCGCTGTGTACACCACGCCGCCCGGTCGACCGGAACGCCGTGGCTGCCGGCGCGGTCAGGTTCGCATCCTTCAATACAGCGGCGATCTCGGTCGACCACTGCGGATGCAGATCGGAAGTGGCCGGACCGAAGCCCGAAGCGACGGCCGCTGCATCGACCGCGTCGGCTTCGAACAGCTCGGGCACATAGGGCCACGCGCGCGCCAGCGCCTTGCGCATTCGCGCCGCCGACTCATCGGTGCCATCGCCCAGGCGCACCACCCACTGCGCGGCGTGCGACTGGTGGTAGCGGGCCTCCTTCAGCGCCTTGCCGGCGATACCCGACAGTGTCTCGTCAGTCGACGACTGCAGGCGCTGCCACCACAGCTTGAACCATGTCGACAGCAGCAGGTTGCGCAAGACGGTGTCGGCGAAGTCGCCGCCTCCACGCCGCAGCGGCAACTCCGCCAGCGTGACGTTGCGGAAGTCACCCTCGCCGCGAAGGAACGCCAGCTGGTCCTCGTCATACGCCTGCCCGCCCGCCCTCGACGCATGGAGCGATCCCGCGTGCGTGAGCAGCGCGCGGGCCTGGCCGATGTGATCGAGCGCCACGTTCGACAGGGCGATGTCCTCCTCGAGCACCGGCGCATGACCGCACCACTCGGCCAGGCGCTGCGCATGCACCAGCGCGGTGTCGCCGATGCGCAGCACATAGTCGACGATGGGATCGTGCGCAATCGCGATGGAGTGGCCGGAGATCATGACGGGCAAGTGCGACGAGCCGCAGAAATCACATGTGGTCGACGGAGTCAGGCAGCTTGTAGAACGTCGGATGCCGGTAAACCTTGTCGGAGGCGGGCTCGAAAAGCATGTCCTTGTCAGCAGGGTCGCTGGCGACGATCTGGTCCGAGCGCACGACCCACAGGCTCACCCCTTCCTGACGCCGGGTGTACACCTCACGTGCGAGGTTCAGGGCCATGGCGGAGTCGGCGGCATGAAGGCTGCCGCAGTGCTTGTGGTCCAGCCCCGACTTCGGGCGCACGAACACCTCCCACAAGGGCCATTCATCGCGGGTATCGCTCATCTGGATCACCTCCTGTCACCCCTCCGGCTAGGAATCGACGGCATCGCGCCCGCGATCACGCGGCCTGCGCCGCCGCATCGCATGCCGCCCGCTTGCGTGCATGGGCCATCGCCGCCTCGCGCACCCAGGCACCCTCTTCGCGCGCACGCACGCGTGCAGCCAGACGGTCGCGGTTGCAAGGTCCATCGCCGCCCACCACGCGCCAGAACTCGTCCCAGTCGATGGGGCCATGGTCGTGGTGCCCGCGCTCGGGGTTCCACTTCAGTTGGGGGTCCTGCAGGTCGACACCCAGCACCTTCGCCTGCTCGACGGCGGCGTCGATGAACTTCTGGCGCAACTCGTCGTTGCCGATGCGCTTGATGCCCCAGCGCATCGATTGCTCGGAGTGCGTGCTCTCGCCGTCGGGCGGACCGAACATCATGAGGCTGGGCCACCACCAGCGGTTCACCGCCTCCTGCACCATGTCACGCTGTGCCTGCGTGCCCTGGGACATCATCGCGTACAACGCGTCGAAGCCCTGGCGCTGGTGGAACGACTCCTCGCGGCACACCCGGATCATCGCCCTGGCGTAGGGCCCGTAGCTGCACCGGCACAGCGGGATCTGGTTCATGATGGCCGCGCCATCGACCAGCCAGCCGATCACGCCCACATCCGCCCAGGTGAGCGTGGGGTAGTTGAAAATCGAACTGTACTTGGCCTGGCCGTTGTGCAGCGCCTCGATCATCTCGTCACGGCTGGTGCCCAGGGTCTCGGCTGCTGCGTAGAGATACAGGCCATGCCCGCCTTCGTCCTGCACCTTGGCCAGCAAGATGGCCTTGCGCTTGAGGGTCGGCGCACGGGTGATCCAGTTGCCTTCAGGCAGCATGCCGACGATCTCGGAGTGCGCATGCTGGCTGATCTGGCGCACCAGCGTGCGCCGATAGTGATCGGGCATCCAGTCTTTGGATTCGACGTATTCGCCAGCGGCGATGCGGGCCTCGAAGCGCTGCTCGCGTTCGGTCGGAGCAAGCTCCGGTGCGCTTGCGTGTCCCTCGCGGGCGGCGGTGTCCATGGCCTGGGTGTACATGCCTCACTCCTGCGCGTCAGGTTCGCTGCACTCAGCGCGGGCGCTTGTCGACGACACGGCGCGCCTTGCCCACGAGCGTGCGCTCGATGGAGTCGGGCAGCCCGACACTGACACTGGCGCTCACACCGATCAGCGACTTGATCAGGTGCTGCAGTTCTGTACCGACGGCGGCCGCATCGGCCTGCGCATGCTCGGGCAGCAGTTCGCAGCGCACCTCGAGTTCGTCGAGGCGATCGGGGCGCGTGACGACCAGCTGGTATTGCCCGGCCAGGCGGCCCTGCTTGAGCACGAGTTCTTCGATTTGAGTGGGGAACACGTTCACGCCCCTGATGATGAGCATGTCATCGGAGCGGCCAACGATCTTGCCCATGCGGCGCATGCTGCGGGCGGTCGGCGGCAGCAGCCGCGTGAGGTCGCGCGTGCGATAGCGGATGACGGGCATCGCCTGCTTGCTCAACGAGGTGAACACGAGCTCGCCTTCGCTGCCATCGGGTAGCACATTGCCAGTGTCGGGGTCGATGATTTCCGGATAAAAGTGGTCTTCCCAGATCACCGGACCATCCTTCGACTCGATGCACTCGCAGGCCACGCCGGGACCCATCACTTCGGACAGGCCGTAGATGTCGACGGCATCGATCGCGGCGCTGGCTTCGATCTCGGCGCGCATCGCCTCGGTCCAGGGCTCGGCGCCGAAGACGCCGATGCGGATCGACATCTCGCGCGGGTCCATGCCCTGGCGCCGGAACTCTTCGATGATCACCTGCATGTAGCTTGGCGTGACCATGATGATGTCTGGCTTGAAGTCGACGATGAGCTGCACCTGCTTCTCGGTCTGGCCCCCGGACATCGGCACCACGGTGCAGCCCAGGCGCTCGGCGCCGTAGTGTGCGCCCAGTCCGCCGGTGAACAGGCCGTAGCCATAGGCGTTGTGCACGATGTCGCCACGCCGCGCTCCGGTTGCCCGAAGCGAGCGCGCCATCAGCTCGGCCCAGGTGTCGATGTCGCCCTGCGTGTAGCCCACCACCGTCGGTTTGCCTGTCGTTCCCGACGATGCATGCACGCGCACCACCTGCTCGCGCGGCACGGCGAACATGCCGAACGGGTAGTTGGCACGCAGGTCGGCCTTGGTGGTGAATGGAAATCGAGCCAGGTCGGCCAGTGTCTTGCAATCCGACGGGTGGACGCCACGCGCCTCGAATGCGCGCCGATAGTGCGGCACATGCTCGAAGGCATGCGCCAGGGTTTGCTGCAGCCGCTCGAGCTGCAGGGCCTGGAGTTCGTCCCGGCTGGCGCGCTCGATGGGCTCGAGGTCACCGGGCGCTGGCTGCTTGACAGGCATTCATCCTCCGCGTGGATTCAGTGGCGCGCCGCCGACCACCGGTCGGCCCACCATCGTGTAGGAATGGCCACGAAACAGCGCAATTCGCCGGCCATGTTGATCGTCAACCTCGATGTCGTAGACCCCGAGCCGTCCCTTGCGACTCGCCTCTCGCGCGACCGCCATGAGGCGATCGCCCTCGTGCGCACCGGCCAGCAATTCGACCGAGAAGCCGGATGCCACCGTTTGGACGTTATAGGCGTTGCAGGCGTAGGCGAACGCCGCATCGGCCAGCGTGGCAATCAAACCGCCGTGGCAGATCCCGAAGCCATTGAGCATGTCGGCTCGCACCTGCATCGACACCCGTGCACTGCCTGGTCCGATCGTGACGACCTCCAGCCCAAGCAAGCGGATGACGGCGTCGTCACGAGACATCGCCTCGCGCACGGCCTCGGCGGTCGCCTGCGCTTCGGCTGGCGACGCGGCGGCGGCTGCCGTGGGGTGGCGCGCGGTCATGTCGGGATGTGTTGCTCGGACCGATCTGCAATTGACCGACCGGTCGGTTGAAGAATAAGGCGATCGTACGGCCCCACGCGCTTGCCCGGCAAGCGGGTTCGCGCTGGGAATTTCCCTCATCGACTATTTACGAGGCCCGCCCAGAGCCTCCTCAAACGGGGGAGCCGTCCGCCGATAGGATTCAGCGACCCGTCGCCTTGCGCAGCAACTCGATCAGCATGGCATGCTCGGCGCTGGACAGCCGCGCCGACAGCTCCGTCTCCATCGTCCGCGCGGCCTCCGCCGCGTCAGACGCCAGGGCACGCCCGGCATCGGTGAGCACCACGTTCTGCGAGCGGCCGTCGAGCGGGTTGCGCTCGCGCCGCAACAGCGAGCGCTCCTGTAGGCGGTCAAGTAGCAGCGTGAGGTTGGGCGGGGACAGCAGCAGCACCTGGCCCAGGCGCTTGGGCGACAACGCGGCGTTGGCAGCGAGCAGCATCAGGATGGAGAACTCCACCTTGCGCAGGCCGAAGCGCTCGCCGACGTGGCGCTCGAACAGTCCGACCGTCACCACCGCGGCCCGCGCGACGTGGTAGCCCAGCACGCAATCGAGCGCGCCAAGCGCCACGTCATCGACTGGCGCCGCCTCCGGCATGCGGCCGCGCAGCCCCATGATGTGTCAGTCGGTCCCGGCTGCGGTCTTGCGCGCCGCGCCCAGGTAGGTTTCGATCACCCGCGGGTCGCCTGCCAGCTCGGCCGCGGGCCCCTGCAGCGCAATCGCGCCGGTCTCGAGCACGTAGCCATGGTCAGCCACCTCGAGCGCCGCTCGCGCGTTCTGTTCGATCAGCAAGATGCTCACACCCTGCTCGCTCAGGCGCGAGATGATGCGGAAGATCTCTCGCACGATCAGCGGCGCCAGGCCGAGGCTGGGTTCGTCGAGCATCAAGAGCTTGGGCGACGACATCAGCGCGCGCCCGACGGCCAGCATCTGCCGCTCGCCACCAGAGAGTGTTCCGGCCAGCTGGTTGCGGCGCTCCTTGAGCCGAGGAAAGAGCTCGTATACCCGATCGAGTTCCCCTCGCCAGTTGGGCTTGCGCAGCTTCATCGACCGATAGCCGCCCAGCACGAGGTTGTCCTCCACCGGCATGGTGCCGAACAACTCGCGCTTTTCGGGCACCAGCGCCATGCCCAGCATGACACGTTCCTCGAGGTCAACATCGGCCAGGTCGATGCCGTCGAAGACGACCTGGCCCCGCGAGGGCAGCACCGCCATCAGTGCATTCAGCGTGGTGGACTTGCCGGCACCGTTGGGACCGATCACGGTGACCACCTGGCCGCGCTCCAGCCGCAGATCCAGGCCGGTCAGCACTTCGGCGCGGCCGTAGCCGGCGTGCAACGCACTCACTTGCAACAGAGCTTCGGCCACGTCAGTGCTCCGTTCCCAGGTAGGCCGCGCGCACGGCCGGGCTGGCCTGCACCTCGGCAGGCGTGCCCTCCATCAGGCGGGTACCGAATTCCATCACGACGATGCGGTCGGTCAGGCCCATCACGAAATCCATGTCGTGCTCGACCAGCAGGATGCTCATGCCCTCGGACTTGAGCTGACGCAGCACCGCTGCCAACGCCTGCTTCTCCTTGTGCCGCAGGCCAGCAGCCGGTTCGTCGAGCAGCAACAGTGTCGGGTCCGTGCACAGCGCCCGAGCGATCTCCATCAGGCGCTGCGGACCGAGGGCGAGGTTGCCGGCGAGCTCATGCATCTTGTCGGTCATGCCGATGCGTGCGAGTTGCGTCTCGGCCTCTGCCAGCGCCTGGCGCTCCTCGCCGCGGTCCAGCCTCAGCATGGCACGCACCGTACCAGTGCGGGTGCGGGTGTACGCGCCCAGCGCAACATTCTCGAGCACCGTCATTTCCGGAATCATCTTCACGTGCTGAAAGGTGCGCGACACGCCCAACCGCGCAATGGCACGCGACACCATCCGGCCGACCTCCTGGCCGCGAAAGCGCACAGTTCCGCCGGTGAGTGCCAGCACGCCGGTGATGAGGTTGAAGGTGGTGGATTTGCCGGCGCCATTGGGGCCGATCAAGCCGACGATCTCGCCGGCGCGCATCTGGAACGACACGTCGTTGACCGCGACCAAACCACCGAATTCCTTGCGCACTTTTTCGACTTCGAGCAGGAGTTCGCCGTGCGCAGGCTTTTCACGAGCAGGCAGCCGGGGGGCACCCTCCCAGTCGCGCACGCGCTGCCGCGGCGGCACCAGGCGACCGAGGAAAGTCCACAGTCCGTCGGGCGCGTACTTGAGCACGGCGATCATCACCAGACCGAAGACGATGATCTCGAAATTGCCGCTGGTGCCGATGATGCGCGGCAGCAGCACCTGCAACTGGTCCTCGATCAGCTTGAGCACGCCGGCACCGAGGAACGCGCCCCACACATGGCCGACGCCGCCCAGCACCACCATGAACAGGTACTCGATGCCCTTGTTCAGACCGAACGGCGAGGGGTTGACCGTGCGCTGGAAGTGGGCAAACAACCACCCTGAAATCGCGGCCAGCACGGCGGCCAGCACGAATGCCACCACCTTGTAGCGAAAGGTCGAGATGCCCATGGACTCGGCCATGGTGGTGCCGGTCTTGAGCGATCGGATTGCCCGGCCTGGACGCGAATCGAGCAGCCAGGTCACGCCCAGTGCAGCGGCCAGTGCGAACACCCAGATGAGCACATAGATGCCTCGCCCGCTGCCCAAGCTGGTTCCACCCAGCGTGATAGGGGGCACGCCCAGGATGCCGTCGTACTTGCCGAGGAACTCCATGTTGGAGATGGAGTAGTAGATCGTCAGGCCCCACGCGATGGTGGCCAGCGGCAGGTAATGGCCCGACATGCGCAGTGTGATCGCGCCGAGCACCAGAGCCACCAACACGCTGGCGCCGATACCTGCAAAGAGCGAGAACCAGGGCGAGATGCCGAGGCTCACCGACATGAGCGCAGCCGTGTATGCGCCCACGCCGACGAATGCCGCCTGGCCGAAGGATGTCAGGCCCGCCACGCCCGTGAGCACCACCAGCCCCAGCGAGACCAGTGCGTACAGGCCGATGTAGTTGAGCTGCGTGATCCAGAAGTCCGGCAGCGGCAGCAGCGGCAGCGCCAGCATCACCGCTGCAAACAGCGGAAAACCGAATTTGTGCAGGATGGCCATGTCAGTGCTCCTCGCCATGCGGATCGCGCAGCGAGCGCCACAACAGCACCGGGATGATCGAGCCGAAAACGATCACCTCCTTGAATGAACTGGCCCAGAACGAGCCGAACGCCTCGAGCAGTCCCACCGCCATGGCGCCCACCAGCGCCAGTGGATAGCTCGACAGCCCCGCGAACACCGCGGCCACGAAGCCCTTCAGGCCGATCAGGAAGCCGGAGTCATAGAACACGGTGGTCGTCGGCCCGATCAGCAGGCCGGACAGCGCGCCAATGAAGGCGGCCAGGGTGAAGGTCAACCTCCCGGCCGACTGGCTGGAGATGCCCATCAATCGCGCGCCCAGCCGGTTGACGGCGGTTGCGCGCAGTGCCTTGCCATGCAGGCTGCGTTCGAAGAAGAGCCACAGCATCACGATCAGGGTCAGCGAGGCCACAAAGATGATCAGCGCCTGGCCCGACAGCGTCACCGGGCCGAGATTGAAACGGTCATTCCAGAAGCTGGGATTGCGAAAGCCCTCGGCGCCGAAGTAGTACAGGCCCAGGCCGGTGAGCGCGAAGTGCACGCCCACCGAGACGATCAGCAACACCAGCACCGTGGCATCGGCCAGGGACTCATAGGCCAGGCGGTAGATCAGGCCCCCAAAGGGCGTGACCAGCGCCAACGTCAGCAGCGCTTGCACCCACATGGGGAACTTCTGCGGCGCCGCCCAGAACACCAACGCGCAGATTGCCACCGGGTAGGCCAGCGTGCCCAGCACACGACGCACCGTACGCGCGTGGGACTGGCCTCGGCGCAGCCCATGCCAGGCATCGGTTGCGGCCGTCACGCCGGCCAGCACCAACAGAAACCATGCCGTGCCCGGCACCTGCCCCATTTGCAGCATGGCCAACGTGAGGGCGCCGAAAGTAACGAATTCGCCCTGTGGAATGAAGATCACGCGCGTGACGGCAAACACGAGCACCGTGGCCAGTGCCAGCAGCGCGTAGATCGCGCCATTCGTGATGCCGTCCAGCGCCAGGATGCTGGCGATCGAGAAGTCCATGGCTCAGGCTGTGGTTAGCGGGGCGCCACCGACCGATTCTTCGACCGTTCGGTCGAAGAATTAAATCGGGGCGCGCCATTGTGAAGGCCTCGGGCCGAATTGGGACTGCGGGTTAATCCTCGTAAGCCCAGTCGCCATTGACGACCTTCAACATCACGCCAGTCTTGGTCGTATAGCCCCAGTGATCGTCCTTGGTCCAGTTCATGATGCCGTGCGCAAAGACCGTGCGGCCCATGCCCTCGATGGCGTCCTTGAGCGCGGCGCGGAACTCCGCCGTGCCCGGCTTGGCCTGCTTCAGCGCCACCGGAACCACCTTCTCCAGCACCAGCAAGGCGTCGTAGCTGTGACCGGCGAACTGGTTGCGTGAGCCGGCGCCATAGGCCTTCTCGTACTTGGTGACGAAGTCGATGGCCACCGGCTTGGACGGGTGGCTGTCCGGCAGCAGTTCACCCACAACCGCAGGACCGGACACGACATAGGTGCCTTCGACATCCTTGCCGCCGATGCGCATCAGGTCGCGCGTGGCCGCTGCATGGGTCTGGTAGACCTTGCCCTTGTAACCGCGCTCGACCAAGCCCTTCTGAGGCATGGCCGCGCCGGAACCGGAGGCCACCACCAGCATGGCATCGGGATTGGCAGCCACGAGCTTGAGCGCCTGCGCCGTGACGCTGGTATCCGTGCGGGCAAAGCGCTCGGCCGCGACGACCTTGAGGCCCGACTTTTCGGCGAGCGCTGTGAAGTCCTTGAGCCACTGCTCGCCATACGCATCGGAGTAACCGAGGAAGCCCACCGTCTTCACACCCTGCTTGCGCATCAGCGTCACGATGGGATAGGCCATGACCGAGGTCGACTGCGGCAGGCGGAAGGTCCAGGCATCCTTGCCAGGCGGCAAGGCTGCCGGCGACGCGGCAAGCTGCACGGTGCCCGACTCGGCAGCAACCGCTGCCATCGGGATGGCCACCGGCGTGGCAGCCGAGCCGATGATGAGGTCGACCTTCTCGTCGGTGACGAAGCGGCGCGCGTTCTGCACGCCCTTGGTCGGGTCGGTCGCGTCGTCGAGGATGATGACCTTCAGCTTCTCGCCCGCCACGGTTGCAGGCCAGAGCTTGAACTGGTTCTGCATCGGGATGCCCAGTCCCGAGGCCGGACCCGTCAAGGGCAGGCTGATGCCGACCGTGATGTCGGCCACCGCGGGCAGGGTCACGAACAGGGCGGCGGCAGATGCCACCAGGGTCCGGATGAGCTTCATCGTACGTGTCTCCACTTTCGGGTTTCGGGTGGCTAGCAACCGGCATGCTCGCGCAGCGCCACCATGGCTGCGCGATGTCCAAGGTTCGATCAGCGTGGCGCCATGCGCAAGGCGCCGTCGAGCCGGATCACCTCGCCGTTGAGGTGCCGATTCGTGATGATGTGCGCGGCCAGTTCGGCGAACTCATCGGGCCGGCCCAACCGCTTCGGAAACGGGATCGACGCTGCCAGCGATTGCTGCACGGCTTCAGGCAACTCGTTCATCAAAGGCGTGGCGAACAGCCCGGGCGCGACAGTGGCGACGCGAATGCCCCACTGCGCCAGGTCGCGCGCCATCGGCAGGGTCATGGAGACCACGCCGCCTTTGCTCGCCGAATAGGCTTCCTGGCCCACCTGCCCGTCGTACGCCGCCACCGACGCCGTGCACAGCACGACACCGCGCTCGCCGTCGTCCAGCGGCTCCAGCCGCGCGATGCGCGCCACGGCCAGTCGCGTGACGTTGTAAGTGCCTATCAGGTTCACGCGTACCACGCGTTCGAAGTCAGCCAGCGGCGCCGGCGTGCCGTCCTTGGCGATGATGCGTCGCGCGGTGCCAATGCCGGCCACATTGAGCACCAGCCGGGGCACGCCATGGGCCTGCGTGGCGGCATCGAGTGCGGCCTCCACAGAGGCACCGTCGATGATGTCGCATGGGCACGCCAATGCGCCTGTTTCGGCCGCCACCCTGCGCGCACCGTCGGCATTGATGTCGAGGATGGCCACCTTCGCACCCTGGTCCACCAGTAGGCGCACCAGCGCCTCGCCCAGTCCGGAGCCACCCCCGGTGACGAGTGCCGACTGTCCAGAGATCTGCATTGCAGGTTTCCTATCGATCGTTCACAAGTGGGGCCGAGCCCGTCGCTCAGGGTCGGAAACCGGACGGCAGGATCAGGAAGGGATCGGCTTCGCGCCCCTCGTACAGTGCCTCGACCAGCGCCTCGCGGTGAGCGAGTACGGCGCGCTGGTTGATCGACCCCTTGTCGGTGATCTCGCCGCGGTCAATCGAAGGCGGCTCGGCCATCACATGCCAGCGCGCAACACGGCTGGCGCTGCCGGTGGCCTCGCGCCACATCCGATCGGCAAGCGCCTGGAAGAATCCGCGCACCTTCGGATGGTGGAGCACGTCGGGTGCCGGCACGTCGGCCGCCAGTCCGGCCAGGGCGCGGCAGGCATCCAGCCGCGGGAAGACGAGCGCGCCGACCTCGTCGCGATTCAGGCCGGTGACGACCACATCGAGCACGCACGGTGCGCCCGCCATCACGACACGTCCGCGCAGCGGACCCACGCTCACGAAAGTGCCCGTGGAAAGCTTGAAGTCCTCGGCGGTGCGGCCATCGAACAAGAGGCCGCGTTGCGGTTCGGCTTCGTCGACGAAGCGAACCGCATCACCGGTGCGGTAGTAGCCCTCTTCGTCGAAGGCTTCGGCTGTCTGTTCGGGAGCGCGCCAGTACCCCGGCATGACGTTGGGGCCGCGGAACCGGATCTCGATCTTGCCGCTGCCGCTGGTATCGGGCACCAGTTTCACCTCGACACCTGGCAACGGCAGTCCCACATGGCCCGAGCGCAGGTCGGTGCCCACGGCGAAGGTGCATGCGGGCGCTGTCTCGGTCATACCCAGGCTGGTGATCACGCGCACACGCTCGCCGACGGCGGCCTCGCCATGGGCATCGAGCCGATCCCACACCGCTTGGCTCAAACCGGCTCCGGCATACATGAACGCCCGGGCCCGGCTGAACAGGCGCGCGCGCAGCTTTTCGTCGGTGTCCATGGCATGCACGATCTCCTCGAAGCCCTTGGGCACGTTGAAGTAGATCGTGGGCGCGATTTCCCGCAGGTTTTCCAGCGTCTGGGCGATACCCTGTGGCGTTGGGCGGCCATCGTCGATGTAGAGCGTGCCGCCGTTGTAGAGGGCGATCCCGATGTTGTGGTTGCCGCCAAACGTGTGGTTCCAGGGCAGCCAGTCGACCAGCACAGGCGGCTCCTCGCCCAGGAAGCGCAGGGTCTGGCGCAGCATCTGCTGGTTGGCGCACAGCATGCGCTGCGTGTTGATCACCCCCTTGGGCATGCGCGTGGAGCCTGAGGTGAACAGGATCTTCGCGATCGTGTCGGGTCCCACGGCCCCGTGCGCCGCGACCACGGCGGCGCTGGGCTGCGCTTGCAGCATGTGCTCGAAGCTCGACACCACGTGGGCGGTCAGAGCGCCCTGCGAGCGCACGAGTCCGACCGCCGCATCGTTGGCCAACACCACCGGCACCGATGACGGCACCGTCGCATCGATGGCGCGTGCGTAGGCGGCGTCACGGGCAAACACCAAGCCGGGCGTAGCCGTCTGCACGATGTGCCGCAGCTTGCCGTAGTCCTGCGACACCAGCGAATAGGCCGGCGACACCGGCACGCACGGCACGCCGACCCACATCGCCGCCAGCAGCAGCGTGAAGTGCTCGATGTCGTTGTCGGACAGCACCATCAGCGGCCGGTCGGGCGACAGGTCATGCTGCAGCAACCCGTGCGCAACGGCCTGTACCCGTTGCAGCATCTGCGCATAGCCGATGCGTATCCATGCCCCATCGGGTCCGCGGCGCGCCACCAGCGTGCGGTCCGGGGCTTCGGCCGCCCACTGTTCCAGGCTATCGGTCAGCCGCTGCGGAAACCAGCCCAAGGGCTCGGTCGAGCGCAGGACGACCGAGCCATCGGCACGACGGTCGACCGTGGCTTCAAGGCAACCGCCGACACTGGCGGCGCGGTAGCGCGGCGCGGTCGTCACTTCGTCACCTTTGCGGCGCGGCCGTCGAGAAAGGCACGCAGGCGTTCCTGTGCATGCGGTGTGCTTCCGGCCACGGCGGCCATCAGCGCCTCGGTGAAGAGGCCCTCGGACTGAGACTGGTCGGCGATGCGCGGCAGCGCATGCATGACCGCGAAGTTCGACATCGGCGCGTTGCGCGCGACGCGCTCAGCGAGCTCGAGCGCACGCGCAAGACCCTGACCATCACCCACGCGGTAGTGCACGAGCCCTGCGCGAGCACCCTCTTCCGCATCCAGCACGCGCCCGGTGAGCATGAGATCGGTCATGCGCGCCACACCCATCAGGCGCGGAATGCGAGCCGAGCCACCGCCACCGACGAAGATGCCCCGCTGACCTTCGGGCAAGCCGAAGTAGGCCGAGTCCTCCGCCACGCGCAAGTGACACGAGGCGGCCAACTCCATGCCGCCGCCCACCACGGCCCCGTGCAACACCGCCACCACCGGCACGCGACCGAACTGGATGGCGTCGAACGCCGCATGCCACATGCGCGAGTGCAGCACCGCCCCCTGGATGTCGCGCTCCACCAGTTCGGACAGGTCGAGGCCCGCACAGAAGTGGTCGCCCTCGCCGCTGATGACAACCGCGCCCACGTCCTGCGGCAACTGCTGGAAGCAGGTGTGCACCTGCTGTACCAGTTCATCGCTCAGCGCATTGCGCTTGCCCGGTCGGTTCATGCGCGCATGCAGCACGGTGCTGTTGCGCGTGATGTGCAGCAGGTGCAGGTCGGCCAGCGGACCGGCCACGGGAACGAAGTCTGTCGACATGGCTTGCGTACGGATATCGAAGGCCTCAGAATATTTCAGCAACTGAACTATTTAACTGGGACTTACCCGTAGTTCTTGAACATGCCGCAGATTGCTCAGCCCCCGTCTTTCGTTCAACAGTGGAAAGCAATCGCACTGGATCGGGTGGTCTCACCGAGCCGGTGCCAACAGCCCCGTCATGGCTGGCCGCAGGTAGACGCGCACGGCATCGGCCGGATCGAGCCCGGGCACCCAACGCGTGAGTTCGCTGGCGGCGTTCACTGCACCGGCCAGTACTTGGGCACCCACCGCCGGATCGTGCGGCCTCATGGAGCCGTCGACCATGGATTCGACAAGCAGGCTCGCCAAGCGCTCGGTCAAGCGCATCTGCGTTCGCCGTGCCGCGCGCCTGTGCTCCGCAGTCGGCAAGGCGCTGGTGGCTGTACTGCGCAGCAGGGGACCCTCGACAGACAGTTGCAGCCGCACGAGTGCGGCACACGCCTCGCAGGTGCGCTGCCAGCCATTGCCGCCGGCCTCTTGAGCGGCCACAAACGCCTGTCGCTGAAGCGCGAAGCTGCGCTCGAAGCAGGCAACGACGAGGTCGTCCTTGGTGTCGTGGCGGTGGTAATAGGAGCCCTTGCTCAGTCGCACCCGCGCAGCGATGGCCTGCACCGACGCTCCCCGAAATCCCTGGTCGTTCACCAGTTCAGTGGCCGCGCGCAGGAAGGCCTCCTGCGCCGGCGAGCCCGCGGCCGTCTGCCACGCCATTGTGCGACCGACCTCGTCAGGCCAGCCCTGGTCGCTGGCGCTCAAGCCGTGCAACACCACGGCCGCCAGACGGCGGGCGACGCGCGGGAAGTCGTCGTGTTCATGGCGACCGATCCACACCCGCAGCCAGTGCGCCACGGACACCAGCAGGTGCGTGCGGGCGTTTCGATCGTGCCGTGTCCAACCGATCGTCTCGGGCCCGCTCAGCAAGTCGCGCACTCGCCGCCACCAGGCGGTATAGAGACCGAACACGCGCTGCAGATGGGGCTGGGGCAATGCCCGGATGTCGTTGAACTGCAGGAACTGCGGGTGCCGTCCACAGTCAATCTCGGCCAGCCGTTGGGCCATAGCCACCAGCAAGGCCTCGACGCGCAGTGCGAGCGACGATTCGACGGCGGCCTGGCAGACCCATTCGTCGTGCAACGCAACGGCCTGCTCGAAGCATGCGGCCGCCAGGTCTTCCTTGCGCCGGTAGTAGTAGGTGACGCTGCTGGTGCCCAGCCCCACGTCGCCGGCGATGACCGCCAGCGTAGCGCCGCGCACGCCAAGCTCGTTGAAGCGCCGAGCCGCTGCGGCCAGCAACGCCTGGCGCCGCTCATCGAAGCGACTCGACGGCGGCAATTCGGGTGTCGGCGACTGGATGGCACGGTGGTTCCCCATAAGCCGTATCATCACCCCGACGCCACCTGAATTGAATGAAGGGTATGCCCCAACCCACCGGAGTCGACCTAGTGACATCCTCAGGTTCGCGTCGTTTTCGAAAATCGGGTATGTCTCCTGGAGCCTCGCCCATGTCCACCCTGCTTGCACGTCCACTGCCCATGCGCCCCGAGCCGCCGAGCGGCGTACACCATCCCGGCCTGCACCCGGCCGAACGCGCGGGGGTCGAGTCGGGCACCTGGTTCTCGGGGCTGTCGCTGGAGTTGCGCCAAGCCATCCTGGCTCGGGCACGCGTGCGCCATGTCCACCGCGGTGTGCTGATCATGCGGCGCGGCAGCCATGCCGCAGACTGGGTGGGTGTGGCCAGCGGAGCACTGCGATTGGGCACCGACCTCGCCGACGGGCGAAGCTTCACCCTCGACCTGCTGGGCCCCGGCGACTGGTACGGCGACATCGAGCTGATGGACCGCGGCACCACGCAGCTGGACATCCGCGCCCACATGAACAGCACGCTGCTGCTGGTGAGTCGGCAAGACCTCACCACCCTGGTGCAAAGCACACCCGAACTGCATCAGGCCCTGCTGCTGCTGGATTGCCGGCGGCTGCGCCACATGCTGCGGCGAATGGAGGAGTTGCAGACCCTGCCGCTGGGCCAGCGCGTGGCACAGCAGCTGCTGCGGCTGTGCCGCCAGTTCGGCCGCGGCACCGACGAGGGCCTGCACATCGAGCTCACGCTCTCGCAAACCGATCTGGCCACGCTGTTGTGCGCCAGCCGACAGCGCATCAACGGCGTGCTGCGACGCATGCAGGCCCTGGGCATGGTGCAGTGCGCCCACTCGCGCATCACCGTGCTCGACCGTCCGCGCATGCAGCAGGTTGCAGAAGGCCGAGAGCTGGTCACCAGCGAGCCACTGCGAAGCTGATCGGCATCCAGCGAGCCACTGCGAAGCTGATCGGCATCCAGCGAGCCACTGCGAAGCTGATCGGCATCGCAGCGAACCACTGCGAAGCTGATCCGGAAATCGACAAACCCCGCGGGCGCTATGCGCTCCGCGGGGTTGTGTGCTGGCGTCCCCTAGGGGATTCGAACCCCTGTTACAACCGTGAAAGGGTCGTGTCCTAGGCCTCTAGACGAAGGGGACGAATCCTTCATCGACTCGAACGCACCGCGCCGCACCGGATGTGGTGGAGGTAAGCGGGATCGAACCGCTGACCTCTTGCATGCCATGCAAGCGCTCTCCCAGCTGAGCTATACCCCCGTGCACCGTTGCCGTTTGCACTGGCGCGAGCGCCGTTCAAGCGAGTCCACGACTATAGCACAACTCATAGGTGCTGCAAGCGAGCGAGCACCGTGCGGCGCTCGAACAGCGCCAGCACGGCATCCAGCGATGGCGTCTGCGTGCGTCCGCAAACAAGCACGCGCACCGGTATCGCCAGCTGCGGCATCTTCAGGCCGTGCGCGGTGAGCGTTTGCTTCAGCACCTGAGCGATGGTGGCAGCGTCCCAGTCGATCTCGGCCAGCCGGTCGCGCAGGGCCACCAGCGCCGGGCGCACGGCGTCGGTGACGTGTTGTGCCACATCGGCTTCGGCCGGTACCACCGGCACTTCATGCATCTCGACCCAATCGGCCAGTTCCACCACCGTGGTGCATCGGTCTTTGTAGAGTCCGCAGCGGCGCCTCATCAGATCGTCGGCAACGGGCCCCAGGCCCCGCCGCGCCAGTTCACGGGCCACCAGTGCAGCCAGACGGGAGTCGTCGGCCTGCTTCAGGTACTGCGCGTTCACCCAGGCCAGCTTGGCCGGGTCCCATTGCGCCGGGCTGCGGGCCAGGTGGCTGCCGTCGAACCACTGCACCATCTGCTCACGGGTGAAGAGCTCGTCGTCGCCGTGGCTCCATCCCAACCGGGCCAGGTAGTTCAGCATGGCCTCGGGCAGGTACCCCGCCTCCTCGTAGGCCGTGACACTGACCGCACCCCGCCGCTTGGACAGCTTCAGGCCATCTTCGCCCAGGATGATGGGGCAGTGGCCGAAGCGCGGCTGCGGCGCGCCCAGCGCCTGAAAGATGTTGATCTGCCAAGGCGTGTTGTTGACATGCTCATCACCCCGGAAGACGTGGGTGATGCCCATGTCCCAGTCATCGACCACCACCGCGAAGTTGTAGGTCGGGATACCCAGCGCTCCCTCGGCAGCACCTTCGGGCGGCGGGCGCATGATGATCAGGTCGTCGATCTCTTCATTGGCGATGCTGATCGGCCCCTTGACCAGGTCGTCCCAGGTGACCGAGCCATCGAGCGGGTTGCGCAAGCGCACCACCGGCTGAATGCCCGCAGGAATCACGGGCAGCACCTTGCCCGGCTCCGGCCGCCAGCGACGGTCGTAGTGGGTCTTCTCGCCACGCGCGCGCTGCGCCTCGCGCATCTCGTCCAGTTCGGCCGGCGTGCACCAGCAGCGATAGGCAGCACCCGCGGCGATCATCTGCTCCACCACCGCGTGGTAGCGCTCCAGACGCTGCATTTGGTAGTGCGGACCCTCGTCGTAGTCCAGGCCCAGCCAGCGCATGGACGCGATGATCTGGTCGACCGACTCCTGGGTGGAGCGGGCGACATCGGTGTCTTCGATGCGCAGGATGAAATGCCCGCCATGGTGGCGGGCATAGGCCCACGAATACAGCGCCGTGCGGGCCGTGCCCAGGTGAAGAAACCCGGTGGGCGACGGGGCGATGCGGGTGCGAACCGTTGGAGTCATGGCGTGCTTGGTCAGGGTCAGGTTCCGTCGGTGCCGCCCTGCAACGTCAGGCGCGTGCGGGCGTCGCCCTCCTCGTCATCCTGGCGGGCCTGGGTGCGTTGGTGCTCGATGGCCTCGAAGTCGGCCACGCTGACGTCGCCGGTGATGTAGGTGCCGTCAAAGCACGAGGCCTCGAAGCCGGCGATGGCGGGGTTGAGTTGGCGCACCACGCGCTTCATGGCGTCGACGTCCTGGTAGATCAGCGCATCGGCACCAATGAAGGCTCGGATCTCTTCTTGGGTTCGGCCGTGCGCGATCAACTCCTCGCGGGTCGGCATGTCGATGCCGTAGACATTCGGATAGCGCACCGGAGGCGCGGCCGACGCCATGTACACGCGCCTCGCCCCGGCCTCGCGTGCCATTTGGACGATCTCCTTGCTGGTCGTGCCACGCACGATGGAGTCGTCCACCAGCAGCACGTTGCGGCCCCTGAACTCCTGCGCAATGGCGTTGAGCTTCTGCCGCACACTCTTCTTGCGCACCGACTGCCCGGGCATGATGAAGGTGCGCCCCACGTAGCGGTTCTTCACGAAGCCCTCGCGGTAGGGCTTGCCGATCTTCTGGGCCAGTTGCATCGCGCTCGGCCGACTGCTCTCGGGGATGGGAATCACGACGTCGATGTCCGATGGCGGCATGGTGTTGATCACCCGCTGGGCCAGTGTCTCGCCCAGGTTCAGCCGTGCCTGGTAGACCGAGATGCCGTCGATCACGGAATCGGGTCTTGCCAGATAGACGAACTCGAAGATGCACGGATTCAATGACGGCGACCGCGCGCACTGCTGCGCGTGGATCTGTCCATCGAGGTCGATGAACACCGCCTCCCCAGGGGCCACATCGCGCAGCACCCTGTGCCCGGTGCCTTCCAGGGCCACCGTCTCGCTGGCGACGATCACTTCGCGGCCACCGCCATCGGCCAGCGGTACGTCTGCCTCACCCAGCACCAGCGGGCGTATGCCGAACGGATCGCGAAAGGCCAGCAGCCCGTAGCCGGCGATCAGCGCGATCACGGCGTACGACCCGCGGATGCGCCGGTGCACGGCCTTGACGGCTCGGAACACCAGCTCAGGCGTGAGCGGCACGTCGCGCCCGGCCAGTTCCATCTCGTGGGCCAGCACGTTGATCAGCACCTCGGTATCGCTGCCGGTGTTGATGTGGCGGCGGTCGATCTCGAACAGCTCCTGCTTGAGCGCATGGGCGTTCGTGAGGTTGCCGTTGTGCACCAGCACGATGCCGTATGGCGCATTCACGTAGAACGGCTGCGCCTCTTCCTCGTTGAAGGCGTTGCCTGCGGTGGGATAGCGAACCTGTCCCAGCCCCACGCTGCCAGGCAGCGCGCGCATGTTGCGGGTGCGGAACACATCCTTGACCATGCCGCGCGCCTTGTGCATGTAGCACTGGCGGCCCTGCATCGTCACGATGCCGGCAGCGTCCTGCCCGCGGTGCTGCAACAGCAACAGGGCGTCGTAGATCAACTGGTTGACGGGCGTACGCGAGATCACGCCGACGATGCCGCACATGGGAGCTTCCGTCCTCGAAGGATGATGGGTGCCGGCTTCACTCCGGCAGATAGCGTGCAACCGCGGTCGGCAGCATGGGCCTGATGCCCTCGAGCATCACGCCCAACCAATGGGCGCCACGGCTGCGCTGCCATCCAGCGGTCTGCTGCGCCGGAGTGAGTGCCACCAGCGTGGCCACCACCAGCAGTAGGAAAATGCCGCGAAACAGGCCGAAGGCACCGCCCAGCATGCGATCGGCCAATGTGAGGGGCGTGGCATGCACGAGCTTGCGCAGCAGCCATGCCAGCAGCGACCACGCCAGCAGCACCACGAAGAACACCAGTGCCAGGGCCAGGCCGATGCGCAAGGCGCTGTCGGGTGCAAACAGCGGCAGATCGGGTGCCACCACAGGCGCGAACGCCTGCGCCGCCACGTAGGCCACCACCCAGCCCAACACCGCCATCACCTCGTAAACGCCGCCTCGCCACAGCCCGACCAGCACGCTGAGGACCAGCACCGCCAGCAGCGCGGCATCCACCATGCCGATGGATTGCGGTGTCCACATGCCGCCTCAGAGTGCCAGTATGGCCACCGGCAGTCCAGCGGCGCGTATGCGCGCGGCAGCCTTGTCGGCCTCGTCGCGCGTGGCGAAGGGCCCCACGCGCACTCGGGTTCGCTTGCCGCCGTCGGACTCGATCACCTGTGTGTAGGTCTTCAAGCCGAGCTTCTCGACACGCGCGCGCGCGTCGCGCAGCTTGTCGGCGTCGGTGTAGGCGCCCACCTGCACCACAAGCCGCGCGCCCGGCGCCGACCCGACAGCGGGCGATGCCGCCGCAGCCTGTGGCCGCCCTTCGAGCAGAGCCTGTGCACGCCGGCCGTCATCGGAGCGCGCCGCCGCCGATGCGGCGCGCGAGGCGGAGG